>NZ_BBWS01000008.1:0-124744 GCF_001463925.1 Aureimonas sp. N4 | reverse complement strand
GCCCCAGGCCGTCTCGCCGTCGCGCGGGTCTATCGCCTCCCGCCTCCCGCCCCTCCATCGCCCTCCATCGCTCCGGGCGTCAGCGCATGGCGGCGAGTTCGCGCCGCGCTTCGCCGTTTCCTTGCGCGGCGGCTTCCGCATAAAGCTTGCGCGCCCGCTCCGGGTCTCTGGTTTGCAGGAGTTGGGCGAGCTTCCACTTGGCCCATTGATCGCCGGTTTCGCGCACGGAGATTTCGAGATAGCGCCGCGCCTTGGCCGGGTCGCGGCGCACGCCCTCGCCATCGGCCAGCATGAAGCCCAACATATGGTAGCCCCAGGGATTGTTCTGGTCGGCCGCCCGTTGATACCAGCGCGCCGCCTCGCGCGAGGAATGGCGCACGCCCATGCCCTTCTGGAGAAACCAGCCGACCTTGAACGCGGCATAGCGGTCGCCCGAGTCGGCGGCCCGCCGATACCAGCGATAGGCCTCGCGATAGTTCTTGGTCACGCCGACGCCGTTTTCGTAATGCTCCCCGAGCTTGTATTGCGCCGACGTGTTGCCGCGCTCCGCCGCCTTGCGGAAATAGCGCGTGGACAGGGCGGGATTGGGCACCTTGTAGCGCAGATAGGTCTCGCCCGCCTTGTACCAGTCCCAGGTGATCTCGGGCGGGCTCGGCGGCGCGGGCGCCTTCGCTTCCACCAGATCGGGCCAAAAAACGGCCAAGGCCACCAGTGCAAAAGCCCCTACGCGCATCGCAGCTTCCCTCCCGCTTCGGAGACGGGCGGCCCGCTCCGTTAGCGAGGAGTTAACGACGCGCCGCGCGCGTGCGAAAGCCGGGAGAAATCCGACAGAGCGCCCTTGCGTCCCCTGTCTGCCCGATCCGCCGGAGGCTCCTGCGTTCGGTTGACGCGACATGGTGATCGGCCTATAAGGCGCGCAGATTTCCGGCGGCATCCTCGGATGCGGCCTGTTATGCCGTGGCGCACCCAGCATCAGGACATCCTGTCAGGGCGCCCCTCGGCGATCGACCCCTTCGCGTCGGATGCTGGTCGACCCTGTCGGTCGCCCGGGTCCACATACGAACACGAGAGAAACGACACATGGCCAATACGCCGTCGGCCAAGAAGGCCGCACGCAAGATCGCCCGCCGCACGCTGATCAACAAGACGCGCCGCTCGCGCGTGCGCACCTTCCTGCGCAAGGTCGAGGAAGCGATCCTGTCGGGCGACCACGAAGCTGCCCGCGCCGCCTTCAAGGTTGCCGAGCCCGAACTGGCCCGCGCCGCTGCCAAGGGCGTGATCCACAAGAACACCGCGTCGCGCAAGATCTCGCGTCTGTCGAGCCGCGTGAAGGCCGTCGGCGCCGCCTGATCGAGCTCGCTCGAACGGTTTCGATGTGATGAAGGCCCGAGGCGCACGCCTCGGGCCTTTTTCGTTGTGCAATGCCCGCGCGGATAAGTCTTTTTGCGGGCGCGGCCAAGGATCAGGGAACCTTTCCACGTGTCACGAAAGCGTCACGCTTCCGTCAAATCGCGCGATCGGCCCGTCATCGAACTGTCATTGTGGACGACTCGGCACAATGCTCAGGCTGCCTATCGGTTCCCGATTTTCCACCTTGATTTTTCAGAATCCCCGGATTCCCGACGATTCCATCCCACTCAAAAATGATCATATAAAACAACGACTTGAAGAAGGTCACCCATGAGCCCCCGAGTCTTGCGGCGAGCAGGGGGACGCCATCGCGAGTCAATCGGGATGCGACAAAAAAAACTCGTATTCCCGCCTCAATCCACCGTCATCCTCGCCCCCGAGCGGAATCCACAAGTGAATCAGACGATTAAGTTTGGGCCACTTTGCGACAGCGCCATGAACGCGCCGGATGCTGGGCGCAGAGCCACGCAGAATCGCGATTCAAAGCTTGCCCCGGACTGGTCGGATTGCGTAGCTTTTCCCTCACGACAAGAGCCATGGCAGCCGAAGGATGGGGACAAGATGCGTTTTCCATAAGAAATGCGCACGATGAACCCCATCTGGAACGCAACTCGCCGTTCTCGCTAATTTCTTTCATTCTGTCCGATCGCGTCCCCGCAACTCCTTGTAGCTCGGGGCCAAGGTCGGTTGTTCCTGCGTTTTGCCGGCCTCTCCGAGCGCCGGTCAGTCTGGAGTTCCCCATGAGCCGTTCCTACAAGGGCGACGTGACACCGGCCGAGTGCTGGTCCGCGCTCGACAGCGACGAACCCGCCTTTCTCGTGGACGTGCGCACCAGCGCGGAATGGAACTTCGTGGGCTTTCCGCTGGCGCCGGCCGGCCGGCCGCAGCCGCTTTTCGCGGAATGGCAGACCTATCCTTCCATGTCGATCGACGGCAGCTTCGCGCCCCGCGTCGCCGAGGCCATCAAGGCATCGGGCGGCAGCGAGACCTCGCCCGTCTTCTTCCTGTGCCGCTCGGGCGCCCGGTCCATGGCGAGCGCCAGCGCGCTGACCGATCTCGGCTTTGCCAACTGCTTCAACGTTCTGGACGGGTTCGAAGGCCCGCCCGACGAGGAGGGCCATCGCGGCCAGATCGCCGGCTGGAAGGCCGCAGGTCTTCCCTGGAGGCAGAAATAATGGCCGGCCTCTCGACCGCCACGCCGCCCAAGGCGCCGCGCGCTCCGCTGCGCGCCCCCGCCTCCCGCGCGGTTCCCATCACCACCGCCGTCGCAGCCCGCATCCAGCCAAACGAGCCCGCCATGAGCCCCGCCCACGGTGAAGCCGAGATCATCGACCGCGTGAACGCGCGCCTCAAGGCCCATCTCGGCCCGGATGTCTTCGCCTCCTGGTTCACGCGCATGAAGCTCGAACAGGCCGGCAAGGGCGTGGTGCAGCTCTCAGTGCCGACCGCCTTCCTGCGCACCTGGATCAACGGTCACTACAAGGACCTCCTGCTCCAGATCTTCTCCGAAGAGATTCCAGGCACGCTGAAGGTGGACATCGCGGTACGCTCCGCCGTGCGCGGCTCGGGCGCGCCGGCCCCGGCGCAGCGCCGCGCCGAAGCCGCCCCGGCTCTCACGCCCGCCGCCCAAGCCCTGCCCGCGCCGACGCCCCGCGCGGCGACAGCCGAGCGCGCGGCCGGCGTCGAAACCGTTCGCCCGCAGAGCGATTTCGGCTCGCCGCTCGATCCGCGCTATGTCTTCGAGAGCTTCGTGGAAGGCGCGTCCAATCGCGTGGCGCTCGCCGCCGCGCGTTCGATCGCCGAAAACGGGCCGCAGTCGGTGCGCTTCAACCCGCTCTTCCTCCATGCCTCGGTGGGCCTGGGCAAGACGCACCTCCTCCAGGCCATCGCCAATGCGGCGCTGGAGCGTGAGGATCGCCCGCGCGTCGTCTATCTCACGGCCGAATATTTCATGTGGCGCTTCGCCACCGCGATCCGCGACAACCAGGCGCTCGACTTCAAGGAAAACCTGCGCGGCATCGACATCCTGATCATCGACGACATGCAGTTCCTGCAGGGCAAGTCGATCCAGCAGGAATTCTGCCATCTTCTCAACGCGCTGATCGATTCCGCGCGGCAGGTCATCGTGGCGGCGGACCGGCCGGCCTTCGAGCTGGAATCGCTCGACAGCCGCGTGCGTTCGCGCCTCGCCGGCGGCGTCGCCATCGAGATCGTCTCGCCCGACTTCGACATGCGCAAGGGCATCATCGCCGCGCGCGTCGATGCCATGAAGGCCGCCGATCCGAGCTTTGCGATCAACGAGGGCGTGCTCGACACGATCGCCCGGCGCGTGACCGGTTCGGGCCGCGATCTGGAAGGCGCGTTCAACCAGATCGCCTTCCGGCACTCGGTCGGCCAGCCGCTTTCGAACCAGCATCTCGACGACCTCCTGAACCAGCTGACCCGCGCGGGCGGCGAAAAGCGGGTGCGGATCGAGGACATCCTGAAATTCGTCTCGCGCCATTACAACGTGTCGCGCACGGACATCCTCTCGGCCCGGCGCACGCGCACCATCGTGCGCCCGCGCCAGATCGCCATGTATCTCGCCAAGACCATGACGCCGCGCTCGCTGCCCGAAATCGGCCGTAGATTCGGCGGGCGCGATCATACGACCGTGCTTCACGCCGTGCGCAAGATCGAGGCCGAGCGCGCGAGCGACCAGAAGCTCGCCGAAGAGCTCGACGTCATCCGCCGCATGATCGAGGAATAAGCGCAGGCGAAACGCCCTCGATCGAAGGTCCGGGCATCAGCGCGCCGGACCTTCCCTTCGCCGGTCTTTCGGCCGCATGGGCGGGCCGCCCGCGCAGCCCGCTTCGGCGCTTGCCCTTGGCCCGCCGGCTTCCGCGCAAGGCCGGCCCGCAGGCGCTTTTTCTTTTGCGCCCGCCCTTGGTCCTATTCTACAAGGTTCGGACCTTTGCGCGGGTGCCGGTTCTCGGCGCATCCTCAAGTTCCCGAACGGTCTTTTCGCCATGCGTATTCTCATCGAGCGGTCGAACCTCCTCAAGTCGCTGAGCCACGTCCAGCGCGTGGTGGAGCGGCGCAACACGATCCCGATCCTGTCCAACGTCCTCCTGAAGACGGAAGACGGGGGCATGCGCCTGAAGGCGACCGATCTCGACATCGAGATCACCGAAACCGTGCCGGCCATGAGCGAGCAGCCGGGCGCGACCACCGTGCCCGCCCATCTCCTCTACGACATCGTGCGCAAGCTGCCCGACGGCTCGGAGGTCATGCTCCAGACCGACGGAAACGGCGGGCAGATGACCGTCACCTCGGGCCGCTCGAACTTCCGCCTTCAGTGCCTGCCGGAAGCCGACTTCCCGGACATCACGGCCGGCACCTTCACCCATGCCTTCAAGCTGAAGACCGGCGATCTGGCGCGCCTCATCGAGCGCACGCAATTCGCGATCTCGACCGAAGAGACGCGCTATTATCTGAACGGCATTTTCTTCCACACGCTGGAGTCGGGCGGCGCGCTGCAGCTTCGCTCGGTCGCGACCGACGGGCATCGCCTCGCCCGCGCCGAAACCGACGCGCCGGCGGGCTCCGAAGGGATGCCGGGCATCATCGTGCCGCGCAAGGCCGTGTCGGAAATCCAGAAGCTGCTCGGCGAAGGCGCCGAGATGGTGGAGGTGGAACTGTCCGATTCCAAGATCCGCTTCACGATCGGCCCGGTCGTCATGACCTCGAAGCTGATCGACGGCACCTTCCCCGATTATCAGCGCGTCATCCCCACCGGCAACGACAAGGCGCTGACGCTGGATCGCCAGAGCTTCGCCCATGCGGTGGACCGCGTGTCGACCATCTCGTCCGAGCGCGGCCGGGCGGTGAAGCTCGCGGTCTCGGCCAGCCAGCTCGTGCTCACCGTCAATTCGCCCGATGCCGGCACGGCGACCGAGGAACTGGCCGTGGGCTATGACTCCGACGAGCTGGAGATCGGCTTCAACGCCAAATATCTCCTCGACATCACCGGGCAGCTGTCGGGCGAATCGGCCGTGTTCATGATGGCCGATCCCGGCTCGCCGACGCTGATCAAGGACGGGGGCGACGAGCGCACGCTTTATGTTCTGATGCCCATGCGCGTTTGAGGCCGGCCCTCGACCTTCAATCCATGCCATCCGATCCAGCGCCCGGCCCCGATGCCCGCATTCGCGTGGCCGGGCTCGGCCTCGTGGACTTCCGCAACTACCCGACCCTCAGCCTCAACCTGAGTTCGCGCTTCGTCGTGTTCCATGGCGACAACGGCGCGGGCAAGACCAATCTTCTGGAGGCGCTGTCGCTTCTCTCGCCCGGGCGCGGCCTGCGCCGGGCGAGCTATGGCGAGATCGCGCGCGCGCGGGGCTCGGGCGGCTTTTCCGTGCGCGCCCGCCTGCGGGAGGAGGATGGCGAAATCAGAGATCTCCTGACGCTGGTTCGCCCGGACGAGGAGAATGGCGCGAACCGCATCCTGCGGATCGACGGCGCGCAGGCGCGCACGGGCGACGAGCTTCTCGATCATCTGCGCGTGGTCTGGCTGACGCCGGCCATGGACGGACTCTTCACCGGCCCCGCCGCCGAGCGCCGCCGCTTTCTGGACCGCATGGTTCTGACCGTCGATCCTGGCCATGGAAGGCGCGTGCTCGACTACGAGAAGGCCATGCGCGGGCGCAACCGGCTCCTGTCCGAGGACCGGATGGACGATGGCTGGCTCTCGGGCATCGAAGCGCAGATGGCCGAGCTGGGCCTTGCCATCGCGCTCGCCCGCGCCGATCTGGTGGAGCGGCTGCGCGGCTCGATCGAAAGCATCGGCGGCTCGCCCTTTCCGGTTGCCGATCTGCATCTTCAATCCGGCTACGAAGAGCTGGATCTTCAGGGCGCGGCGGTGGACCTCGAAGACCGGATCGGCGTGCGCCTGCGCGCCCGGCGCGGGCTCGACCGCGCGGCCGGGCGCACGCTGGAAGGGCCCCATCGCGGCGATCTAGACGTCATTCACCGCGCCAAATCCATGCCGGCCGCGCTGTCTTCCACGGGCGAGCAAAAGGCGCTGCTCGTCGGTCTGGTGATCGCCCATGCGCGCCTCGTGGAAGCCTCCAGCGGCATGACGCCGCTTTTGCTTCTGGACGAAATCGCCGCCCATCTCGACCCTGGCCGCCGCGCCGCCCTGTTCGACATTCTGGACGATCTCGGCGTTCAGGCCTTCCTGACCGGCACGGACGCGGCCTTGTTCGACGCGCTGGCCGGTCGCGCACAGATGGTCGAGATCCGCAACGGAGCCGCCCTATGACGGATGCCCCTCCCCTATCGGGCGACGAGCTGCAACGCTACGCCCGGCATCTCGTGCTGGCCGATATCGGCGGGCCGGGGCAGCAGCGATTGAAGCGGGCGCGCATTCTGATTCTCGGCGCGGGCGGCCTCGGCTCGCCGGTCGCCTTGTATCTGGCGGCGGCGGGTGTCGGCACGCTCGGGATCGTGGACGACGACACCGTGTCCCTGTCCAACCTCCAGCGCCAGATCCTGCATGGCACGCCCGATATCGGACGCCCGAAGCTCGACAGCGCGCGAGAGGCCCTGGAGCGGCTGAACCCGCATGTCGCGGTCGAGCCCCATCCCTTGCGCTTCACCGCCGAGAACGGCGCGGCTCTGATCGCCGATTACGACATCGTGATCGACGGTTCGGACAATTTCGCCACGCGCTATGCGCTCGCCGATCTTTGCGAGCGGCTGGAAAAGCCTCTGGTGACGGCGGCGGTGCAGCGCTTCTCCGGCTCGCTGACCGTCCTCGTGCCCTTTCGAGAAAATGGCGCAGGCCAGCTTCATCCGCGCTACCGCGACCTCTTCCCCGAGCCGCCGCCCGCCGGCCTCGTACCGACCTGCGCGGAGGCCGGCATTCTGGGCGTCGTCACCGGCATTCTCGGCACGCTCGCCGCTTGCGAAGCGATCAAGCTGGCGACCGGCGCGGGCGAGCCGCTGATCGGCCGCCTGCTTCTGGTGGATACGCTGCGGATGCGCTTCGAGGAAATCCGCTACCGTCGCCCGAAGGCGAAGGGCTGAGGCATTAAAAGGGTTCGGGTCTAGCGCTGCCGCACCCACGGATGGTCATGCGCGGCGGCGCAGGGCGACAGGCCGCTCGTCGGCGTCCGGGAGCAGGTTATCGTCCCGCGATGCCGTGACGGTTTCAGGCGACGCCCTGCCGGCGGCCCCGCGTTTAGCGATGTCTGCCGGCGCGTCGTCCTTGGCATGGATCTGGAAATAGCTGGCTCGCTCGTTGAGGCGGGACGCCTCGCTGGCCAGTTGCACGGCCGTCGCGGACAATTCGTTGGACGCCCCGGCGTTCGACTGCGTGACCTGATCGAGCTGCTGGATCGCCTGGTTGATCTGGCTGACGCCGACCGACTGTTCTCGCGCGGCAGCGGAAATCTCCATGACGAGTTCGGCCGTGCGCTCGATGTCGGGCACCATTTCGGCGAGCTTGCGGCCCGCCTCGTCGGACGCACGGCGCGTCGAGTCCGACAGCGTTGCGATCTCGCTCGCCGCGTGCTGCGAACGCTCGGCGAGTTTGCGCACCTCGGAGGCGACCACCGCGAACCCCTTGCCGTGCTGACCGGCGCGTGCCGCCTCGATCGCGGCGTTCAGGGCCAGGAGATCGGTCTGGCGCGCGATGTCCTGCACGATGCGGATATGCTCGTAGATCGTGTGGATCGCCTGAACGGAGCCGATCATCGCCTCGCTCGTCTCGCGGGCCGATTGCGAGGCGCGCCGCGCGATCGCCTCGGTCTGCCCGGCATTCTCGGCGCTTTGGCGCAGATTGGCGGTCATCTCCTCCACCGCCGCCGAGGCCTGTTCGGAGGCGGCGGCCTGTTCCGTCGCGCCCGACGATAATTGCTCGGCCGCGACGGCCGATTGGCTGGAGCCTGCGGCCACCTGATCGGCCGACGCGCGCACCTCGGACAAGATGTCCCGCAGGCGGGCGCGCGTCTCTTCCAACCGGTCGAGCAGCGTGCCGATCTCGTCGCGGCGCCCATGGCGAATGGCCTCGGCGATCTCGCCCCTGCCGAGCCGCTCGGTTTGCGCAACGGCGACGGAAAGCCCCCGGTTGACGAGAAGGCTCAGCCAGACGGCTGCGCCAAGGCCGAGGAGAACGGCAGCGGCGACGATCGCGACGAGAATGTTGCGGGTGGAGTAATAGGCGTTTTCCGAACGCTGGGTCTCCTCGGCCGCGGTCTGCTGTTGCAGTTGCGAAAGCGCGCCGACGCTGTTCAGAATGACCTTCATGGCAGGCACCGCCTCGCGTTCGATGATCCCAAGCGCGTCCGGCGTTCCGCGCAGCTTGCGTGCATGGGCCGTCGCCTCGCCATAACGCGCGACGGCATCGCGCAGCGTGTCCACCTGATCGACCGCAAGGCGGGTGTGGGAGCGATAGGTGTCGATGCCGGCTTTCGCCCTTGCCAGCGCCGCATCGATGGTCCGGTCCATCTCGCTGTGACGGGCCGGGTCGGTGACGAGAAGCGAGCGATTGACGACGCGCCCGGCGTCCAACAGATCGGCGCGGATGTCGGCGAGCCGGAGGCTCTGCGCGAAGGGCCGATCGTGAAAGTTCATGAATCGATCATTGGATCGGCCGAGGCTGTCGATCCCGATGAAGCCAACCGCCGCCATGGCCACCACAACAATCGCGAAGCCGCCCGCGAGTTTCTGCCTGATCGTAAACCGCATGACCTGCCCCTTCGAACGTAAGTGAGGCATTACAACCTTTTCGAGTTGAGAATCTCTTGTAGGCTGAGACCCGGCGCGCGGCAGCGTTAGCGGAGTCTTATTCCTGATGCTCAGGTTCACGAAAAGAAGATCAGCTTCGGGAAGGGTTCGTTAACCGCGATGAGCGATGGTGGAGAGGTTCCTGCCGGAGTTCATAAAGCCTTGATGTTCCCCTCCGTTTCGCTCCGTCGCTCGCTTCTGTCCGCCCTCGCCCTTTTGACGCTCGCCTCGCATGTGCAAGCTCAGACGCCCGCCGCCGCCGCGACGCGGCCCGAGTCGGCCATGCCCGCCGCCGCGGAAGAAGGACAGGACCCGGATATGAGCCGGAAGCTGCCCCTGCCCCGTTTCGTGTCGCTGAAGTCGGCCCGCGTGAACCTGCGCGTCGGCCCCGGCAAGGACTACGCGGTGTCCTGGCTTTTCACCAAGCCTGGCCTGCCGGTCGAGATCATCCAGGAATACGATCTCTGGCGGCGTATTCGCGATGCGGACGGGACGGAAGGCTGGGTCTATCACTCGCTTCTGTCGGGCGAGCGCACCGCTTTGGCCGCTCCCTGGCTGAAGAGCAAGAAGGGCGCGCTGGTCACGGTGCACCGCTCGGCCGCCGCCGATTCCTCCGTGGTGGCCGAAATGGAGCCGGGTGTCGTTGCCAAGGTGCGCGAGTGCTCCTTCAGCTGGTGCGAAGTGGAAGCGGGCGGGCGTCGCGGCTTCGTCTCGCAGAACGAAATGTGGGGTGTGTATCCCGACGAGCGGTTCTGAACCGACGGCGGGAATGCCCGAACGGAAAAAGGCCGGCGCCCCATGGGCCCGGCCTTTTTTCATGCGATCCTCGCGAGAACATGAAAAAGGCGGCCGATGCCGCCTTTCGCCATCAGGAGAGACTGGTCTTCTCGCGCTTGCGGCGCACGCGCACCACCACGTCGATATTGACGATCTCCATGCCCTCGGGCGGCGCGGGAATGTTTTCGACGCTGATCGCGCCATCGGGGATGTCGATCATCGTGTTGTCGGATTCCACGAAGAAATGGAAATGATCCGACGTGTTCGTGTCGAAATAGGTGCGCTGGCCTTCCGCCGAGAGCGGACGCACAAGGCCGGCATCGGTGAACTGGTGCAGCGTGTTGTAGACGGTCGCGAGCGAGACGGGCTCACCGGCGCGGTGTGCCTCCTCGTGCAGCTCTTCGGCCGACAGATGCCGATCGCCCGCGCCGAAGATCAGGTTGCACAGGGCCACGCGCTGGCGCGTCGGCCGCAGGCCGGCGGAGCGCAGACGTTCGAACACACAAAACGACGATGCCCGATGGGCGTCCCGTGACGTGTCCTGCGAGGGCTTGGCCCGATTGTCCATGATGCTTCGCCGTAATGTTGAGTCTTATATTCCGCTTTTACGGCCCCGTGCGCTGCACCGCAAGACCGCGTTCTCGTGACAGCATAATCCCCTCGGCCTAAAAGAACAATTGCGCCTCGCGCGCATCAGCTGCACCGCTCCGCAAGAAGCGCGAGAGCCTTGCCCGAGCCCTTGAGCGGCAGGCGAAAGGACCCCGCCGGGCTGGAAAGTTCCAGTTCCTTGCCCCGCTTCAGCCGATCGAAGAGCGGCTTCATCTCGGCCGCCTTATCGGAGCGCACGAAGCGCGAGCCCGGCCCGTGCGGCTCGGCCTCGGCCTTGGCGGGCAGCAGGGTCGCCACGCCGTCGACGCTGAAGACCAGCGTCACTGCGCGGCCTTCCGGGTAGCGCGCGCCGGTGCCCGAGACGATGGTGCGAAGCCGCCCCGGCGCTTCGCATTCGAACTGCACGCCCGCTGGCCGCCCCTTTTGCGTATAGGCGGCGCGCACCGATCCGCCAGCCGTCTCGCCGCGCCATTCCTGCGCGCGCGCAGCGCCAGCCAACGTCAGCGCCAGCATCAGCGCCGCCCCGGCCGCAAACCCCTGATACGCCATCCATCTCCCCCCTCGTTTCGCCCTGTCCGCCGGGCATCTGCCTGCATGACGCGGGGAGATGGGCGCAAGAAAGGCGAGAGGAAAGATTGAAGAAACGTTGAATCCAAGCGAGGGCTGACGCATTTGCCCTTGAACGCACCCGTGCTAAGGGCTTCGCGACGAACGCGGCCTTCGAGAGTGCTGTGAGGAAACGGGCAAGGCAATGACGACAGGCAAGACCCACTTCGACAAGGACGATCTTCTGGCCTGCGGCCGGGGCGAACTGTTCGGTGCGGGCAACGCGCAATTGCCGCTGCCGCCCATGCTCATGTTCGATCGCATCACCGAGGTGACGACGGATGGCGGCGAGTTCGGCAAGGGCTCGATCCGTGCCGAGTTCGATGTCTCGCCCGATCTCTGGTTCTTCGACTGCCACTTCAAGGGCGATCCGGTCATGCCGGGGTGCCTGGGCCTCGACGCGCTCTGGCAGCTCACCGGCTTCTATCTCGGCTGGCTGGGCGAGGAAGGGCGCGGGCGCGCGCTCGGCGTCGGCGAGGTGAAGTTTTCCGGCCAGGTGACGCCGAAGGTCAAGCTCGTGGAATACGGCGTCGAATTCCGGCGCGTCATGCGCTCCAAGCTCAAGCTCGGCATCGCGGAAGGGTGGATGAAGGCCGATGGCGAGGTCATCTACCGCGCCAGCAACCTGCGCGTCGGCCTGTTCAAGGACGGCGAAGCGGATGCCTCGGTCGGCGGCTGAGCGCAAACACTGACAGATTATAGGCGGTCCCAGCGGACCCCAAGAAGGAGTTAGGCCATGAGGCGGGTCGTCGTGACCGGAATGGGCATCGTGTCCTCGATCGGCAACGATCTCAGCGAGGTCACGGCCTCGCTGCGCGAGGCGAAGTCCGGCATCAGCTTCTCCGAGGATTTCGCCGAGAACGGCTTCAAGTGCCGCGTCTGGGGCAAACCCAATCTCGACGTGACCGACCTCGTGGACCGTCGCGCCATGCGCTTCCTCAGCCAGGGCGGCGCCTGGAACCATGTCGCCATGAAGCAGGCGATCGCCGATTCCGGGCTGGACGAGAAGGACATCTCGAACAACGAGCGCACCGGCATCATCATGGGCTCGGGCGGCCCCTCGACGCGCACGCTGATCGAGGCCGCCGACATCACGCGCAAGAACAACAGCCCCAAGCGCATCGGCCCCTTCGCCGTGCCCAAGGCCATGTCGTCCACGGCCTCGGCGACGCTGGCGACCTGGTTCAAGATCCACGGCGTCAACTACTCGATCTCCTCGGCCTGCTCGACCTCAGCCCATTGCATCGGCAATGCGGCGGAGATGATCCAGTGGGGCAAGCAGGACGTGATGTTCGCCGGCGGCCACGAAGACCTCGACTGGACCATGTCGAACCTCTTCGACGCGATGGGCGCCATGTCCTCCAACTTCAACGACCAGCCGGCCTCGGCCTCGCGCGCCTATGACAAGAACCGCGACGGGTTCGTGATCGCGGGCGGCGCGGGCGTCGTGGTTCTGGAGGAATTCGAGCGGGCGAAGGCGCGCGGCGCCAAGATCTATGCCGAACTCGTCGGCTACGGCGCGACCTCGGACGGCTACGACATGGTGGCCCCTTCGGGCGAAGGCGCGATCCGCTGCATGCGTCAGGCGCTTGCCACGGTGAACGGCAAGGTCGACTACGTGAACACGCACGGCACCTCGACGCCGGTCGGCGATAGCAAGGAGATCGGCGCGATCCGCGAAGTGTTTGGCGACGCCATCCCGCATATCCAGTCCACCAAATCGCTCACCGGCCATTCGCTGGGCGCGGCTGGCGTGCAGGAAGCCATCTATTCGCTTCTGATGATGCAGGCGGGCTTCGTGGGCGAAAGCGCCCATATTCAGGAACTCGACCCGGAATTCGAGGGCGTTCCGATCGTGCGCCAGCGCATCGACGATGCCAAGATCGACATCGCCCTGTCCAACTCCTTCGGCTTCGGCGGCACCAATGCCACGCTGGTCTTCCAGCGCGTACCCAACTGAGAAAGCCCTTTCGATGAATGATCTGATGAAGGGCAAACGCGGCCTCGTGATGGGCGTCGCGAACCACAATTCCATTGCCTGGGGCGCGGCCAAGGCCATGGCGGCCCAGGGCGCCGAGATCGCCTTCAGCTATCAGGGCGAAGCCTTCGGCAAGCGCCTGCGCCCGCTGGCCGCCGAAATCGGTTCGACCCTGCTCGTGGATTGCGATGTCGAGGACATCGCCTCGGTGGACGCCCTGTTCGAGACGCTGAAAGCGGAATGGGGCCAGATCGACTTCTTGGTCCACGCGATCGGCTTTTCCGACAAGAACGAGCTGAAGGGCCTCTACGCCGACACGACGCGTGAGAACTTCTCGCGCACCATGGTGATCTCCTGCTTCTCGTTCACCGAGGTGGCGAAGCGAGCCGCTTCCATGATGAACGAGGGCGGCTCCATGGTGACGCTGACCTATGGCGGCTCGATGCGCGTCATGCCGAACTACAACGTGATGGGCGTGGCCAAGGCGGCGCTGGAAGCCTCCGTGCGCTATCTCGCGGCCGATTTCGGCCCGCGCGACATCCGCGTCAACGCCGTGTCGGCCGGCCCCTTGCGCACGCTGGCGGGTGCGGGTGTCTCCGACGCGCGCCTGATGCTGAACTATCAGCGCCGCAACGCGCCCATGCGCCGCAACGTGACGCATGAGGAGGTCGGTAATTCGACGCTTTATCTCCTGTCGGACCTGTCCAAGGGCGTGACGGGCGAAATCCACTACGTGGATGCCGGCTACAACATCATGTCCATGCCCGCGCTGGACGAGTTGAAGACGCAGGAAAGCCGCGCCGTCGCGGCCGGTGACACCTCGGGCGAATAAGCCAACCACCTGTTCGGCATTCGAAAAGCCCGTCGCTCGATCCCGAGCGGCGGGCTTTTTTTGGTCTTCAGAGAACGCTGCGGATGGCGAAGCTCGAATTGATGCGCTGGACGCCCGGCAGGCGCGAAAGCACCTCCTTGTGAATGCGCTCGTAATCTCCCGCTCCCGCGGCTTCGAGGCGCAGGAGATAGTCCTCTTCGCCGGTCATGAGATAGCATTCGCGGATTTCGGGATGTTTCAGAACCTCCGCTTCGAAGCGGCGCAGCATATCCTCGGTCTGCCGCTCCAGGCTGATGCGCACGATCACCACATGGCCCTCCCGACCCTCGGCCCCGGCGACGATGGCGGTGTATCCCCGGATGACGCCGCTTTCCTCCAAAATCTGCACACGGCGCAGGCAGGCCGATGGTGACAAACCGACCTCGCCCGCCAAGGCGACATTCGTCATCCGCCCGTCGCGACGAAGGGCACGGATGATCTTGCGGTCGGTATTGTCGAGGTCCGGCATGAAATGGCGCAGCTTTCGAAGAAGATGGCATTGAGAAGCGATCTTTCGAATTTTGTGCGTGAGATCGGCCGTACATTCAAGAATGATTGCGCCACAATTCGGGGAGTTCCGATTGGAGGCGCGCATGCTCGTGATCTCGTCCGCTTCATCCCCCGCTCTGCCCATTTCAGCGGCAGGCGCTGTCAGCGCCGGTGCCGTTCTGACGATCGATCTGTCGGCCTTGCGCGCGAACTATCGCCGGCTCTGCCGCGAGGCCGGCGGCGCGCGGGTCGCGGGCGTCGTGAAGGCCGACGCCTATGGGCTCGGGGCCGAGCGCGTCGCGCCCGCCCTCTGGAGCGAGGGCTGCCGCAGCTTCTTCGTGGCGCATCTTTCCGAAGCCCTGGCGCTGCGCCCGGCTTTGCCTTCTGAGGCGGAAATCTTCGTTCTGAATGGGCTCGCGCCCGGCGACGAACGCCGCTGCGCGGAGGCCCATGTGACGCCCGTCATCAATTCCGGCACGCAACTCTCCGCTTGGGGCGCGCTCGCCCAGACGCTTGGTCGCCCGCTTCCCGCCGCCCTACAGGTGGACAGCGGCATGGCCCGGCTCGGCCTTGCGCCCGAGGAGGTCGCGGCGATCGCGGCCGACCCGGCGCATCTCGCCGGGGTCGACGTGACCCTGGTGATGAGCCATCTCGCCTGCGCCGACGAACCGGAGCACCCGGCCAACCGCGCGCAGTTAGAGGCCTTCAAAGCGCTCGCAGCCCGCCTGCCGGAGGCGAGGCGCTCGCTCGCCAATTCCGCCGGCGTGTTTCTCGGCCCGGACTTCCATTTCGACCTCTGCCGTCCCGGCATCGCGCTTTACGGTGGCCAGCCCTTCGAGGGGCCGGAGAACCCGATGCGCGCCGTCGCCCGGCTCGACGCGCGCGTCATCCAGATTCGCGAGGTGCCGGCGGGCGCGGGCGTCGGCTATGGCTGGAGCCTCGTCGCCCCCGGCGCCATGCGCCTTGCGACCATCGGCATCGGCTATGCCGATGGCTGGCCGCGATCCTTGAGCAATCGGCTCGGCGCCTATCATGGCGGGCAGCCGCTCGGCGCGGCCGGTCGCGTCTCCATGGATTCCGTCATTCTCGATATCGGCTCGGCGGCTCTCAAGCCCGGCGATCTCGTGGAACTGATCGGCCCGCATCAGAGCTTGGGCGAAGTGGCCGCCACGGCCGGCACCATCCCCTATGAAATCCTCACCGCCCTCGGCCAGAGATTCGAGCGGCGCTATGCGGAAGGAGCGCTGGCATGAAGATCGCTGTTCTGGGCGCAGGCGTCATCGGCGTCACCTCGGCGTGGTATCTCGCCAAGGCCGGGCACGAGGTCACCGTCATCGACCGGCAGGCGGGGCCGGCGCTGGAGACGAGCTTCGCCAATGCGGGCGAGGTCTCCTTCGGCTATTGCTCGCCCTGGGCTGCGCCCGGCATTCCGAAAAAGGCGATCAAGTGGCTCATGATGGAGCACGCGCCGCTGATCCTGCGCCCGAAGATGGACGCGGCCATGCTGCGCTGGCTGACGCGGATGCTGCGCAACTGCACGGCCGAGCGCTACGCCATCAACAAGAGCCGGATGCTGCGGCTCGCCGACTACAGCCGCACGAGTCTGGCCGAGCTGCGCCGCGACACCAATATCGAATACGACCAGCGCATGAAGGGCACGATCCAGCTCTTCCGCACGCGCGAACAGCTCGACGCCTCGCTGAAGGACCAGAAGGCCTTGAGCGAGGACGGCATCGCCTATGAGGTGCTCGACCCCGAAGGCTGCATCCGCATGGAGCCTGCGCTCGCCCATGCGCGCGAGAAGATCGTCGGCGGGCTGCTGACGCCCAATGACGAGACGGGCGACTGTTTCAAGTTCACCAATGGCCTCGCCGAGCGGGCCGAAGCGCGCGGCGTACGCTTTGCCTATGGGCGCACGATCCAGGGGCTTCGCATCGAGGGCGGGCGGTGCCTTGGCGTCGAGACGGATCGGGGCTTCGAGGCGGCCGATGCCGTCGTCGTCGCGCTCGGCTCCTACTCGCCGCTTCTGGTGAAACCCTTCGGCATCGATCTGCCCGTTTATCCCGTGAAGGGCTATTCGCTGACCATCCCGATCGTCGACGAGGCCCGCGCGCCCGAATCGACCGTGATGGACGAAAGCTACAAGATCGCCATCACGCGGCTCGGCAACCGCATCCGCGTCGGCGGCATGGCCGAGATTTCCGGCTTCACCAACGATCTGGCCGAAGCGCGCCGGCGCACGCTGGAGCATTCGGTCACCGATCTCTTCCCAGGCGGCGACGTGAAACAGGCGAGCTTCTGGTCGGGCTTGCGGCCGATGACGCCGGACGGAACCCCCGTGATCGGCCCCACCAAGATAGCCGGCCTGTTTCTGAACACCGGCCACGGAACGCTGGGCTGGACCATGTCGTCGGGATCGGGCCGGCTGCTCGCCGATCTCGTCAGCGGCCGGACGGGGGACATCGACGCGCGCGATCTCGCCGTGGCGCGATACGGCAGGGCCTGATGGAGACAGCGCCTCGCCTTGGAGCAGGCGAGCCCCTTCAACGTTCGTTAAGCTTGACGATCGTAAGGTTTCACGGCCGAACTAAGCCATTGCGCGGTTCACCCATTCTTCAATCGGGGCGTTGTTAAAGTCGGTGAGGACAGGCCTGTCCGCCGTCTTTAAACCTCGCGACCTCGCCCGGTCGCTTCCTATGGCGACCTCCGCGTATGAGCCTTGCCGCAGCCGCTCCTGCGACCGAAAGCCGTTCCGCTTCGCGCTGGCCGGCGCACCGTCAGCGCGCCTTCGTCTTCTGGGCGGCGCTGGTGGCCTTGCTTCTGTCCTTCTGCACGGTCTCCATCATGACGCTGGTGGAGTTGCGCAACGACACATGGCAGCGCGCCGCCAACAGCGCTCGCAGCCTGGCGTTGGCCCAATCGCTCGAAATTTCACGCCGCTTCCAGATCTATGACAGCGTGCTGCGCTCCATCGCCCAAGTCGCAGGCGACGATGCCTTCACGCAGATCGACTGGATCTCGCAGCAGGCCGTCCTGTTCGATGGGGCGTTGGTGGATTCCGCGCTGGCCGATATCATCGTCGCCGATGCCACTGGCCGGGTCCGCTGGAGCCGACGAGGTGGCGTCGGCGCGGAGACGAACATCTCCGACACACCCTATTTTCAGGCGCAGCGTGCAGCCATCCGCAATGGCCTTCTGATCAGTCGCCCTTTGGTGCTGCATGGCCGTGCGCCGGATATGGTCGTCGCCATCAGCCGCGGCCTGGAAACGCGGGACGGATCCTTCGACGGCTTGGTGACCGCGTTGGTGCGACTGGATCTTTTCGAACACATCATGACCGGAGCCACACTTGGTCCGAACGACGTGGTCAATCTGGTTTCGGAAGATGGGATCTTTCTGGCGCGGTCCCCCTCGCTTCCGGGCATCGTGGGACGAGACGTCTCGTCGGTGCCCGACGCCTCACTCTTTCTGAGCGCACCGCCGGAGGGCTTCACCTCCCGCTCCCAGTTCGACCATATCCAACGGATCTTCAGCGCGGTCCATCTGCGCGACATGCCGCTGCTGCTCAGCGTCGGGCTGTCGGAAGACGATATCTTCGCCTCCTGGAACCGACGAGCGCAGACGATCGGACTGGTTCTCTGCCTTCTCGCCGGTATGACGCTGTTCCTGGCTTTCCAGATTCGGCGCGAGTTTCGCCGACGCATCGAGACGGAAAACACGCTTCGCAGCAGCGAAGAACAATACCGGCTTCTGGCGGACCATTCGACCGACCTCATCATTCGCCTCGATGCGGAAATGAACCGGCGCTACGTGTCTCCGGCGGCCCTGCGCTTTCTCGGATACGAGCCGGACGAGATGCTGGACCAGAACGCGCGAACGCTGATCCATTCCGATGACTGGCCCATCGTGCTGCGCATTGCGGACAACGCGCGTCAGGCGGTGGGTGGAACGGAAGACTGCTATCGCCTTCGCCGCCGAGACGGCAGCTACATCTGGGTGGAAGGCCGCTACAGCTATGTGCCGAGCGACGGTGGGTTCATTGCCGTCTTGCGCGACATCACAAAGCGCCGAATGGTGGAAGCCAAGCTCGCGGCTGCCCATGCCGAGTTGACGGCGCTCGTCAACACAGACCCGCTCACCGGCCTGTCCAATCGTCGCCATTTCGACGAGATGCTTTTGGACCTCGCGGCGAAGGGCGACGGCGCGCCGGTCAGCCTTCTGATGATGGATATCGATCGGTTCAAGCTGTTCAACGACACCTATGGCCACCCCGAAGGGGACCGCTGCCTGCGCGCGGTGGCCGGCGCCATGCGGACTGCGATGGAGAGCGAGAACGCCGTGCCCGCGCGAATCGGCGGCGAGGAGATGGCCCTCATCCTGCCCGGCCGCACGCTGGCGCAAGCTCAGATCGTGGCCGAGCGCATTCGCGCGACGGTCGAGGCGCTCGCCATTCCCCATGCCGGCAACGAGACGAATGGCGCGATAGTGACGCTCAGCATCGGCTGCGCCGAGCGCCCCTGCCAAGCCGACGTGCTGGAACCGCTGATCGGCGAAGCCGATCAAATGCTTTACGAAGCCAAGCGGACGGGCCGCAATCGCGTCGCCAGCCGGTTGATCCTGCGCAAGGCGCAGCCCCTTCCCGCTGCGCCGACCGACTATCCGCAGCGCGAAGCAGTCGAGCGTTTTCGCGCGCTCAAGCTCGCCAATGGGCGGGATGAGCTCGACACGCTCGCCAAACATGTGGCCGATCTCCTGAATATGCCGGTCGGTTTCATCTCGCTCTACGATCGAAACGAGGTCGAACTTGTCGGCCGCCACAACATCACGCTGGCTACCAGCTCCAAGGACGCGTCTTTCTGCCGATATGCGGTTCAAGCCCAGGAGCCGATGGTGGTCGCGGATTTGTCCATCGACCCGCGCTTTGCGCAGAATCCCTTCGTGACCTGCGATCGGGGCGCGCGCTTCTATGCCGCCGCGCCGATGATCGACCCGCGTTCCGGTGAGGCGATCGGGGCCGTCAGCGTCTGTCACCATCAGCCGTACTATCTCTTCGGGGCCGAGGAGCGCGCCATTCTGACCACCTTCGCCCGAATGGCGATGCAGGGAATGGACTGACGTCGTAGCAGTCCCTCCCCAACCGTCTCACGGGAATTTGAATGATTCTCGACGGGACGCGAAAGCGGGCCGAAGAGATTGCCCAATCCCGCCGCATCGGCTGCTCAGAGGTGCGGCAGGCCTCCAAAGCCTGCCTGGGAGGGCCCAGCGAGACCGATGTTCACTTTTTAGCCTTAGAAATCCAACAAGGAAGGCCTCTTGCTGCCTTGCGGGGGATCGGCAGCAGGCGCACAATTGTATGCCCACGAATGTGGCGACGGAGCCCGGAGCGGACAACGGATGATAGGACTTGTGCTGGTGACGCACGGCCAGCTCGCACGCGAATTCAAACTCGCCGTGGAGCATGTGGTGGGTCAGCAGGAGGCGTTCGAGACGATCTGCATCGGACCCGACGATGATATGGAAAAGCGCCGCCTGGACATCGTTCAGGCTGTTCGGGATGCCGATCGCGGCAAGGGCGTGATCATTCTCACCGACATGTTCGGGGGAACGCCGTCCAACCTCGCCATTTCCGTGATGGACGAGGGGCAGATCGACGTTCTGGCCGGCGTGAACCTGCCCATGCTGATCAAGCTCGCCAGCGTGCGCGGCGAAAAGCCGATGGACTTGGCGCTGGTCGCGGCGCAGGACGCGGGGCGCAAATATATCGCCGTCGCCAGTCGCATCCTGAGCGGGCAATAAACGACATGACCTTTCGCGATCAGGATTCAGGCGGCGCGGAGACACAAGCCATGGCGAATGCGGCGCGAGCGAACGAGACCTCCGTGACGACAGCCCGAACCCTGACCATCGTCAACCGCAAGGGACTCCATGCCCGCGCCTCCGCCAAGTTCGTGCAACTGGCCGAGAGCTTCGACGCCGAGATCACCATCTCGCGCGACGGCATGTCGGTCGGCGGCCAGTCGATCATGGGGCTGATGATGCTGGCGGCCGGACAAGGCACGACGATCGACGTGAGCGCCGAAGGGCGCGAGGCGGAAGCGGCCATGCAGGCCATCGCCGATCTCGTCGCCAATCGCTTCGGCGAGGAATGCTGACGGGCCGCTGAAACGGCGGTCACGTCCAGTTTCGTCTCACCCATCGGATACGGCTCTTAGCAGCCGTTTGCTCCTTAAGTCCCCTCTCGTACCGGGGGCTCGGACGATACACGCCCCTCCCTTTGAGCAAGACCGGCCTCTCCCCTCGTCGCGCAATCGTCGCGCGCACTCCGCCCGCAAGCGATGCGCCCCCCCTCGCTACGCAGCGCGTCAGGGTTCAGATAATCATATAAGCAATTCGTTATATCCTTTTGCCGCCGAGGCTGCTACAGCCATGGCGAGCCGAGGTCGCCTTGCTGCGGCCCGATGTTCCGCGAGCGGGGCGCAACGCCGCCCGCTCCCTGAAGGAGAACGAGGCATGAGCGCAGCCGTTGATTATGTCGTGAAGGACCTTTCGCTGGCCGACTGGGGCCGCAAGGAACTCGACATCGCCGAAACCGAAATGCCCGGCCTGATGAGCTGCCGCGAGGAGTTCGGCACCGACAAGCCGCTCACGGGCGCGCGCATTGCCGGTTCGCTCCACATGACGATCCAGACCGCCGTCCTGATCGAAACGCTGCAGGCGCTGGGCGCGACGGTCCGCTGGGCCTCGTGCAACATCTTCTCGACGCAGGACCACGCCGCCGCCGCGATCGCGGCCGCCGGCACGCCGGTCTTCGCCGTCAAGGGCGAGACGCTGGACGAATATTGGGACTACACCGACCGCCTGTTCCAGTGGCCGGACGGCGAGCCCGCCAACATGATCCTGGACGATGGCGGCGACGCCACGATGTACATTCTGCTCGGCGCGCGCGCCGAAGCGGGCGAGGACGTCCTGTCCAACCCCGGCTCCGAAGAAGAGGAAATCCTCTTCCGCCAGATCCAGAAGCGCCTGTCGCTGTCGCCGGGCTTCTTCAAGCGCCAGCGCGACGCCATCAAGGGCGTGACCGAAGAAACCACCACGGGCGTCAACCGCCTGTACCAGTTGCAGAAGAAGGGTCTCCTCCCCTTCCCCGCGATCAACGTCAATGACAGCGTGACCAAGTCGAAGTTCGACAACAAGTACGGCTGCAAGGAATCCTTGGTGGACGGCATCCGCCGCGCCACCGACGTGATGATGGCCGGCAAGGTCGCGGTGGTCTGCGGCTATGGCGATGTGGGCAAGGGTTCGGCCGCCTCGCTGGCGGGCGCCGGCGCGCGCGTCAAGGTGACGGAAGTCGATCCGATCTGCGCGCTTCAGGCGGCGATGGACGGGTTCGAGGTCGTCACGCTGGAGGACGCCGCGCCTACCGCCGACATCGTGATCACCACGACCGGCAACAAGGACGTCGTGACGCTCGACACGATGCGCCTTCTGAAAGACATGGCAATCGTCGGCAATATCGGCCATTTCGACAACGAGATTCAGGTCGCCTCGCTGCGCAACCTGACTTGGACCAACATCAAGCCCCAGGTCGACATGGTCACCTTCCCCGATGGCAAGCGGATGCTGCTTCTGTCGGAAGGCCGCCTTCTGAATCTCGGCAATGCGACGGGCCACCCGTCCTTCGTCATGTCGGCCTCGTTCACCAACCAGACGCTGGCGCAGATCGAGCTTTTCACCAAAAGCGAGAAATACGAGAACAAGGTCTATGTGCTGCCCAAGCACCTGGACGAGAAGGTCGCGCGCCTTCACCTCGGTCGTCTGGGCGTCAAGCTCTCCACCCTGTCGAACGAGCAGGCCGCTTATATCGGCGTGACACCGCAGGGCCCGTTCAAGCCTGAGCACTACCGGTACTAACGACTCGGGGTCCTCACAAGCAGGGGTCGAATACGCCGGAGGCAACCCCTTCGGCGTATTTTCTTTTTTAACGTCTGTGCCGTTCCTGCGCTTTCTCTGAGGTTATCCACCGTTTAAGTTTTACGAATCGTCGCCCCGTTGGGGAGCGGGGCGTCGGTGACGGGGACAACTGTCTTTTCTCGAAAGGCGGCGGAGAAGGACGGGGGATGACACGACTGAAATCCATGATGAAGGCGGGTTCGGCGACCCGCTTTCTGTCTATGCTCGACACGCGATTCGGCCGGGTGCTGCGCGGCGCGCCCGCGCTGCTTCTGGCGCTCGGCGTCACGAGCGCGCGGGCTGAGGAAGCCTCCGGGGCGATGCGCCCCGAAACGGTGCTCAACCTCGCGCTGATCGGCCTCACCATCGGCGCGGCGATGATCGCCGCCGTCTGGCTGATCCGCCAGCAGGCCGCGACCGCCGAAGAGAACAAGCGCTTGCGCGCCGACCTGTCCGACGCGCTCAACGAGGCGGATCGGCGCGGCACGCTTCTGGCCGATGACAATCAGCGCCTTCTCGTCTTCAGCGGCTCCGGCGCGCCCGATCTCGTGGGCACGCTGCCCAAGCTTTTCGGCGCGCCGCAGGACACGGCCGCCTTTCTCGACTTCGAAGGCTGGATGGCCCCCGAGGAAGCACGCGAATTGATCCGCGCCCTGTCGCAGCTGCGCAACCGCGCCGAAGCCTTCCGCATGGAAGTGGAGTCGGCCGGCGGCCATGTTCTGGAGATTGCGGGCCGCACGGCCGGCGCGCTGGCCGTGGTGCGCTTCACGCCGCTGTCGGGCCTGCGCGAGGAAATCGCGACGCTGCGCCTCGAACAGAACCGCGCCAATGGCATGATCGAAACCATGCAGGCTCTCTTCGACGCAGCGCCTTTGCCCATGTGGCTGCGCGGCGAGGATGAGCGGCTGGTCTGGGTCAACGACGCCTATGCGCGCGCCGTGGACGCGCCGGGCGTGATTTCCGCTGTGGACGCCCAGACCGAATTCCTGAACGAGCAGGACCGCGCGCAGATCGCCGCCGGCCGCGCGCAGTCGGGCCGCTTCCTCAACCGGCTCAGCGCCGTGGTGGACGCCGACCGGCGCAACTTCCTGGTGGTGGACGCGGCCGGCCCTTTCGGCTCGGCGGGCCTTGCCATCGACATTTCCGAGACCGAAAGCGTGCGGCGCGAGCTGCGCGAGACCGTGCGCTCGCATTCCGAAACGCTCGACCATCTGACGACGGCAGTGGCCCGCTTCGACGACAAGACGCAGCTCGCCTATCACAATTCCGCCTTCGCCAAGCTCTTCAACCTCTCGGCGACCTATCTCGACCGCGCGCCCGATCTCGTGTCGATCCTCGACCATCTGCGCTCGGTGGGCGTTCTGCCGGACGACCGGCCGCTGCGCGACGTGAAGGCCGAGATCCAAGCCGCGCACCGCGCCACGCAGCCGACCGACGCGCTCTGGCATCTGACGGACGGGCGCACGCTGCGCGTCTTCACCAGCCCCGAGCCATCAGGCGGCGCGAGCTGGGTGTTCGAGGACCTGACCGAAAAGCTGCAACTGGAATCGCGCCTCAATACGCTGGTGCGCCTTCAGGGCGAAACGCTCGACTATCTCAGGGAAGGCGTCGCGGTGTTCGGCCAGGACGGGCGCCTGCGCCTGTCCAATCCGATCTTCGCCGAGCTTTGGGGCCTGTCGCAGGAATTCCTCGACGCCAAGCCGCATGTGCGCGCCTTCGCGACCACCGCGACGGTCACGATCCGCCGCCCGGCGGACGGTTCGGAGCCGGAGGCCAGCTGGACCGGCTTCGCCCATGCCGTCACCGCTTTCGACGAAGCCCCGCGCGAGGCGCAATCAGGCGAGTTCGAACTCTCCGACGGGCGCGTGCAGGCCTATGGCATCGTGCCGCTGCCCAACGGGCAGACCATGCTCACCTTCTCCGACATCACCGACGCACGCCGCGCCGAGCGGATGCTGCGCGAGAAGAACGACGCGCTGGAACATGCCTCGCGCCTGAAGAACGATTTCGTCCAGCATGTGAACTACGAGCTGCGCTCGCCGCTGACCAACATCATCGGCTTTTCCGCGCTCCTGCGCTCGCCCGAGACCGGCCCGCTCAACACGCGCCAAAGCGAATATCTCGACTATATCGGCACTTCGACCACGACGCTGCTGACGATCGTCAACGACATTCTGGATCTGGCCACGATCGACGCCGGGATCATGGACCTCGATCTGGGCGACGTGGACATCGCCCATACGGTGGACCACGCGGCAGAGGCCGTGAGCGAGCGGCTGCGCGACAACGACATCCGGCTCGACATCGACATCGCGCAGGCCGGCGCGAGCTTCCGCGCCGATGGGCACCGCGTTACGCAGGTCCTCTTCAACCTTCTGTCCAACGCGGCCAATTTCGCGCCGCAAGGCTCGACCGTGCGCCTCACTGCGCGCCGGCGGGGCGACAATCTCTTCTTCGCCGTCGCCGACGAAGGCCCCGGCATCTCGCCCGCCAATGTCGAGCGCATGTTCGAGCGCTTCGAGACAGATCCGGCCGGTGGCCGGCAGTCGGGCGCGGGGCTCGGCCTTTCCATCGTCAAGAGCTTCGTGGAGCTGCATGGCGGCGACGTGACGATCTCCTCCGGCCCGAAGGGCGGCGCGGTCGTGACCTGCCGCTTCCCGCTGCGCCGGCAGGAGCGGGATCTCGCCGCCGAATGAGCCGGCTGAGTTCCGCTTTCGAACGCTCGCTGCCGGACGAGGCGGCCACCGCGCGCCTCGCGGCCGACCTCGCGCTCGTTCTGAAACAGGGCGACGTGGTGGCCCTCTCCGGGGATTTGGGCGCCGGCAAGACGCATTTCGCCCGTGCCTTCATCCGCGCGCTGGCGGGCGATCCCGCGCTAGAGGTGCCCTCGCCGACCTACACGCTGGCGCAGGTCTACGAGACCCGGCCGAAGGTCACGCATTTCGACCTTTACCGCCTCGGCGACGAGAGCGAGCTGGACGAACTCGGCTTCGAAGAGGCCGTGGAAACCGGGCTCGTTCTGGTGGAATGGCCCGAGCGCGCGACCGACGCGCTGACGAGCGCCGGCCTTCACATCGAACTGACCGATGGGCCGGCGGGCGGGCGGACGGCCCATATCCGCGCGACGGAGGATGCGGCCAAGCGCGTGGCCCGCACGCTGGCGGCGCGGGACTTTCTCGCGCAGGCCGGTTTTGCCGAAGCCGACCGTGCGCCGTTCCAGGGCGACGCTTCGGCCCGCCGCTACGAGACCGTGACGGCGGAGGGCGCAGCGCCGATGATCCTGATGGATTCGCCAGCGCTGATACTAGGCCCGCCCGTGCGCGATGGCCTGCCCTATGCGCGCATCGCGCACACGGCCGAAACGGTTCTGCCCTTCGTCGCCATCGCCCGCGCCTTGAGCGAGGCGGGCCTCGGCGCGCCGGCGATTCTCGACGCCAACCTCGATGCCGGCTTCGTGCTGATGTCCGATCTCGGGCGCGGCATCGTGCTGGATGAAACCAACTGCCCCATCCCGGAGCGCTACGAGGCCACGATGGCCGCGCTGGCGCATTGGCACGCGCACCCGCCGCGCCGCGAGCTGCCGGCGTTGGGCGATGCCGTTCATGTCGTGCCGCCCTTCGATCGAGGCGCGCTGCGCATCGAAGTCAGCCTGCTGCTCGACTGGTACTGGCCGCATCTGCGCGGCCGTCTGCCGGACGAGGCCGAGCGCCAGCGCTTCGAAACTGTCTGGAACGCTCTGTTCGACCGGTTGGAGGATGCCGAGCCCGCCATCGTCCTGCGCGATCTGCAATGGCCGAACCTCGTGTGGCGGCCGGACGAGGCCGGTCTGAAACAGGTCGCGATCCTCGACTTCCAGGACGCGATGATCGGCCCTTCGGCCTATGACGTAGCGTCACTGGCGCAGGACGCGCGGGTCGATATGCCGCTCGAACTGGAACAGCGCCTGCTCGATCACTATATCGGTCTCAGAGCAGCCCAGGATGGGACTTTCGATCGCGCGCGTTTCGCGCAAGACTATGCGATCATGAGTGCGCAACGGAGCACGAAGATTCTGGGAATTTTCGTGCGCTTGTTTCGCAGGGACGGCAAGCCGCAATACCTGCGTCACATTCCGCGTATTCAATCCTATCTTCAGCGCAGCCTGATGCATCCGGTTCTCGGCGACCTCGCCGCTCTCTACCGGGACTGGGCTCTTCTCGATGACACAGCCGCCCGAACGCAGGACTTATGACGCTTCAGACCCTCGCCCCGACGCCCCTTCACGCCCGCCCGCCGCGCCGCGCGCCGAAGCCCAGGACGGCGATGATCCTGGCGGCCGGTCTCGGCAAGCGCCTGCGCCCGATCACCTCGATGATCCCCAAGCCTCTGGTCGAGATCAACGACAAGGCGCTGATCGACTACGGCCTGGATGCGCTGGCGCGCAACGGCGTGGAGCGGGTGGTGGTCAACGTCCACTACATGGCCGACCTTCTGCGCGCGCATTTGCGCAAGCGGCGCGATATGGAAGTGATCATCTCCGACGAGAGCGACAGGCTGCTCGAATCGGGCGGCGGCATCGTGCGCGCCCTGCCGCATCTAGGCTCCGATCCCTTCTATCTCATCAATTCCGACACGTTCTGGATCGACGGCTACCGCGACAATCTCGACCTTCTGGCCGATCTCTGGAACCCGGCGGAAGCCGACATGCTGCTGCTTATCGCCGAGATGCGGCAGGCCACGGGCTATGACGGACGGGGCGACTTCACCATGGACCGCGAAGGCCGGCTGCAGCGCGTCGCCGAACGGGACATGAGCCCCTTCATCTATGCCGGGGCCGGCATCCTGAAGCCAGACATTTTCCACGGCCTGCCGGAGGAAAGCTTTTCGCTCAACCGCGTCTTCGACACGGCGATCGAAAACGGGCGCCTGTTCGGCGGGCGGCTGGACGGGCTCTGGCTCACCGTCGGCACGCCGCAGGCGATCCACGACGCGGAAGCCGCTTTCGCGGCCAGCGCCACGCGCGTTCAGAACGCCTGACGCCGGCCCCAGCGGGGCGGCCAGCCAAATCATGAGAACGCGAAGCCGGCGGCTCGAACCCCGCCGGCTCCACTTGTGGCCGCGCACCGTGGACGCCCCTCAGCGCCCTTGCGATAGGTTGCGGGGGATTGCGGCGTGCCGGAGCTTGGTCTTCACCGGCCATGTCGGCTAGACTTAAGGCCATGCGCCCCAACGTCTTTTCCATTTCGCCCGGTCTGCCCTTCCTGCCGACGCTGGCGGACGGCATCCTGTCCGGCCGCTTTCTGCCCGGATATAGTTTTGCCGACGATCCGCTGGCTCTGGCGGAACTGACGATCCTCGTGCCGACGCGCCGCGCGGTGCGCTCGCTCGGCGAGGAATTCGCCAAGCGCCTGGGCGGCGCGGCGGCCATCCTGCCGCGCATTCGCCCCTTGGGCGATGCCGACGACCCGAGCGCCCTGTTCGAAGAAGGGCCGGGGGCAGAACTCATCGCGGAAATGAACGCGCTGGAGCGCCGGCTGCTTCTGGGGCGGCTCGTGCGCATCTGGAAGGAAAGCCTCAACCGCGCGTCGCTGCGGCTCCTGGCCGGCGAAGAGCTGATCCTGCCCGCCTCCAGCGCCGACGCGCTCTATCTCGCGCAAGACCTTTGCGCCTTTCTGGACGAAGCCGTGAACGAGGAAGCGGGCCTCGGCCAACTGGCCCAGCTTGCGCCCGACCGGCTGGCCGAATGGTGGCAGCTGACGCTGACCTTTCTCCAGATCCTGACCGAGCAATGGCCGGCGATCCTGGAAGAGCGCGGAATGCAGGACCGCGCCGCCGCGCGCGTGCGCTGGTTCGACGCGGAGGCCGAGCGCCTGCGCCGGGCGCAGCCGAAAGCGCCGATCATCGTTGCGGGCACCACCGCCACCGCCCCCTCCACCGTGCGCTACCTTCAGGCCATCGCCAATCTGCCGAACGGCGCGCTGATCCTGCCGGGGGTGGATTGCCATCTCGATGAGGAGAGCTTCCAGGCGATCGACGCCAAGCGCTCCATCGCCGCGCCCGGCCACCCGCAGCACGTCATGCGCCGCATTCTGGGCGGTCTCCTGATCGGGCGCGATCTCGTCCATTCGCTCGCCCCGGACGAAGGCGACCCGCTTCTCGCCCGAGAACGCTTCATGTCCGACGCGCTGCGCCCGGCCGAAACCACCGATCTCTGGGCCGAGCAGGCCACAAAACACGGGCGGACGGCACTCGACGGGCTGGAACTGATCGAAGCGTCAGACGAGCGGGAGGAAGCGCTGGCCATCGCGGTCGCCATTCGCGACGCCTTGTCGGACCCCAAGGCCACCGTCGCGCTGACGACGCCCGATCGAAACCTCGCCCGCCGCGTCGAGGCCGAGTTGGAGCGGTTCGGCGTGCAGGCCAACGATTCCGCCGGCCGCCCGCTTTGGGCGACGCCGCCGGGCACCTTCACCCAGTTGGCCCTCACGGCGGCTCTGGAGCCCGGCGATCCCGTCGCGCTTCTCTCGCTTCTGAAACACCCGCTCCTGCGCCTCGGCCTGCCGGCCGCCGACGCGCGAGACGCGGCGCGCGTGGTGGAACTCATCGCCCTTCGCGGCGGCACGGGCACGGCCGATGGCGCGGCCTTGGCGAGCCTTTTTCAGCGCCGGCGCGTCGAGGCGGAAGCGCCGGGCTCGCGCGCGCCCCGCCCCGTGCGTCTTCTGTCCGACGAGGATCGCGACAAGGCGGGCAAGCTCTGCGAGGCGCTGGAACGGGCGCTGAAGCCCTTGGCGGGCCTGCGCAACGATGGCGAAGGCGAGATCGCGGATTATGCCGTCTGCCTGACGCGGGTTCTCGAAGCCCTGGGCCGCGACGAAAACGGCAAGCCGACCAATCTTTACGCCGAGGAAGCCGGCATCGCGCTGCGCGACTTCCTGCGCTCGCTCGTCTCCGCACCCGACACCGGCTTCGCCTTCCGCCCGGAAGAGCTGCCCGATGTCGCACGCGCCCTGATGAACGACGTGACCGTGCAGCCGCGCGGTGGCCTGTCGCAGCGCGTCTTCGTCTGGGGTGCGCTGGAAGCGCGCTTGCAGAATGTCGACGTGATGATCTTGGGCGGCCTGAACGAGGGCGTCTGGCCGCGCGCGGCGCGCTCCGACGCCTTTCTCTCGCGCGTCATGCGCACCGAAATCGCGCTCGACCCGCCCGAGCGGCGCATCGGCCTGGCCGCGCACGATCTCTGGATGGCGCTCGGCAACCGGCGCGTCATCATGGCGCGCGCCCATCGCTCGGGCGGCTCGCCGGCCATCCGCTCGCGCTGGCTCCAGCGCATCCTGACGCTCGCCGGCAAGGCGGGCGAGGCCGAGCTTCTGGAGCGGGGGCGCGTTTATCTCGACCATGCGCGGCAGTTGGACGCCGTGGATCAACAGCCGCCCGCGCGCCGGCCCGAGCCATGCCCGCCGCTGGAGGTGCGCCCGCGCAGGGCCTCCGTCACCGAGGTCGAGACCTGGGTGCGCGATCCCTATGCGATCTATGCCCGCCGCATCCTCAGGCTCGACCCGCTGCCCGAGATGCTGCGCGCGCCGGGCGCGCCCGAACGCGGCAATCTCTACCACGCCATTCTCCATCGCTTCGTGGCCGAGGGCGTCGATCCCGCAGCGGAAGACGCCGAGGCGAAACTTCTCGCCATCGCGCGCGAGGAGTTCGAGCGGGAAAAGCTGCCGGCCGAGATCGAGGCCATCTGGTGGCCGCGTATGGAAACGCTGGCGCGCAACATGATCGAATGGGAGCGCGAGCGCGCACCGGGCATTGCGGAAAGCTTCACCGAGATTCGCGGCGAGGTCGCCTTTCCCGATCTCGATTTCACGCTGACGGGCTATGCCGACCGCATCGACCGCCTGAGCGACGGGCGCATCGAGATCGTCGATTACAAGACCGGCACGCACCCGTCCGTCAAACAGGCGCGCACGCTGCTCGCCCCGCAATTGCCGCTGGAAGCCGCCATGGCGCGGCTCGGTGGGTTCGAGGCGCTGGGGCCGGTGTCGTCCGTCGCCGATCTTCTTTATGTGCGCCTGCGCGAGCGCGAGTTCTATGACGAACGCCTCGCCCATGGCGGCGGGCGCACGGGCGAGCCGCAATCGGGCGACGATCTGGCGAGTGCCGCGCTCGGCAGCTTCCGCCGGCTCGTCGCGGCCTATCGCGCCGCGGACAAAACCTATCCCTCGCGCACGCGGCCGTTTCTGGCGGGCGATACGTCCGGTCCCTACGACCATCTGGCGCGCGCGCGGGAATGGTCGGTCGCCGGCCCGGCCGAGGAAGGAGAGGCGCTATGAACGTCCTGACGCCCAAGCTCAACGCGGCGGCGGACCCGCAGCGCATCGCCTCCGACCCCGCGCTTTCCGTTTTCGTGGCGGCCAATGCCGGCTCGGGCAAGACGCATGTTCTGACCGAGCGCGTGGTGCGCCTGCTCCTGTCGGGCGCCGAGCCCTCGCGCATCCTGTGCCTGACCTACACCAAGGCCGCCGCCGCCGAGATGCAGACGCGCGTCTTCTCGCGCCTCGCGGCCTGGACCACGATGGAGGAAGCCGTGCTTGGGCGCGCGCTGGAGGCTCTGGAGCAGAAGCGCCCCTCGCGCGAGCGCATCGCGCGGGCACGCCGGCTTTTCGCCTGCGCGCTGGAAACGCCCGGCGGGCTGAAGATCCAGACCATCCACGCCTTCTGCGAGGCGATCCTCCATCAATTCCCGATCGAGGCCAATATTCCCGGCCATTTCGAGGTGATGGACGAGACGGAAAGCGCGCTGCTTCTGGGCGAAGCGCGGCGCATGTTCGTCGCCGGCTCGACCGACGAGCCAGATGATCCCGAGCGCGCCGAACTGACGCTCGCCTTTGCCGACGCGCTGACGCTGGCGGGCGAATGGGGGCTCGACGCGCTGCTCGGCGAAATCGTTGCCAAGCGTGACCGCATCCGCCGCCATCTCGCCTCCACCGGGGGCGTGGAAGGCGCGGTGCCGCGCCTGCGCGAGGCGCTGGGCTTGAGGGAGGGCGACGACGAGGACACGATCCTCGCCGGAGCCATCGACCCGCCGGGCTTCGAGGAGAGCTTTCGCGAAGCGCTGGCGGAAGCCGCCGCCCGCTCGGTCAAGGCGACCGACGCCAAGCTTGTGGACAAGCTCGGCGCTTTCGAAGCGGCCGAGACCCCGGCGCGCCGCTTCGAGGCGCTGCGAGAGATCGTGCAGAAGAAGGATGGCGGGCGCTACAAGCCGTCCTCCGTCGCGACCAAGGCGGTCGCGGACGCCTTCCCGGATTTCGCCGACCGGCTGGAGGAAGCCGCCGACTTCATGGACGCCGCCTGCGAGCGGCTGGCGACGCTGCGCCTGTTCCGCGCCAGCCGCGCGGCGCTCACCATCGCCGAGAAGCTGGAAGGTGATTATCAGGCGCTCAAGCGCAAGCGTGGGCGGCTCGACTTCGAAGACCTAATCGTGCGCACCGCCGATCTTCTCCTCCGTTCGGAGGCTTCGAGCTGGGTCCATTTCAAGCTGGACCAAGGCATCGACCATGTTCTGGTGGACGAGGCGCAGGACACGAGCCCGCGCCAATGGGAGGTCGTACGCCAACTGGTGGAGGAGTTTTTCGCCGGCGGCACGGCCCGCAAGATGCCGCGCACGATCTTCGCCGTGGGCGACGAGAAACAGTCGATCTACTCCTTCCAGGGCGCCTCGCCCGCCATGTTCACCAATGAGCGGCTGAACCTCCAGCGCCTCGCGGAAGCCGCAGGCCTGCCCTTCGAGCGGGTCGAACTACATCGCTCCTTCCGCTCGGTGGCCGATGTTCTCAACGCGGTGGATCAGGTCTTCGCCGAGCCGGAGGACCGACGCGGCCTGACCTTCGGCGGCGAGCCACCCGTCCATGTTTCGGCGCGCGGGGCCGAGCCGGGCCTGATCGAGGTCTGGCCGGCGCTCGTCCCTTCAGCCAGGTCTGAATCCGACGACTGGCTCGACCCGATCGACCACGAGCCGGAAGCCTCCCCGGCCAACCGGCTGGCGCGGCGCATTGCTGAGACGATCAAGGGCTGGATCGGCGAGCCGATCAGCGTGAAGGGCGAGCGGCGCGCGCTGGGCGCGGGCGACGTGCTCGTTCTCGTGCGCAAGCGCTCGGGCTTCGTGGGGGCCATGGGCGCGGCGCTGCGTGAAGCCGGCATTCCCGTCGCGGGCGCGGACCGGCTCGTCATCACGCAGCATATCGCCGTGTCCGACCTCATCGCGCTCGGCCGCACCGTGTCGAACGCGGAGGACGAACTCTCGCTGGCGGCCGTGCTCAAGAGCCCGCTCTTCGGCTTTTCCGACGACGATCTCATGGCGCTCGCCCTGTCGCGCCGCAACGAGGGCCGACCTGAGCCGCTCTATCTCGCGCTGCGTCTTCTGACCTTCCGTGATGCCGACAAGCGCCTGCCCGATTTCGTGAAGGGGCCGGCGCGCGAGGCGCTGCTGGTGAAGGCGAGCGCGGCGTTCAAGCGGCTGGAGGAACTTCGCCGGCGCGCGGGCTTCGAGTCGGTCTTCACCTTCTTCGCCCGCATTCTGGGGCCGGAGGGCGGGCGGGCGAAGCTTGTCGCCCGGCTGGGGCGCGACGCGGGCGATGTGGTGGACGCGTTTCTCGATCTGGCGCTCGCCGAGGAATCGGCCGGGCGCGGCGGGCTCGACGCCTTTCTGGCCGACCTCGAAGCCTCGCCGCCCGAGATCAAGCGCGAGATGGAAGGCGGGCGCGGCGAGGTGCGGATCATGACGACCCATGCCTCCAAGGGTCTGGAAGCGCCTGTCGTGTTTCTGGTTGATCCCGGCTCCGCGCCCTTCAGCCACAGCCATGGGGCGAAGCTCCTGGAATGGGGCGATATGCCGGGCCTCGCGCCCGACCAGCCGCCCGGTTTCCTCTGGTGCCCAGAATCAGCCCTGCGCAACGACGTGGTGCGCGCGTTGCAAGAGCGCGAGCGCGCTCTCGCGGAGGACGAATATCGACGGCTTCTTTATGTCGGCATGACACGCGCGGCCGACCGGCTCGTGGTCTGCGGCCTGTCGGGCACGCGCGGGCCGGACGCCGCCTCCTGGCTGCAACGGGTGGAAAGCGCCCTCGCCCCCCATGCGCGCGAGATCAAGGACATGGAGACAGGCGAGCGTCTAGCGCTTCGCTTGGGTGCCGACCCCGCGCGGGACCGGCTGGCCGCGGCCACCCTCGCCCCGCCGGCCGCGCCCTCGCGCGCGCTCGACCTGTCGAAACTGCCCGAAGAGCCGCCCCCGCCGCGCCCGCTCGCTCCGTCCACGGCCGGCGGCGCGCATCGTATCGAAACGCTGGAAGAGCTCGACATCCAGCCGCGCGAGCCGGACGAGGCGCTGACGCCGGATGCGCTTTCGCCGGTTCTGGGCGGCGGGCGGGAGCCGGGCGTCGCCATCCGGCGCGGCACGCTGGTTCACAAGCTCCTGCAAATCCTGCCCGACATCGCGCCGGACGATCGAGAAGAACGTGCGCGCCTCTTCCTGGACGTCGCCGGCGCCTTCCTGACGCAGGAGGATCGCGAAGCCGTGCTGCACCGCGCCTGCGGTCTCCTGAAAGATCCGCGATTCTCCCCCTATTTCGCGGAAGGCAGCCGCGCCGAGGTCTCCGTTTCGGGCCGGCTGGAACTCGGCGGCCATTCCTATGTCGTGAACGGCTCGATCGACCGGCTCCGCGTCGATGGGGGGATCGTGCGCATTCTCGATTACAAGACGAACAGAGTGTTCACCGAAACGCCGGAGGACGTGCCGCCGCCCTATGTCCTGCAGCTCGCTCTCTATCGCGAACTCCTGAAGCCGCTCTATCCCCAGGCCGAAATTCGGGCGGCTCTGCTCTATACCGAGGGGCAGGTTCTCGTAGAGATCAGCGCCAAGGCCATGGACCGCGCCATTGCCGCGCGGGCTCGTCAGGCTGCGGGTGCGAAGGGCTCGGCTTGAAGAGGCCCCTCCGGCCATCTACCTATGGACGACAGAACGGGAGCGTCTCACGTGAGTCGCACCCATTCCCCCTCCCCTCGCCGGGCTCAAGCCCGGCCTTCACCGGAGCCTGACCATGGCCACCAAGAAGACCGACAACAACAGCTTCCAGTCCGACGTTCTGCAGAACAGCAAGCCCGTCGTGGTGGACTTCTGGGCTGAGTGGTGCGGCCCCTGCAAGATGATCGCCCCGGCGCTCGAGGAAATCTCGGAAGAGATGGGCGCGGTCGACATCGTGAAGGTGAATATCGACGAGAACCCGGACCTCGCCGCGCAGTTCGGCGTGCGCTCGATCCCGACGCTCATGCTGTTCAAGAATGGCGAGCAGGCCTCGGTTCAGGTCGGCGCGGCCCCCAAGTCTAAGCTCGTCGCCTGGATCAATTCCAACGTCGCGGCCTGATTTACCCGGCCCGAAACGTCAAAAGCCCGCGCGGTGCGCGGGCTTTTTTATGAGCGAGCCACACGATCAGCGCGGTGCGAGGCCGCTTTCGCGCAGCACATCCCCCGCCAGATAGAGCGAGCCGCAGACGAGGAAGCGCGGCGCGGGGCTCGACTGCCAGCCGGTGGACACAAGCCGGATCGCCTCTTCCACGCTGTCGCAGGGCTCGGCCTCCAACCCTGCGTCGATCGCGGCATCGGCCAGCTCTTCCGCCGAAAGTCCGCTGTCGGACGAGCGGATCGGCACGGTGAAGACATGGCGCGCCATGCCGGCGAAGGCTTCGAAGAAACCGACCGGCTCCTTGGTGTTCAGCATCCCCGCGATCAGAAACAGCGGGCGCTGCGTGCGGTCTTCCAGATCGGCCAGGGCTTCTGCCACGACGAGGCCGGCGCCGGGATTGTGCCCGCCATCCAGCCAGAGTTCGGAGCCGGGAACGCAAAGATCGAAAAGCCGGCCCGACGTGATGCGCTGGAGACGCCCCGGCCATTCGACGCGCGTCAGCCCCGCTTCGATCGCGGCCTGCGACGGATCGAAGCCGCCCGCGCGCAGCGCCGCAATGGCGGTGGCCGCATTGCCGAGCTGGTGCCGGCCGGGCAGGCGCGGCATGGGCAGGTCCATCAGCCCGCGCTCGTCCTGATAGACGAGGCGGCCATGCTCCTCGAACGCGATGAAATCCTGTCCGTAAACTCGAACGCGCGCGCCGGTTCGCTCCGCCTCACGGCACAGAACATTCAGCGCACCCTCGCTGGTCTGCGGGCCGATGACGACCGGCACGCCGCGTTTGAAGATGCCGGCCTTTTCGCCCGCGATCTTCTCGACCGTGTCACCGAGAAAGGCCTGATGATCCAGCGAGACGGCGGTGACGACGCTGACCGCCGCCGTCTCGATCACGTTGGTCGCGTCGAAACGCCCGCCCAGCCCGACCTCCAGCACCGTCGCGTCGGCGGGATGTTCGGCAAAGAGCACGAAGGCGACCGCCGTCAGAAGCTCGAACACGGTGATGGGCCGGCCCGCATTGACGCTGGCGACGCGGCGGATCGTTTCCGCCAGCACCTCGTCCGACACGAGTTCGCCGCGCCCCTCGGCTCGGCCCAGCCGGTAGCGCTCGCGCCAGTCCACCAGATGGGGCGAGGTGTGGACATGCACCGCACGGCCCGCCGCCTCCAGAATGGCGCGGGAAAAGGCCGAGGTGGAGCCCTTGCCATTGGTGCCCGCGACATGGATCGTCGGCGGCAGGCGAAGCTGCGGAGTGCCGAGATCGGCCAGGAGGCGCAGAATCCGGTCGAGCTTCAGGTCGAAGCCCTTGGGATGCAGTTCGAGAAGCTTGCCGATTTCCTGATCGGCAAGGCTTGGAACGGATGTCACGGGCGCTCCGGGTGTCAGGCGGCGTCGGCTTCGGCCGGAACCGAGTCGTCGTTTTCGGGCGGCGGTGGCAAAAGCGCGGCCGGCGTCTTGGTCAGCACCTTCAGAAGGCGCGCGATCGTGCCTTTCAGCTCATGGCGATGGACCACCATGTCCACCATGCCATGCTCCATCAGATATTCGGACCGCTGGAAGCCTTCGGGCAGCTTTTCACGGATCGTCTGCTCGATGACGCGCGCGCCGGCAAAGCCGATCACCGCGCCGGGCTCGGCGATGTGGACATCGCCCAGCATGGCGTAGGAGGCCGTCACGCCACCCGTGGTCGGGTTGGTGAGGACGACGATATAGGGAAGGCCGGCATCCTTCACCATGTCGACCGCGACCGTCGTGCGCGGCAGCTGCATCAGCGACAGGATGCCCTCCTGCATTCGCGCGCCGCCCGACCCCGCGAAGAGAACCAGCGGACGCTTGCGATCCACCGCCGTTTCGGCCGCCGTGACGATGGCCTCGCCCGCCGCCATGCCAAGCGAGCCACCCATGAAGGCGAAGTCCTGAACGGCGGCGACGATCGGCAGCGTCTCGATCTCGCCGGCCGCCACCAGCACGGAATCCTCAAGACCCGTCTTGGTCTTGTATTCCTTCAAACGGTCCGTGTAGCGCTTGGAATCGCGGAACTTCAGCGGGTCCAGCGGCACCTTTTCCAGCGCGATCTCCTCGAAGACGCCGCCGTCGAAGAAATGGGTCAGGCGATCGCGCGCCCCGATCTTCATATGAACGTCGGACGATGGGATGACGAACTGGTTGGCTTCCAGATCCTTGTGAAAGACCATCTCGCCCGTTTCCGGGCACTTGATCCACAGGTTCTCCGGCAGTTCGCGCGAGGGCTGGCCGAGAAGGCTGGTCAGCTTGGGGCGAACGTAATTGGTGATCCAGTTCATCGGGGCGATCCCTCGGAAATGCGTGTCGCCCGCAGCGGGCGCGAAAGGGTGAGATGGCGTGCCGCTCAGGCCGCCGCAAGCTTCAGATCGGCAAGGCCGCCGGCCAGCTCGCGCACGAGCCCGCAGACCGCATCGACCACGGCCTGCGTGCCGCCCTCGGCCGCGCCTTCCATGGCCGCGACGAGCGCCGAGCCGACGACGACGCCGTCCGCATGGCGGCCGATGGCGCGGGCCTGCTCGGCCGTGCGCACGCCGAAGCCGACGCAGACGGGCAGCGAGGTCTGGCCCTTGATGCGCTGGACGGCGGCCGACACGGCCGATGCGTCGGGCGCGGCGGAGCCGGTGATGCCGTTGATCGAAACGTAGTAGACGAAGCCCGACGTATTCTTGAGCACCGCGGGCAGGCGCTTCTCGTCGGTCGTGGGCGTCGCGAGACGCACGAAGTTCAGCCCGCCTTCCACCGCCGGCAGGCACAGCTCGTCGTCCATCTCGGGCGGCAGATCGACCACGATCAGCCCATCGACGCCCGCCGCCTTGGCATCCGCCACGAAGCGATCGACGCCGTAGATATAGACCGGGTTGAAATAGCCCATGAGGATGATGGGCGTGCGATCGTCGATCTCGCGGAAGCGGCGCACCGTCTCCAGCGTGCCGCCCAGCGTCTCGCCGGCGTTCAGCGCGCGCAGGCCGGCGCGCTGGATCGCCGGGCCATCCGCCATCGGGTCGGAAAAGGGCATTCCGAGTTCGATCAGATCGGCGCCCGCGCCCGGCAGACCCTTGAGAACTTCCAGCGTCGTCGCCCCGTCCGGGTCGCCCGCCATGATGAAGGTCACGAGCGCGGGCCGCCCTTCGGCCTTGAGATCGGCAAAGCGCGTTTCGATGCGTGTCGTCATGGGAAAGCCTCGCGCCCGGTTCGTCATCCAGAGTTCGTCAAGACGATGCGATACAGGCGTCCGCGATCCATCTCAAGGTGGCCTCGTCCGCGCGCATAGGCGTTCCCAGGATCGCAGGCGTCTCATAGAGGTGCAGATCGCGGATCGCGGCGGCCACGCTCTCGAAAAGATCGGCCCGCGTTTTCAGGACAAGCGGCACTTCGGCCGCCCGCTCGATCGCCCCGTTCCACCAGTAGCGGCTTTCGATCGGCGCGCCGATCTGGCAGCAGGCCACCAGATGCCGGCCTAGGAGTGCATCGGCGATCTCGCGCGCCGTTGCCTCGTCCGGGCAGGTCACGTCGATCGAGATCGCCTGCATGGCTTGTCCTTAGATCTCCAGCCCCATGGACTTGGCGATCGTGTGGACGTCCTTGTCGCCGCGCCCCGAGAGGCAGAGGACGATGGACTGGTCCGGGCGCATGGTGGGCGCGATCTTGGCGACATGGGCGAGGCCATGAGCCGATTCCAGCGCCGGGATGATGCCTTCCATGCGGGTGCAGAGATGGAACGCATCCACCGCTTCCGTGTCCGTCACCGGCACATAGGAGACGCGGCCGGTGTCGCGCAGCCAGGCGTGCTCGGGGCCGACGCCGGGATAGTCGAGGCCGGCGGAGATGGAATGGCCTTCCAGAATCTGACCGCTTTCGTCCTGAAGGAGATAGGTGCGGTTGCCGTGAAGAACGCCGGGCCGGCCGCCGCTCATGGAGGCGGCATGGCCGTTTGGCACGTCGATCCCATGGCCGCCCGCTTCCGCGCCGTAGATCGCGACGGACGGATCGTCCAGGAAGGCGCGGAACATGCCGATGGCGTTGGACCCGCCGCCGACGCAGGCGACCACGGCGTCCGGCAGCGCGCCGGTCTCATCCAGCATCTGCTGGCGCGTTTCGTCGCCGATGATCTGCTGGAAGTCGCGCACCATGGCGGGATAGGGATGCGGGCCGGCGGCGGTGCCGATCAGATAATAGGTGTCCTCGACATTGGTCACCCAGTCGCGCAGCGCCTCGTTCATGGCGTCCTTCAGCGTGCCCGCGCCCGCCGTCACCGCGCGCACCTCGGCACCCAGAAGCTTCATGCGGAAGACATTGGGCTTCTGGCGCTCGACATCCGTCGCGCCCATGAAGACGACGCACGGCATGCCGAAGCGCGCGCAGACGGTGGCGGTGGCAACACCATGCTGCCCCGCGCCGGTTTCGGCGATGATGCGCGTCTTGCCCATGCGGCGCGCGAGCAAGATCTGCCCGAGGCAGTTGTTGATCTTGTGCGAGCCGGTGTGGTTCAGTTCCTCGCGCTTGAAGTAGACGCGCGCGCCGCCGAAATGCTCCGTCAGCCGCTCGGCGAAATAGAGCGGGCTCGGGCGGCCGGTATAATGGGTCTGGAGATCGGCGAGTTGCGAGAGAAAGCTCTCGTCGGTCTTGGCCGCCTTGTAGGCCGCTTCGAGGTCCAGAATGATGGGCATCAGCGTTTCGGCAACGAAACGACCGCCGAATAGGCCGAAGCGGCCGTCATCGTCCGGGCCGAGCTTGAAGGAATTGGGGGTCGGGATCTCGGTCATGCGAAGCGTCGCTCAAGGCTGGAGGAAGCATCGGACGCGCCAGCCAGCGCAGCGGCGTCGAGCGCGTCGAAGAAACGGTGGATCAGGCCGGCATCCTTGCGACCCGGGGCGGATTCCAGGCCCGAGGAGGCGTCGAGCCCCTGCGGGCGAACGCGGCGCACGGCCTCGGCCACGTTGGACGGGTTGATGCCGCCCGACAGAAGGAACTGACGGTCCTCGCCGAGCGCGTCGAGCAGGCTCCAGTCGAAGGACACGCCGTTGCCGCCCGGCAAGACCGAGCCCTTGGGGCGCTTGGCATCCAGCAGAATCCGGTCGGCGACGGGGCGAAACCGGGCGACGGCCTCCAGATCCTGCGGCATCGAAACGGAAATCGCCTTCATCACCGGCAGGCCGGTCAGCGCCGCGATCTCGGCGACGCGCGCGGGAGACTCGGAGCCGTGAAGCTGCAGCGTGTCGGGCCGGATGCGCTCGGCGATGCGGGCCAGCGTCTCGTTGTCGGCGTCGACGGTGACGACGGTCACGGCGGCGCGGCCCAGTGCATGGGCGCGCAGGCGCATCATCGCGTCCATCTCCAGATGGCGCGGGCTCGGGGCGAAGTGAATAAAGCCGATTTCCTTGCCGCCGCGCTCCAGCACGGTGTCGATATCGGCTTCGGTCTTCAGTCCGCAGATCTTGATATGCGGTCGTGTCACGCGTTCATCCCGGTTCGGCCGATCGAAGCGGCCCGTGAGGCTCAAGCTCGTGTAAAGACAGTCTTATCGCCTCGGAATACGGCGAGTGTAAAGCGCAGCGCCGGTTTGCCAATGCATTTGCGACGATCAGCCCGCCGAAAAACGAACCGCATGGAGGCCGGAGCCCTCCGTGCGCAGCCAGGCCCGCCCCGCGTCCATGCCGGGGCAAAGCTCGCGGCAGAGCGACCAGAAGCCGGGGCCGTGATTCATCTCCCGGAGATGCGCCATTTCATGGGCCACGAGATAGTCCAGCACGAAGGGCGGTGCCATGACGATGCGCCAGGAAAAGGACAGGCGCTGGTCGGCCGTGCAGGAACCCCAACGGCTCGTCGTGTCTTTCAGCGAAATCGAGCGCGGGCGAAGGCCGAGTTGCGTGGCGTGGCGCTCCACCGCCGCCTCCAGATCGCGCCGGGCTTCGCGCTTCAGGGCGTCGGCGACGCGCCGCGCCGTATGGGCCGGCTCGCCGCCGACATGAAGACGCCAGTCGCCGCCCTCCTGCGGCGGCGGATCGAGCCGGGTCAGCCGCCGGGCGGGATCGTGCACCACCAGAAGCGCCCCGCCCCGGAAGGGCAGGCGCGCGCCGTCGCAGACCAGTTGGGGCGCGGGGCCGAGCCGCTCTTCCACCCAGCCGCGATGGCGTTCCAGAAAGTCGAGAACGGTCGCGCGCGCCGTGCGGCGTGGGATGGTCAGCCGAACCCCGCCCCCACCCGGCGTCATGCGCATGGTGATGCGACGCGCGGTCGGATGCTCGCGCACCTCCAGGGGAACGCGCCGCTCGGCCACGAGCAATTCCTCCGGCAAGGCGGGTTTCCGGGCCTTCGGGAGAATGGATTTCAGAAAACGCGACATCCCGTCTCTTCGGCCGCAAGGCCCCGTTCCGACACACGAAACGACACGCCAATCCGGCGCATTCGGACCTTCTTCTAGCGCCTAGCAACACAGGCTGGAAGGCATACGAAAAAGCCGCCGGGGGACCGGCGGCTTTCCATGTCTGCAACGAGCGAGGCAGATCAGTTGCGAACGATATCGGCATCCACCGCGCCGGCACGGCGGCCGCGCTGGCTCATGAAGCGATCGAACTCCTCTCGGTCCTTGGCGCGGCGCAGTTCGCGCGCGTAGGACTCGAACTCGGCGCTGGCATTGTCGAGCCGGCGGCGCTCTTCGTCGAGGCGCTTCAGCTCGGTGTCGCGCCATTCGTCGAAAGCGAGATTGCCGGTCGCGCCGGCCTGGAACGGCATCCGGGCGCCCGAACGGCGAAACCCGTCCACAACCTTATCGGTCGCGCGGTTCACGTCGAAGCGGAAGGCCTCCAGCCGGTCGCCCCACAGGATATAGGCGAGAACGGCAAGGCCGAGCGGCCAATAGGCCATGAAGCCCAGAACCATCAGCGCGATCGTGGCAGGGGTCCAGGCGGGGCGGATCAAGGCGTGAGATTTCATGTCGTGGTGTCCATCAACCGAAAGCCCATGGGTAGCGGGCAGCGATCCCATAGATCGAGATGGTGGCGAAGCGGGGGCGATTCAACGCCGCCCCCGTTTTCCCTCACGACTTCCGCTTGACCTTGCGTAGTGCCTTCATAAGGCCCGACGCGCCCTTGGCGGGGCTCGCCGCCTCGTCCACCCCGTGAGGCAGGTCGAGTTCGGCGGCGCGATGCTCGGCCTCCATGGCCGCTTCCTCGATCGGATCGGCCGGAGGGGCGAGCGTCAGTTCGGCCATGGGCGCGGGCGCGGGCGCCGCGCCCGCAGGGTCGGGCACCTCGTCTTTCGAGCCGCTGGCGTCTGTGGATGCGGGGGAAGGCTGAGCGGCGCGGCGCTCGCGCGCCTGGAGCCCGTGCGTCAGCGCGAAGTCGATGATGCGCGGGGCGATCTCGGCGCGGAAGCGCGAGCCGTTGAAGACGCCGTAATGGCCGACCTTGGGCTGGAGATAATGGACGCGCATGTCGTCGGGGATGGAGGAGCAGAGGGTCTGCGCCGCGCGGGTCTGGCCGACGCCGGAAATATCGTCGTTCTCGCCCTCGACCGTCAGAAGGGCGGTGTGGCGGATCTTGCTCATGTCGAGCCGAAGGCCGCGATGGGTGATCTCGCCGCGCGGCAGCGAATGGTTGATGAAGACCTCTTCCACCGTCTGGAGATAGAACTCGGCCGTGAGGTCCATCACGGCATTGTATTCGTCGTAGAAGATACGATGCTTCTCGGCGGAATCGCCGTCGTTCTTCACCAGATGCCAGAAGAAGTCCTTATGGGCGATCAGGTGCCGGTCGAGATTCATCGACATGAAGCCGGTGAGTTGCAGGAAGCCGGGATAGACATCGCGCATGAAGCCGGGATGGGGAAACGGCACCTTCATCACGGCATTGTCGCGGAACCAGTCGATGCCCTTGGATTCGGCCAGACGGTTCACCCCGGTCGGGTTGACGCGGGTGTCGATCGGCCCGCCCATCAGGGTCATCGAGGCGGGAGCGGCGGGGTCCTCGTCATGCCCCATGCGCGCGGCGGCCATCATGACCGGCACGGCCGGTTGGCAGACGCCGATCACATGCGTGTCCGGCCCGAGGAAATGCAGCATTTCGATGATGTAATCGACATAATCGTCGAGGTCGAACCGGCCCTCCGTCAGCGGCACGAGGCGCGCGTCGATCCAGTCCGTGATGTAGACTTCGGCATAGGGCAAGAGCGCTTCCACCGTGCCGCGCAGCAGTGTGGCATAATGGCCCGACATGGGCGCGACGATCAGGAAGCGCGGATTGGCGGGACGCTCCTTGGGCAGGGCGCGCTCGAAATGCACCAGCCGCGCGAAGGGCTTGGTCATCACCGTGCGGTCCACCACCGGCACCCGGAGCCCGCCCACCAGCGTGTCGTGGATCTGCCATTCCGGCTTGCTGTAGACGCGGGTGGTGCGCTCGAACAGCTCCGCCATGGCGGCGACCGTGCGCCCCATTTCCGTCCCGGCCAGCGGGTTCATGGGGTTCTGGTAGAAGGTGCGGGTCGCGTCCGCCATCGCTCGAAAGGGAGCGAGAACGGCATGGTTCCATTCATAGAGCTCGTACAAGCGTCTCACTCCTTGTCCGGGCCGGATCGATCCCCGGCCTCGGCACCACTATAGCAGTCAAATGCAATCTTTTCCTTGCGCCCTCGTTCCCGGCCCTTTCATGGCGAGCGCAACTTCGACGCTGAAATGGATCAAAGCCAGCGGATCAGAAGGCGTCGCTCCCCTAAGGAAGCATCGTCCGGGCATTGCGCGCTGATTTGCTTGCGCAGGGCTGGCGTCCAGTTTTCGGGATCGACCGCCAGAAAGCGATGGCGCTCGGCAAAGCGGATCGCATTGGCCTCCCGCGCGTCGGAGAGGCCGAGCGCGCGGCAGAAGAACCAGTTCGCCCGCGCGGTGACCGCACCGAGTAGCGCCGTGCCGAGGCCATGGCGACGATGAGCGGGATCGACCGCGAGCGCGCCGATCCAGAAACAGCCTTCCGACCCGTCTCCGTCGGCCTCTCCAGCCAGCAGAGAGAGCGGCGCGGCGGCGGCAAAGCCCGCGATCTGGCCATTCTCCAAGGCGGCGACGAAAACCTCGTAGCGCGGCAGAAGCGCTTTGAGCGAAGCGTCGGAGCCAAGACCCACACCGCTCGTCGCTGCGATGGCGCAAACGGCCGGAAGATCGCCCGGCTCCATCCCGCGAATGCGATGGGACGCCGGGCCGGGCCGCGTCAATCGACGCCTTCCACGATCAGGATATCGGCCGTGGATACGGCCTCGCGAATCCCCTTGCCGGTCTGATATTCGGCCGAGCGGTAGCAGGCGAGCGCGTCTTCCATGGAGGCGAACTCGATCACCACGTTGCGCGCGCGGGTGTTGCCCTCCAGCGGCTCGAACGGCCCGCCCCGTGCCAGGAACTTCGCGCCGTGGCGCTGGAGCGCCGGTGCGGCCGCCGCGATATAATCCTGATAGCGCTCGGGGTCGCTCACATCGACATGGGCGATCCAATAGGCCTTGGGCATGGGTGTCTCCTCCCCCCTTCGAAAGCAGTTCGAGGCATGATGGCCCGCCAGCCCCGCCGGAGGCAAGGCGGCGAGCCGCTCGCCCGGCAGGGGCGCACGATCCGGCCCGTCAGACGCCTGCTATTTCCGACAGAATGGCTTGCGCGGCAGCGCGCGGGTCGGGCGCGGCGATGATCGGGCGGGCGACGACGAGATGCGAGGCCCCCGCGCTCAGGGCATCGGCCGGCGTCACGACGCGCTTCTGGTCTCCCGCGTCCGCGCCGGCCGGGCGGATGCCGGGCGTGACCACGGCCATATCGGGGCCGATCAATTTGCGCAGCAATGCTGCTTCGGCCGCCGAGGCGACGATGCCGCCGAGCCCGGCTTCGCGCGCCTGACCTGCCCGTCGCATCACCAGATCTTCCACGCTCATCTCGATGCCGGCTTCGCGCAGATCGTCCTGCCCCAGCGAGGTCATCACCGTGACACCGAGGACGCAGAGCGGGCTGCCGGAAGCGCCTGCCGCTGCGGCGCGCATCACCTGCGGATAGGCATGGACGGTGGTCATCGTCACGCCCATGGCGGCGATGTTGGCGACACCCTTTTCCACCGTATTGGCGATGTCGTGGAGCTTGAGGTCCAGAAAGACCTTCTTGCCCATGCGCACCAACTCGGCGGCGAGCGGCAGGCCGCCGGAATAGCCGAGCTGATAGCCGATCTTGTAGAAGGAAACCGTATCGCCCAGTGCATCCACGAGGGCTTCGGCCTCGGCGCGTCCGGTGATGTCGAGACCGACGATCAGGCGATCGTCAGCGGGAAGGATGGCGTCCTGGCTCAGGATGGGGACTCCCGTGGAATATCGACGGTCACGGTGGTGCCGCTCGTGTGGGAACTGACATCGATTCGGGCGTCGAGCCCGCGCACCAGCGATACCACGATTCGCCCGCCGAGACCGCCGCGCGGTCCGCCGTTTTCCTTCTTCCCTTCGCCGTCGCTGGCTTTCGGTCGAACGATGCCGCCCGTCGCCTCGGCTAAGCTCGTGGCGACCTCGCGCGCCATGTCTCCATCGGTCGAGAGCGCCACCGCCTCGTCCACCCGCTGGCTGGTGCGCGCCTTGTCGGCCTCGCCATAGGGCCAGCGCGCCTCGCGCGGCAGGCCGATGCCGTCGTCGGTCACGGTGAGGCGAATGACGCCCGAGGAGAGCATCTTCAGCCGCGCCTCCACCAGCCCCTCGTCGCGTCCCTTGAAGGCGTGTTTCAAGGCGTTGGTCAGAAGCTCGGAGAAGAGCAGGCCAACACGGGCCGCACGCTCCACGCTGATGTCGATCGCATCGCAATCGACATTGACGCGCACCGAGCGCCGCCCGTCGAGATAGCCGATCGTGGACGCGATGCGGCTGATATAGGCGCCGAGCGGAATGCGCTGCGAGCGCGTCGAGCCGACGCCCGATTCCGTCATCTCCTGATAGAGAAGTTGCAGGCTCTCGATGCGCCGGGCCAGCGTGTCGAAGGCCTCGCCGCTCGTATGGGCGCGCGACTGCATCCGGATCATGCCGATGATCATCGCCAGATGGTTCTTGACCCGGTGCTGGATCTCGCCGAGCGCCGCATCGGCCTTGACGACCCCCGTTTCGCTGCGGGGCAGATCATGCATGTCCCTTCCCTCGGACAGGTCGCGCTGCACGCCGAGGAAACATTGAAGCTGGCCGCCCGCGTCATAAAGGGGCGTGATCATCAGCCGATTGAGAAAGGTCGTGCCGTCGGCGCGATAGTTCAGGATGTCGATCGTGATGTCGCGCTCGTCGCGCAAAGCCGCGCCGATCAGGCCGGAAGCGTCCGGATCGGTGTCCGGCCCCTGCAGGAAGCGGCAATTGCGGCCGACCACGGCTTCCACCGTATAGCGCGTGATACGGGCGAAGGCCTGGTTGGCGTAGACGATCGGATTATCCGGCAGATGCGGATTGGTGAGGACGAGCGCGAGCGGGAGCTTCGCCAGAGCGGCCGTCGTCATCCCGTCGGGCATGCCGGCGGTACTGGTCTCGGTTTCTGGTCGATCCATGCCGTGTCCTTGAGCGCCGCGAAAGGGCAGCGCGTTGAAAGGGAATATCGCGCCCCCTAACGAGTTCAAGCCCGGCTTGGTTCTCCCTTTGTGCCCACCAAAACCCATCCCTTTCAAATGATTGGGCTTTTCAGAATCTTGTGATGATATGTCGCGGACGATGGAAACGAAGCTTTGACTAGTTCGTCAGTGCGCCTCGTCCCAATTGGCCGCGGCCCTGGCATCGACCACGAGGGGCACGGCAAGATCGACGACCGGCTCGGCCGCCTTTTCCATGACATGGCGAACGACCGGGATCGTCGCCTCCACCTCCTCGTCCGGCACTTCGAAGACGAGTTCGTCATGCACTTGCAGGAGCATGCGGGCCGACAGGCGCTCGGCCTTCAAGGCGTCCTCCATGCGCACCATGGCGCGGCGGATGATGTCGGCCGCCGAGCCCTGGATCGGCGCGTTGATGGCGGCGCGCTCGACGGCGGCGCGCACCTGCGGATTGGAGGAGCGGATGTCGGGATAGTGCGCGCGCCGGCCGAACAGCGTCTCGACATAGCCGGCCTCCTTCGCGAAGGCCTTCACGCGGTCCATGTAATCGCGGATGCCGGGGAAGCGCTCGAAATAGCGCTTGATATAGGAGGCCGCCTCGCCCTGCGGGATCGAAAGCTGGGCCGCGAGGCCGAAGGCCGAGATGCCGTAGACGATGCCGAAATTGATGGCCTTGGCCCGGCGGCGCACCTCGGAGGGCATGCCCTCCACCGGCACGCCGAACATCTCGGACGCGGTGGTTGCGTGAATATCCTGCCCCTGCCGGAAGGCTTCCGTCAGCTGCGGAATATCGGCCATATGGGCGAGCAGGCGAAGCTCGATTTGGCTGTAGTCGGCCGAGAGAAGCTTGTGGCCATCGGGCGCGACGAAGGCGGTGCGGATTTCGCGCCCTTCCTGCGTGCGCACCGGAATGTTCTGAAGGTTCGGCTCCGACGAGGACAGACGCCCCGTCGTGGTCGAGGCCATGGAATAGGACGTGTGGATGCGGTCCGCCTCGTCCATGTAGGTCGGCAGCGCGTCCGTATAGGTGCCCTTCAGCTTGGTGATCTGGCGCCAGTCCACGATGCGACGGGGCAGTTCGTGCCCTTGGGCAGCGAGGTCTTCCAGAAGGCGCGCGTCGGTCGCCCACTGGCCGGTCTTGGTTTTCTTGCCGCCGGGCAGGCCGAGCTTGCCGAAGAGAACCTCGCCCAGTTGCTTGGGACTGCCGACATTGAAGGGCTCGCCGGCCAGAATGTGAATGTCGGCCTCCAGCCCCGCCGCCTTCTGCGCGAAGCGACCCGACAGGCGCGACAGGATCTGCCGGTCGGCGCGAATGCCGCGCTCTTCCATGCGCGCCAGCACCGGCACCAGCGGGCGCTCCAGCCGCTCGTAGACCGAGCTCATCCCTTCGGCCACGAGGCGCGGCTTGAGCACGCGCCACAGGCGCAGCGTCACGTCGGCGTCCTCGGCGGCGTATTCCGTCACCTTGTCGATCGGGCAGGCGGCGATCGGTTTCGCGCCCTTTCCGGTGCCGCAGAGGTCCTTGTAGGAGATCGGCTTGTGGCCGAGGAAGCGCTCGGACAATTCGTCCATGCCGTGCCCTTCGAGCGACGACGAGGCGTCGAGCACGTAGGAGATCAGCATCGTATCGTCCATCGGGGCGATGTCGATGCCATGACGGAGCATGACGAGATAATCGTATTTGGTGTTCTGGCCGATCTTCAGGATGGACGGATCGGTGAGCACCGGCTTCAGGAGATCGAGCACGCGCCCGAGCGGCAGTTGCACGCCGACGCTCGTCGCCGCATCGCCGCCCGACAGGAGATCGCCGCTCCCCTCCCCGACATGGCCGATCGGCACATAGGCCGCCTCGCCCGGCGCGACGGCGAAGGACAGGCCGACGAGATCGGCGCGCATGGCGTCGAGCGAGGTGGTTTCGGTGTCGAAGGCCAGAAGCCCCGTGTCATAAGCGCGGGCGATCCAGGCTTCGAGGCGAGCCTCGTCGCGGATCGTTTCGTAGCGCGAACGATCGACCGGCGTGGAGGCGGCCTCCGACAGGCGCTCGGCGGCGAGCCCGGCCGGCGTCAGCGGCATGGCGCCCCCCTCGCCCGTCGGCGCGGCTTCGGCGCCGGCGTCGAGATCGGGGCCGCGCGGCGCGTCGGAAATCGTCACGGGGGCGGGTGCGACCTCGCTGGCATCGGTGCCGAGCTTGGCCGCCACGCGCCGCGTCAGCGTGGTGAACTCCATCGCCTTCAGGTAGGCGACCAGCTTTTCGCCGTCCGGCTCGTGGATGAAGAGATCGTCCAGCGCGGTGTCGAGCGGCGTGTTCTGGTCGAGCGTCACGAGCTGCTTCGACAGGCGCGCCTGATCGGCATGGGCAAGAATGTTCTCGCGGCGCTTGGCCTGCTTGATTTCACCCGCGCGCTCCAGCAGCGCTTCCAGCGTGCCGAAGGTTTCCAGAAGCTCGGCGGCGGTCTTGGGGCCGATGCCGGGCACGCCGGGCACATTGTCCGATGTGTCGCCGACCAGCGCCTGAAGGTCGATCATCTTCTCGGGGTAGACGCCGAACTTCTCGCGCACGTCCTCGGGGCCGAGGCGCTTGTCCTTCATCTGGTCGTAGAGGATGACGCTGGGCCCGACGAGCTGCATCAGGTCCTTGTCGGAGGAGACGATCGTGACGTCCCCGCCCGCCTCGACGGCAAGGCGCGTATAGGTCGCGATCAGATCGTCCGCCTCGAAGCCTTCCTTTTCGATGCAGGGCAGGTCGAAGGCGCGCACGGCCTCGCGGATCAGCGAGAATTGCGGGCGCAGATCCTCGGGCGGCGGCGGCCGATGCGCCTTGTAGCCATCGTAGAGCGCGTTGCGGAACGTGGTCGAGGAATGGTCGAAGATCACGGCGAAATGGGTCGGGCAGACGCCGACCGAGGTATCGCGCGATTCCTCCACCAGCTTCCATAGCATGTTGCAGAAGCCGGACACGGCGCCGACAGGCAGCCCGTCGGACTTGCGCGTCAGCGGCGGCAGCGCATGATAGGCCCGGAAGATGTAAGCCGAACCATCGACGAGGAAGAGGTGATCGCCCTTTTGCATGGGTCAGGTGGTATCGCGCGCCGCGCGGCCTGTCCATCGCGCCACTTGGCTGTCCGCCGTCACCGGGTCGGCAATCCCTCCAAACCCACATGCTTCGGGCTTGCGGCCAGGGATCATCGCCGAAGCTCCCTAGGAGAAAGCAAGGTCGGCTTCGGGTCCAACAGGAATTACAAATGTTTAATTGCAAGATCACGCTTTCGTGATCATACGGCCTTGAACAGAAACGGCCTAAGGCGCATTTTATCACCAACGGCGCACGACAGCGCCGCTTTCGGCCCCAAAGCTCGTCCCCCGCTTTTGTGCCGAACTCAGAGCGGAATGTCCCCATCCCCCCTCTCGGGACTCCGCTCTATCAGAAGGAGCCGTCGCGACAACCCCCCTCCAGTCCGCGACGGCTCTTCTTCTGTTTGACACCTTCCTAAATTATGATCGCACCTCGATCCGGCCACGATGGCTGGCAGCTTGGGCTGGGCTCATGACGAAGAAGAAGCAGTTGACGGCTCTCTACTGGATGGGGTTCGCTTTTCTGATCGTGCTTGCTGGTGTGCTCTGGGATGGGCTGCATGGCGATTGGAACTGGCATAGCGGGCTCACCCTCGCGATCATCCTTGTGAATGCCGAGATTCTCCGCCGCAGGCCGACGCAGTAGTCTTTGCCGCCTTTCCCTTTGCGGCTCGCGCCCCGAGGCGCTATGCCCGTTCGATCCCGGCGGCGCGACGCGCCGTCACGATCAGCGGAGGGCCTCATGGCCGGTCTCGACAGCGTTCTCTCCTGTCTCGATCTCAATCTCGACCGCTCGGTGGATCGCCTGTTCGATCTCCTGCGCATCCCCTCGATCTCCACCGACCCGGCCTATGCGAGCGACTGCCGGCGCGCGGCGGATTGGCTCCAGAAGGATCTGGCCGCGATCGGCTTCGACGCCTCCGTGCGCGAGACACCGGGGCATCCGATGGTGGTCGCCCATCGCAAGGGGCCGGAGGGTGCGCCCCATGTTCTCTTCTACGGCCATTACGACGTGCAGCCCGTCGATCCATTGCCGCTCTGGGACAATGATCCGTTCGACCCCCGTCGTGTGACCATGCCCGATGGCACCGAGCGCCTGACCGGGCGCGGCACGGCGGACGACAAGGGCCAGTTGATGACCTTCGTGGAGGCCTGCCGCGCCTTCATCGCCGAAACGGGCTCGCTGCCGGTCACGGTCACCATCTTCCTCGAGGGCGAGGAAGAATCCGGCTCGCCCTCGCTTCTGCCCTTCCTCGACGCCAACCGCGAGGAACTCTCGGCCGACGTCGCCCTGATCTGCGACACCAATATGTGGGACCGCGAAACGCCCGCGATCTCGACCGGCCTGCGCGGTCTCGTGGGCGAGCAGCTGACGATCCGCGCCGCCTCCATGGACCTGCATTCGGGCTATTTCGGCGGGGCGGCCGCCAATCCGATCCACGTACTCGCCAAAATCCTGGCCGATCTCCACGACGCGGACGGGCGTGTGACGCTGCCGGGCTTCTATGACGGCGTACCGGAACTGCCCGAGGAGGTCCGCGCCTCCTGGGCGACGCTCCCCTTCTCCGAAAAGGAGTTCCTCGGCTCGGTCGGCCTGTCGGTGCCCTCGGGTGAAAAGGGTCGCTCGGTTCTGGAGCAGACGTGGTCGCGCCCCACGGCCGAGGTCAACGGCATCGAGGGCGGCTATACCGGCAAGGGCTTCAAGACCGTGATCGCGGCCGAGGCCCATGCCAAGGTCTCCTTCCGCCTCGTCTTCGATCAGGACCCGGCCAAGATCAGGGAGAGCTTCCGCGCCTTCGTGGCCGAGCGCCTGCCGGCGGACTGCACGGCCGAGTTCCACGAGCATGGCGGCTCGCCGGCCATCCAGCTGCCTTTCGATTCGCCGGTTCTGCGCACGGCGCGCGAGGCGCTCTCGGCCGAATGGCCCAAGCCCGCCGTGATGATCGGCATGGGCGGCTCGATCCCGGTGGTCGGCGAGTTCAAGCGCCGCCTCGGCATGCCCTCGCTTCTGATCGGCTTCGGTCTCGGCGACGACCGCATCCATTCGCCCAACGAGAAATACGAGATGAGTTCCTTTGCCAAGGGCCAGCGCTCCTGGGCGCGGGTGCTGGCGGCGCTCGGCGAAAAGCGCGCATGAGCGGGGAGCCGGTGAACCGGGAGCCCATCGATCTCGCCGCCAAGCTCGCCAGTTTCGGCGAGCAATGGTCGCCGCGTGTCGTGGCCGGCTTCAACGGCCACGATGTCATGGTGGTGAAGGTGCAGGGCGAATTCGTCTGGCATTCGCATCCCCAGACGGACGATTTCTTCTTCGTCCTCAAGGGGCGGCTGACCATCCGAATGCGCGAGGGCGACGTGACGCTCCTGCCGGGCCAGCTCTTCGTGGTGCCTCAGGGCGTCGAGCATTGCCCGGTGGCGGAGGAGGAAACCCATCTCCTCCTGATCGAGCCGGCCGGCACGCCCAACACGGGCGATCCCGCAACGGCCGCGACCAAACACGCGATCTGACAGCGAGCGGGCGTGCGGCCAACACCGCTCGCCCGTCTCGTCTCAGCCGAAGAGCTGAGCGTAGTCTTCGGGCTTGAAACCGACGGTGATCGTGTCGCCCCGCTGCAGAACCGGGCGTTTGATCATGGAAGGCTGAGCCTTCATCAGCGCGATGGCTTTCTCGCGCGACAGGTCCTCCCGCTCGGCCTCGGGCAGCTTGCGAAAGGTCGTGCCGGCGCGGTTGAGGACATTCTCCCAGCCCACCTGATCGCACCAGCTTTCGAGCTGCGCCTCACTCACCCCCTGCGTCTTGAAGTCGTGAAAGGCGTAATCGACGCCCTTGGCCTCCAGCCAGAGGCGCGCCTTCTTCACCGTGTCGCAGTTGCGGATGCCGTGGAGCGTGACCGTCATGAGCGTTCCCTTAAAATGGCAGGCGGCCCGAATCGCCGCCCGCCGTTTCAGGAACGGGTCTTACTCGATCCGCGCGCCCGATGCCTCGATCACCGGCTTCCAGCGGGCGATCTCGGTCTTGACGTGTTCGGCGAGCTTTTCGGGCGAACCGCCGACTTCGGTCGCGCCGACCTCCGCCAAACGCTTGGCCACCGCCTCGTCCTTCAAGGCCGCGTTGGCCGCATCATTAAGCTTGGCGACGACCTCCGGCGGCGTGCCGGCTGGTGCGAAGAGCGCGTTCCAGGTGTTGGTCTCGTAGCCGGGAACGCCGGCCTCCTCCATCGTGGGAATATCGGGGAAGTTCGGCGCGCGGGTCTTGGTGGTGACGGCGAGCGCGCGCAGCGTGCCAGCGCGGATATGCTCGGTAGACGAGGGCAGATTGTCGAAATTGATCGGTACCGCGCCCGAGATCGCATCCACCAGCGCCGGGCCGGAGCCCTGATAGGGCACATGCACCATGTCCACGCCCGCCATGGATTTGAACAATTCGCCAGAGAGATGTAGCGGCGTGCCGTTGCCGGACGAGGAGTAAAGCTCTTCGCCGGGCTTTTCCTTCAGCCGCGCGATCAGCTCCTTCACGTCCTTGGCCGGATAGTCCTTATTGACGGTCAGGACGTTCGGCACCGTGACGAGCCAGGCGACGGGCGTGAAATCCTTCACCGGGTCGAAGGGCGGCTTGGCGTAGAGCGAGGCCGACAGCGCGTGGGTCGCGATCGTGCCCATCAGGATCGTGTAGCCGTCCGGCGCGGCCTTGGCGACGAAGCTCGCACCCAGATTGCCGCCGGCGCCGCCCTTGTTGTCCACAAGGACCTGCTGCCCGAGATGCATGCTCATGGCCTGCGCCACCGTGCGCGCCACGAGGTCGGTCGAACCGCCCGCCGCAAAGGGCACGACCAGCGTCACCGGCTTGGACGGAAAATCCTGTGCCCAGGCGGGCGCGGCGGTAAAGGTCGCGACAAGGGCCGCGACGACGAAGCTGGCTTTCATGATTCCTCCCAGAACCCAGAGCCTCCCGGCAGGGGCGCTCCAGCGAAGAGGATCAACAGGGTCATAGGCGCGCAAGTACCGGGGCGGAACCACACGCAAACGTGAGCGAGGCGCAATTGTGTCTTCGAGGTAACGACCGCACCACCGAATGCACTGCACGCGATCGATTGGCTTGAAAGACGGGTTTGCCAGGCAAGAATTGGGCTAATGATAGCGACAAAGCGGATCCGTCCGCACCCGGAGAAGTCTTTCGTGTCTCAGCGTCTTGCCTCGACCCTTCTTGCCGTTACGCTCGGCCTGCTCGCCTCGGCCGCCTCCGCGGCCGACTACGGCACGCCCGATACGAGCGCTGTCGCCGTCGCCAACAATTCGGACCTGATCATAGAGCTGGGCGCGGGCGTGTCCACGCAGCCCGCCTATGAAGGTGCCAAGGACTACATCGTTTCGGGCTTCCCGATCGTCTCACTGCAGTATCTGAACCTGCCGGGCCTGTTCGAGATCGGCTCGCGCGAGGAGACGAACGGCGGCTTCAAGCTGGCCCCCTCGTTCCGCTTCATCGACAAGCGCAACGCGGCCGACTATCCCGAGCTGCGCGGCACGCGCGCGCTGGACGAGACCTATCAGGTCGGTCTGCGCGCCGGCTATGAATTCCCGATCTACGAGACGTTCAACGCCGAAATCTATGGCGAAGCGCGCTATGCCTTCGGCGAGGCGGACGGTTTCGTCGGCAATGCCGGCGTCGATTTCATCTCGCGCCCGACCAAGGCTTGGGAGTTGAAGCTCGGCCCCACCACGAGCTTTGCCGACAGCAACTACATGAGCACCTATTTCTCGGTCACGCCGATCGAGAGCCTCGCCTCCTTCGGCCGCCTGTCGGCCTACGAGGCCGATGGCGGCTTCAAGACGGTCGGCGTGCGCGGCTCGGCCCGCTACGAGTTCCGCCCCAACTGGTTCATCAACGCCAATGCCGCCTATGAGCGCATGGTGGGCGACGCCAAGGATTCGCCGATCGTAAAGGTCGGCTCGGAAGACCAGTTCTTCGCCGGCATCGGCCTGTCGCACCGCTTCTCGCTCGACCTGTTCTGAGCGACGCCTTCCGAACATGACAAGCAGGCCCGGCCGGAGCGATCCCGCCGGGCCTCTTGCGTTTGGGGGCGGCGCGCCGTTCACGCCTCGGCAGCGTTCCTTAAGACCCCGTTAAATCGCCGCATTTAGGCTGGACATGCGGTGGCCTTGCCATGCGCGCCTTCGACCCCGCGCCATGGTTCCAAAGGGTTCAGACGGGGTTCAGACGCCTCATGCCATTGCAAGGTCGGCGGACCTCGCGCATGGACAGGCCATGCCGTGCGCTGCACGCGCTGCGAGATCGAAACAAAAGGGGTGCGGATGGCCTGGCGCAAGAACGAGCGGATCGAGCCGACCTTCGGCGGCGACGTCGAACCGGACGAAAGCGAAATTCGCGTCTCCGCCGACGACCGCGCCGTGGTGGCTTCGAACGAGCGTCGCGCAGGGAGTGGGCGACGCGCTGCCCGCGACATCGACGGGCGCGCCACGCGCCGCGACACCAACTCGCGTGATCTCGGCAGCGGCGGGCGCGGCGGCGGTGGCTCCGGGCGCGGCGGCAAGGGTGGCGGCACCGGCGACGGCGGTGGCATGGGTGGCTTTTTCGGCCGCCGTCCGCGAAAGCGCCGTTCGCTGATCGGCCACACGATCCGGCTTTGCTTTCTTCTGGCATTCTGGGGCGGGCTCGCGGGCCTGGCCGTGATCGGCTATTTCGCCATCAAGCTGCCGCAGGAAGCCTGGGCCATTCCCGCCCGGCCGCCCAACGTCAAGATCGTCTCGGTTTCGGGCGAGCTTCTGGCCGACCGGGGCACCACGGGCGGCGAAGCGGTCGCGCTCGACCGGATCAGCCCCTATGTGCCGCAGGCGGTCATGGCGATCGAGGATCGGCGCTTCTATTCGCATTACGGCGTCGATCCGATCGGTATTCTGCGTGCCTTTTCGCAGAACATGGCGGCGGGCGACACCGTGCAGGGCGGCTCGACGCTGACCCAGCAGCTCGCCAAGAACATCTTCCTGACGCCCGACCAGACCATCCAGCGCAAGGTGCAGGAAGCCATTCTGGCGCTCTGGCTGGAGCACAAGTTCACCAAGGATCAGATCCTGGAAATGTACCTGAACCGGGTCTATTTCGGCTCGGGCGCGACGGGCATCCAGGCGGCGGCGCGGCGCTACTACGACAAGAACGCCGACGAACTGACCCTGATCGAGTCCGCCACCATCGCCGGCCTTCTGAAGGCGCCCTCGCGCCTGTCGCCGGCGCGCGATCCGCAGGCGGCGCGCGCCCGCGCCGAGGTCGTGCTTCAGGCCATGGTGGACGAGGGCATGATCACCAAGGCCGAGGCGGACGCCGCCAAGGCCGCCAAGCCCACCAAGCCCAAGAGCTTCTGGACCGGCGCGCAGCATTACGCCGCCGACATGGTGATGCGCGATCTCCCGCTCCTGGTCGGTGGCGAGATCAAGGAAGATGTCGTGGTGCAGACCACGATCGACCTCAATCTGGAGAAGAAGGCCGAGCAGGCCATCGCCAAGACGATCGACCGCGCCAACCAGAACGTGTCGCAGGGCGCGCTCGTCTCGGTGGACGGCACGGGCGCGATCCGCGCCATCGTGGGCGGGCGCGACTATGCGACGTCGCAGTTCAACCGCGCGGTGGACGCCAAGCGCCAGCCGGGCTCGTCCTTCAAGCCCTTCGTCTACGAGACGGCGCTGGAGCACGGCTACCGGCCGGAGACCATCGTCAATGACGGGCCGGTGCGCATCGGCAACTGGACGCCCTCCAACTACGACAACAAGTTTCGCGGCGAGGTCAGCATGGCCGATGCCGTCGCCAAATCGCTGAACACGGTCGCCGCCAAGCTGACGGCGGATCTCGGGCCGCAGACGGTGATCGCCACCGCCAAGCGCATGGGCATCCAGTCGCCGCTGGTGGACAATGCCACGCTCGGCCTCGGCACGTCGGAAGTCTCGCTTCTGGAGCTGACGGGGGCTTACGCGCCCTTCGCCAATGGCGGCTATCTGGCAACGCCTCATCTGGTGAACCGCGTCACCACATCGTCCGGCAAGGTGCTCTACGAGCGTGACGACGCGGTGCCGCCCGTGATCGTCGGGCAGGACGTGGTCGGCATGATGAACGCCATGCTGACGCGCGTCGTCACCTCGGGCACCGGCCGCCGCGCGTCCTTCCCCGGCTGGCAGATCGCCGGCAAGAGCGGCACGACGCAGGATTTCAAAGACGCCTGGTTCATCGGCTACACGTCGAATCTGACCACCGGCGTCTGGCTCGGTAATGACAATGGCAAGCCGATGCGCCAGGTCACAGGCGGCTCGCTGCCGGCCGACGCCTGGAAGGATTATATGGTCGCCGCGCATGAAGGCCTGCCCGCCGTGCCGCTGCCCGGCCATTACCGGATCGGCGACCCCGCCAATATTCCGGTGGCGAGCGCGCAGCCGAACGGCGCGATCATCGGCTATGACGCGGGCGGCAACCCGGTCTACGAGAACACCGAACTGCCGGCCGGCGGCACCGATCCTTACGGCCAGACCGTGCCGGGCGAGCCCACCGCCATCGCACCGCCCGCCGAGGACCCGGCGCAGGCGCCCTCCCCCGAGGGCACCTACCAGGACGCGCCCGTGGCGGCGCGCGAGCCGACGCCGGCCGTGCGCGACATACCGCGCTACCGCGAAACTCCGAACTATCGCGAAACGCCCCGCCAGCAGCCGCGCCACGATCAGGGCCAGGGTCTCGGCGGCGAGGACCGGGGCTATGCCAGCCGGCCGGAACAGGACCTGCCGAGCCGCGACGCCTACGGCGCTCGGCCCGCTGGCCGCGATCCCTATGGCGACCCGTATGCCGACCCCTATGGCGACGACCAGTATGGCGGGCCGCCGCCCGAATATGGCGAGCCCGCCCGTATGCGTCCGCCCGCGCCCATCGCGCCGGCGCGCTCAGTGCGGCGCGGCGACCTGCCGCCGGACGCAGTGCTCGAAGGGCCGGCCCGCGTGGTGCGCCCGGAAGACCTGCCGCCCGACGCGGTGCTGGAAGGCCCCGCCCCCGGCGGTCGGGCAAGCGACCGCTCCCTCTTCCGAGACTTCTTCAACAACTGATCCGCACGCCGGACGCAGGCGACACAACGAAAAAGGCCGTGGGTCAGTCCCACGGCCTTTTTTGCATTTCTGGAACCTGCCGCGCGTCAGATCGCCGGCCGCTCCTTCGAGGAGGAGGTATCGTCGGAGCGCAACTCCTCCTTGGCCGCACCGGCCGCAGCCTTGGCGACGGAGGAGACCTTTTCAGCGATTGTCTCGCCCGACCCGCCGGAGGGTTTCAACCCCTTGTTCTCGGCCTCGGCGCTGCCGGCCTCATAGGCTTTCGTGGCGGCGGTCTCCACCGCTCCGGCCATGTCACGCCCACGCTCCAGCGCATCGTCGCGCAGGCGATCGCGCGCTTCGCCCATCAACTCGTCCTCGACACGGGTGGAAGGCAGAGCCGCGCCGATGGCCGCGCCCACCGCCAGCGCCACCGCACCAAGGATCAGAGGTTCCTTCTGCAGCGTGTCGAGCAGCGAGCGCTGGGCGTAGCGGCCGTAGGAGGAAGCCTGATCGCCCAGATGCGAGGCGCTGCGATAGGTGGAGGAACCCGCATGAGCGATCGCGTCGCGGGCGTCGTGGGTGAGGCGCGTCGCGCTGTCGGAGGCGGCCGATGCGCCGCTCGATATGCTACCCGCCGCGCCGGACACGCGATCGGCCAGCCCCGAGGCGGCCGAGCGCGTGCTGTCCGCCACCGCGCCGCCGGCCGAGCGCGCCCGGTCGGCCAGCCCCGGCGAAGCGTCCGCCTGCGATCCGGTTCGGGTGACGACGCCGTTCGTGCCGGTGCCTTCGCCGAGCGACGACGGATAGCGCTCCGGCGACCGGCCGGCGTCATGGCTGTGAGTAGTCGCCCGCGCGCCTTGACCCAGCAGGAGCCACGCCGCGCCGGCCCCGATCAGGCCGAGCGCCAGCGGATTGTCGCGCACTTGACGGTTCAGATTGTGCAGCATCTCCGCGCCCTGGCCCTCGCGGGCATAGGTCATGAACTCGTCCACCATCTGGCCGGGAGACAGCTTTCCCTTCAAGCTGTCGAGCGTGGCCTCCAGGCTGGAGCGGCGATCTTCGGCTTCGCGGGCCAAGCGGTCTGTCTCGAGGCTCATCGGGTCTGCTCCTTGGCGAGTTGGCCGTCCTTCTGAAGCTGGCCGAGCGTGCGCTCGGGCGCGAGATTGACGGCTTCGAGGCTTTTCTTGCCAGCGGCCAGAAGCACGACGCCGATGGCGGCGATGATCACGCCGACCAGAAGCGCGGCCCAGGCGGGGTCCATGTATTTCGCCATCGCCGTGACCAGCGCGCCGGCGAGGATGATCAGCGACACGAGAAGGCAGATCGCGCCCGCCACGAGCGAGCCGCCGGCCAGTTGCATCTGGCTCAGCTTGTCGGAGAGTTCCGCCCGGATCAGGCGGCCCTCGGTGCGAAACAGCTCCGTCGCCTCGCGCAGGACATCGGCCAGAAGATCGGGAACGCTGCGGGTTTCACGCGGCTCGACGCTCATCGCTTGTCTCCCTGAAGGCTGGAGGAGGAGCCCGTCAGGCTCTGCGTGTTGGTGGAGCCCGATGTGCCGGGCGCGCCGAGATCGGCGCGAGACTCGGTGCGGCCGGCCGAGCCGGATTTCGCGCCGCCCGACAGAAGATCGGCATCCGGCGCGCCGGGGCCGAGCGGATCGGCGGCGAGCGCGGACGAGCCGGACGATGCGATGGCTTCGCTGGTGGGCACGCCCGACGCGAGGCTCCCCGGCATCGAAGCGCCCATCGCGCCGGCGGGCGGGCGCGTGACGGCGCTGGCGCCGGGAACATGGCCCGTGCTGCCGCTGGTCTTGGTGACGGTGCTGTCGTGACCGGACGACCCGCCGTGCGAGGCGTAGCGCGCGGCGCTTTCGCCGGAGCCCGTGTGGGAATGCTCGCTCTCGGCTGTCGGCAGAGCGCTCCTCACCCTGTCCGCGTCGGCATGATCGCCCGAGGCGCGGGCGAAGCGGCCCAGCGCCACGCCGGCCAGCGTCGCGCCGATCAGAAAGGCGGCGGGCTGGCGACGGGCGAAATCCGCGACCGAGCGCGTCACGTCCTGGAGATCGCGACCCTTGAGCGCGCCGGAGGCCTGCTCCAGTCCGGCCGCGACCTGCCGCACGAGCCCGGCGGCCATGGACTGGTCGCGCTCTCCGAGTTCGTCGGAGGCCTTGCGAATGGCGGCGGTAAAATCCTCCAGACTGCTGGCGGCGGCAGCTTTCCCGCTTTCAGCCGTCTCATAGGCCTTGGACCGCGCTTCGGACATGAGGCTCGACGCCTCGTCGCGCAGACTGGCCGAGGCCTGCGAGGCCTGCGCACGGGCCGATTGGCCTTCGCGTTCGGCGGCCTGCGACAGGGTCTGGCGATCGTCGCTCCAGCGCTCTGCGCCGGTTGGATTGTGCGTTGATGACATCCCGGACCTCCTCAGCGCAGCCCGAGAAACGACAGGATCGCCAGAACGACCACGATGAGGCCGATCAGATAGATGATACTGTGCATGGCTCCGCCTTCTTGTTGTGTGGGCGTCTCCTCCGCGTCGTCGGATGCGGCGAAGACCGTTCGCAAGCCAAGCGAACCATTCGGGGCGAAGTTCCTGCGCAAGGCTCGCCCAAAGGGGGGTTTTCCTTTGGGCGTCCATGCTTAGGCGGGTATGGAGCGGGAAAATCGCAAGCTGTGGCGCGCCGATCGAAACGGTGTCTTGCGCCCCTCAAGCCCCATTCATATATAGCCTCCAGCCTCGCCGGGAGGGATCATCCCCGCCCCTCGGCGACACGACGAATCCGCTAGGTGCCGCCTTTCGGAATGCCTCGAACGGGGGTCCGGGCTGCACGCTCTTAAAGGAGAAATGAACATGGCGAAGGTGATCGGTATCGACCTTGGCACGACCAATTCCTGCGTCTCCGTCATGGACGGCAAGACGGCGAAGGTGATCGAGAACGCCGAAGGCGCGCGTACGACACCCTCCATCGTCGCTTTCTCGACCGACGGCGAGCGTCTGGTCGGCCAGCCGGCCAAGCGCCAGGCGGTGACCAACCCCGAGAACACGCTGTTCGCGGTCAAGCGCCTGATCGGCCGTCGCTACGACGACCCGACCGTTGCCAAGGACAAGGGCCTCGTGCCCTACAAGATCGTCAACGCTTCCAACGGCGACGCCTGGGTCGAAGCGCATGGCGAGAAATATTCGCCGAGCCAGGTCTCGGCCATGATCCTTCAGAAGATGAAGGAAACCGCCGAAGCCTATCTCGGCGAGAAGGTCGAGAAGGCCGTCATCACGGTTCCCGCCTACTTCAACGACGCGCAGCGTCAGGCGACCAAGGACGCCGGCCGCATCGCCGGCCTCGACGTCCTGCGCATCATCAACGAGCCGACGGCGGCCGCGCTCGCCTACGGTCTCGAGAAGAACGACGGCAAGACGATCGCGGTCTACGATCTGGGCGGCGGCACGTTCGACGTGTCCGTGCTCGAAATCGGTGACGGCGTGTTCGAGGTGAAGTCGACCAACGGCGACACGTTCCTCGGCGGCGAAGACTTCGACATGCGCCTCGTCGATTACCTGGCCGGCGAGTTCAAGAAGGATCAGGGCATCGACCTGAAGAACGACAAGCTCGCTCTTCAGCGCCTGAAGGAAGCGGCCGAAAAGGCCAAGATCGAACTCTCGTCCGCCTCGCAGACCGAGATCAACCTGCCCTTCATCACGGCGGACGCGACCGGCCCGAAGCACCTGACGCTGAAGCTGACGCGCTCGAAGTTCGAAGCGCTGGTCGACGATCTCGTGCAGCGCACGGTCGGCCCGATGAAGGCCGCCCTCAAGGATGCGGGCCTCACGCCGAACGACATCGACGAGGTCGTTCTCGTCGGCGGCATGACGCGTATGCCCAAGGTCCAGGAAGTCGTGAAGGGCTTCTTCGGCAAGGAGCCGCACAAGGGCGTCAACCCGGACGAAGTCGTCGCCATGGGCGCGGCGATCCAGGCCGGCGTTCTGCAGGGCGACGTGAAGGACGTTCTCCTTCTCGACGTGACCCCGCTTTCGCTCGGCATCGAGACGCTGGGCGGCGTGTTCACGCGCCTGATCGACCGTAACACGACGATCCCGACCAAGAAGAGCCAGGTCTTCTCGACCGCCGAGGACGGCCAGAACGCCGTGACCATTCAGGTCTACCAGGGCGAGCGCGAGATGGCGGCCGACAACAAGTCGCTCGGCCGGTTCAACCTCGAGGGCATTCCGCCCGCACCGCGCGGCGTGCCGCAGATCGAAGTGACCTTCGACATCGACGCCAACGGCATCGTCAACGTGTCGGCCAAGGACAAGGGGACCAACAAGGAGCAGCGGATCACGATCCAGGCTTCGGGTGGTCTCTCCGACGCCGACATCGAGAAAATGGTCAAGGAAGCCGAGGCCAACGCCGACGCCGACAAGAAGCGCCGCGCCGCCGTCGAAGCCAAGAACCACGGCGAAAGCCTCGTCCACTCGGCCGAGAAGTCCCTCAAGGACTATGGCGACAAGGTTTCGGCCGCCGACCGTCAGGCGATCGAGGACGCGATTGCGGACCTACGCGCCGAGCTCGACAAGTCGGACGCCGATGCCGACGCCATCAAGGCCAAGAGCGAGAAGCTCGGCGAGGTCTCGATGAAGCTCGGTCAGGCCATGTACGAAGCCTCGCAGAGCGATGGCGGCGCGGACGCGACCGCTTCGCAGGGCGGGGCCAAGGCCGAGCATGACGACGTGGTCGATGCCGACTTCGAGGAAGTGCAGGACGACGGCCGCAAGAAGTCGGCCTGATCTCCTTCTATCACTGCCAGCAGCCCCGGTTCGAAAGAGCCGGGGCTGTTTTCGTTTGGAGCGGATGCTCGGCCTCCCATAGGCGGCACCGCCCGACCTCCACCACCTGAAGGTCAAACCGATATCTCCAAGCAAGACTTAACGTTAACCCGAGGTAAACCTCCCACTCTGACTGCCGGGTGAGCCCTTTCCGTCTATAATGGCCTTCAACACCTGAGATGGACTGGGCCCTGAGAGGCGAAGCCGATGCATTTCCGCATTTTCGATTGCTGGCGTTTTGCCGCCGCGCTTCTCGTGATGACCTATCACTTCCTGTTCTTCGCGCCGGGCCAAGCCGCCTATACGGAAACCGATCTTCTGTTCCGGCTCCTGCCGCTGCTCGACATGTTCTTCATGATCTCGGGCTTCGTGATCATGAGCCGTTATGGCGACCGCATCGACACGCTGCCGGCCTATGCGACGTTCCTGCGTCGGCGCATCGCGCGGCTCTACCCCTTGCATCTTCTGACGCTCGCCTTCTTCGTCGGCGTGGCGCTGATCGGCCGCGCCGGCTTCGTGCATCTTCAACTGCCTGAGCGTTGGGATCTCCACGCGGTGCCGCTGCATCTTCTGGCGATCCATGCCTGGGGCACGACGAACGCACTCTCCTTCAACTATCCCTCCTGGTCGGTCAGCGCGGAAATCTTCTGCTATCTCCTGTTTCCGCTGGTGCCCTTCGTGGTGCGCAGGGCCGGCGCGCTCGGCCTGACGCTCACGCTCGCGGCCTATGTCGTGGGTCTGGAGATCGCCAGCCGCGCGGGCTTCTTCCCGAGTGGCCATTGGACCACAGCCGATACCTATGGCGCTTACCGCGCGCTCGCCGATTTCATGGCCGGCGGCCTCGCCTCGCTTCTCGTCACCCGGCGCGCGCTCAACGTGACCTCGCATGCGCCGGGCCTCGTCAGCCTGGGTCTGGCCGTCGCCTGCATGGTGTGGCAGATCGACGTCCACGCCACGCTTCTCTTTCTGTTCGGCGCGATCCTCCTGATCGGCCTGTCGGAAAGCGCGCGGCCCGACTCCACCCGCGCTCTGGCGCCAGCGATGAAGCTCACCTGCGTTTCCTTCGGCATCTATCTCTGGCATCCCGTCATGGAGACGCTGTTCCTGTCGATCCTTTGGAAGCGCGTCATCGAGCCGACGGGCTGGATCGGCTTCCACGCCTATCTGGTGCTGCCGATCCTGGCCTCGATCCTCGTCGCGCTGCTTTGGCACTATACGCTGGACGGCCGGATCGCCGCGCTTCTGGCGGGCACGCACCGCCGCACCGCCCCTGCCGCGCGCCTCGCCAACGCCTGACGCATCGCGGTCAGCGCCTGAGTTTCTTCGATAGTTCGCGCCATGGCTTCCATTCCAAGAGCCGTGGCGTAAACATGACAGGTGGCTACGATACAGCCATGCGGCGCGCGCGGCCGTCTTTCTCGCGAGCCTTGCCTATGGTAACGCGCCAGAACAGCGCTTACATGCCAGAACGCGCCTTTGCGGCGCGCGCCGGGATCGGCTTGCCTCGTATTTGCGACAGGGCGCGGCCATCCCGCATTCCACTCGGTGCGAGAACGGTGAAGCAGTGTCCGTGAAGGTCGATTACTACGAAACGCTCGGCGTCGCGAAAACCTGTGACGACAAGGTTCTGAAGGCGGCGTTCCGCAAGCTCGCCATGCAATATCATCCGGACAAGAACCCTGGCGACGCTGTCGCCGAGGCGAAGTTCAAGGAGATCGGCGAGGCCTACGAGGTTCTGAAGGACCCGCAGAAGCGCTCGGCCTACGATCGCTACGGACATGCCGCCTTCCAGAACGGTGGCGGCGGCGGCGGGTTCCGCGGCGACTTCTCCTCTTCCATGGCCGATATCTTCGACGACATCTTCGGCGAGATGATGGGCGGGCGTGGCCAGACTCGGCGTCAGGGCGGCAATTCGGGCGGGCGCGAGCGCGGCTCGGACCTGCGCTACAACATGGAGATTTCGCTGGAAGAGGCCTATCTCGGCAAGACCGCCGAGATCAGCGTGCCCACCACGATCCAGTGCGACGTGTGCAACGGTTCGGGCGCCAAGGCTGGCACCGCGCCGCGCACCTGCCCCACCTGCGGCGGCATCGGCCGCGTGCGCGCCGCGCAAGGCTTCTTCTCCATCGAGCGCACCTGCCCGACCTGCCAAGGGCGCGGCGAGATCATCGCGGACCCCTGCGGCAAGTGCGGCGGCGAAGGCCGCCTGCCCGAGGAGCGCAACCTTTCGGTCTCGATCCCGGCCGGCATCGAGGACGGCACCCGCATTCGCCTCGCCGGAGAAGGCGAAGCGGGCCTGCGCGGTGGCCCGGCGGGCGATCTCTACATCTTCCTGTCAGTCAAGCCTCACGAATTCTTCCAGCGCGACGGGGCGGACCTCTTCTGCAAGGTGCCGATTTCCATGACCACCGCCGCGCTCGGCGGCTCCTTCGAGGTCACGACGCTCGACGGGGCCAAGACGCGGGTCAAGGTTCCCGAAGGCACGCAGTTCGGCAAGCAGTTCCGCGTCAAGGGCAAGGGAATGCCGGTTCTGCGCTCGGCGCAGATGGGCGATCTCTTCATTCAGATTTCCATCGAGACGCCGCAAAGCCTTTCGCGTCGCCAGCGCGAACTGCTACAGGAGTTCGAAGAAATCTCCTCGTCCGAGAATTCGCCGCAATCCACCGGCTTCTTTTCGCGTATGAAGGAATTCTTCGAAGGCCTCAGCGATTGAGCCTTCGCTGAAAGGGTCGGCTTGCCCTCCCTTTCCCGCCCTTCGGGCGGATCATCCAGGCATAGGTGGGGTCGATCCGGCCGCGCCTGTGCCTCGCGCCGGGGGCCATGCCCCGACGCGGGTCCTGCCGGATCGCTTCGAGGGAGATCCGCGCCTGTCGACCACCCCGCTCCGCAAGCCGCCTTTGGCCGAGGCCAGTTTCCTGCGCGAATGGCTGCGCCAGCCGCTGAAGGTCGGGGCCGTGTCGCCCTCGTCCAAGGCGCTGGCCGAGCGCATGGCCTCCTACGTGCCCCTGCCGGGCGAGGACGGCGTGATCCTGGAACTTGGGCCGGGAACGGGCGTCGTCACCCGCGCGCTGCTGAAGCGGGGCGTGGAAGCGGACCGGCTTCTGTGTCTCGAATACGCGCCCGAATTCTGCGCGCTTCTGCGCTCGCTCTTTCCCGCCGTGCATATCCTGCGAGGCGATGCCTATCGGCCGGGGGCGGACCTCGACGCATGGCTGGATGGACGCCCGCTGGCCGCCGTCGTCTCCAGCCTGCCCCTGATGGCGCGGCCCGAGGACGAGCGCAGCGCGGCGCTCGGTGCTTATCTTGATCGTCTGCCGGTCGGCGCGCCCTTCGTGCAGTTCACCTATTCGCCCGCCCTGCCGGTTCGGCCCGAGCGCGTCGAGGCGAAGGTGGAGGTCAGCCCCTGGGTGAAGCTCAACATTCCGCCCGCCCGCGTTCTCGTCTATCGGCGCGGCTGCCCCAAGCTCGCCGGCACCATCGGTTAAAAAAACATTTCCTTCGCATTTGCGTCATCAAGCTTGTCTCATTCCGGCGGTATGAGAGGTTAGCAGAAGCGACTCGAACCGGGAGGAATGGTGATGGAACGCCGTACGGACGCCGCGACGACGAACAAGGACGAGCGGAACGCCGATCTCGCCCGTTTTTTCGGAACCTGGATTCGCCATCCGATCAAGATGGGCGCCGTCGCCCCTTCATCTGCCCGCTATTGCGCGACCATGGTGGGCGCGGCGACGACGGAGCTGAACGGGCCGATCCTCGAACTCGGGCCGGGTCTCGGCGTCGTCACCCGCGCGCTTCTGAATGCCGGCGTCGCGCCCGAGCGCATCACCTCGATCGAATATGACCGCGAATTCGCCTCGACCCTGCGCGAGCGCTTTCCGCGCGTGAACGTGATCCACGGCGACGGGTTCGATCTCGACGCCACGCTCGGCGACGATGGCGAGACGAAGTTCGCCGCCATCCTTTTCGCCATCCCGATCGTCCACATGGAGCAGGCGGAGCGTCAGGCGCTGTTCTCGCGCTATTTCCGCCGTCTCATGCCGGGCGGCAACCTGACCCAACTGTCCTATCTCTGGAAGCCGCCGGTCAAATCGGTGGCCGGCGTGTTCGATGTGTCCTCGACGCCGATCGTCTGGGACAACATCCCCCCGGCGCGCGTCTGGATCTATTCGCAGGCCGCGCCCTTCGCGGCGGCGGGCGCGGTGCATTGATCCCACGCCTTCTCGTTCTTTCCGGCTCGCCCCGGCCCGACGCGCCCGAATCGCGCCTCGCGGCCGAGGCGACACGGCTTCTGGCGGCTTCGAACACGCTGCTGACGGCAGCAAGCCTCGCCGATTATCCGCTTCCGCTCTTCGAGGGCGGGAAGGACGAGGCCTTGCCGCAGAATGCTTGGCTGCTGGCGCAGCGCATCGCCCTGCAGGACGGGGTCCTGATCGTCAGCGGCGAGCACCATGGCGGAATGCCGGCCCTTTTGAAGAACGCGATCGACTGGATCGCCCATGCGGCGGCGCGCGAAAACCGCCCGCTCGATCCGTTCCGCCGACTGGTGGTGGCGCTGGCCGCCGCCGCACCGGACGCGACGGGCGGCCGCGAAACCCTTGGACAATTGCGAACCGTTCTGGCCTATCTCGGCGCGGAGGTGATGACGCGCGAGTTTCGCTTGGGCGAGGCGGGCACGGCCATCGACGCTAGCGGCCAGCTGACGCGGCCCGGCGATGCCGAGCGGCTCGGCGACTTTTTGGACGGCGCGCTAGATCATGTGGGCGCATTGGGGCGTCAAGCCTGAAAGCTTGTGGGATAGACCGGAGGCCGACACGACGGCTGGTTTGAACCGCCCCGTTTCGTTGCACCGGCTCCCCTCGTGGTTTTCCCGGCCTTCGAACACCTGCCAGGGAACGCGATTGACGCCCGGCGGACATTGGGAATCCAGAGCGATCCGCCAGAGCGCGCCGTCCAACTCGCGATGAGCGCGCAGGCTGCATGGACCGAACTTGCTTTCCCGCGATCTTTGGGCATGTTCCCCAGCGAAGGCGTCCTGCCGGCCAAATGGCCTATCGGCCAGAGGAGTTGCATGTGAGTTTCGATCCCGATCCGCCCATGGACCCAGCGACGGTGCGACGGGACATGCGGCGCTATCTCCATGCCCATTGGCGCGCCTTCAGCCTTCAGGGGTTGCTGATGGCTTTCGCGGGCGTTGCGGCGCTGCTTCTGCCCTTCGTCGCCACCATCGTCTCCACGCTCTTCTTCGGCTGGCTTCTGATCCTCCTGGCCTTCGCCGGGCTGATCGCCTGTTTCCGAATGCGCGGCGCGGAAGGGTTCTGGAGCAATCTCGCCTTCACGCTGCTGACGCTGCTGCTCGGCGCGATCATCCTGTTCGACCCGTTCGCCGGAGCGGTGACTCTGACCACGGCGCTTGCCGTCTATTTCCTGCTGGTGGGGCTCGCGACCTTTCCGCTGGCCCTCGCCTTTCGCCAATCGACCGGGCGCTTCGTGCTTCTGGTCGTGTCGGCCCTGGTCAATGTCGCGCTGGCGCTGTTCCTCGTGATCGGCCTGCCGGGCACGGCGGTCTGGGCCGTCGGCAGCTTTCTCGGCATCTCGCTGTTGATCTCCGGCATCAGCCTGCTTCTGGCCGCGCTCGACGCGCGCACCGGGCCGAAGGGCGGCTCGGGCCGGCGCTGAACCGACGCGCAAGCCGGGGCGCTCGCTCGTCCCGGCCGCTGTCGATCAGACGTGCTGACCGCCATTGATGTGGATTTCCGCACCGTTCACATAGGACGCCTGTTCCGAGCAGAGGAAATAGATGATGTCGGCGACTTCGGCGGTCTTGCCGAGCCGGCGCATCGGGATCTGCTCCACGATCTTCTCGGTGCCCGGCGAGAGGATCGCCGTGTCGATCTCGCCCGGCGCGATGGCGTTGACGCGCACCCCGTCCGGCCCGAAATCGGCGGCCATCTCGCGCGTCAGCGAGGCGAGCGCGGCCTTGGACGTGGCATAGGCCGTGCCCGCGAAGGGATGCACCCGGCTGCCGACGATCGAGGTCACGTTGACGATCGAGCCCTTGGCGGCGGCGAGTTCCGCGTGGAGCCCGCGCGCCAGCATGATGGGCGCGAAGAAGTTCACCTGGAACACGTCGCGCCAGACATTCATCGGCGTGCGGATCGAGTCCATGCGCGCGCCCTTCTCGGCTTTCGGCGAAATCGCGGCATTGTTGACCAGCGCGTTCAGCTGGCCGCCATTCTTCTGGAGCCGCTGGCGGATTTCCGAAACCGCGAAGCCGACATCTTCGGGGTTTGCGAGATCGACCTTGATGTGGTCCTCCGCGCCCGCCGGCCAGGGGCAATCCACCGCGAAATCCTGCCGCGAGCAGGTGATGACGCGCCAGCCCTCGCGCGAGAAGCGCTTGACCGTGGCATGGCCGATGCCGCGCGAAGCGCCGGTGAGGACGATCGTCTTGCGGGAATCGCGCGGCTGGGCTTCGGACACGGCGGAACCTCATGGATAAGAAGAGCGCCCACGCGCCTCGCGCGGGCGTTCGGCCGGTTGATTTCACGCGGACCTGCCCCTCCTTTAGCGCAAGGGTGCGCGGAAGGGAAAAGACTTCCTTCCGCCTCGCCCCGGCCTCCCGTCCCGCCGCACCGGGACGAGGCCGCGTGCGCGTTGCAAGGAAAGGTCGCCGCCACATGACACGAGGCTTGAAGCGCGAGGCGCAAGGGGAATGTGGGGTCGAAGCGAGCGGGCGCGCCGCCCGCTCGAGGGGATCGCGCTGGGGCCTGGGCCGCTCCGCCCGCGTCGCTCTCGTCAGCGTGCTCGCCCTTTTGGCTGCGCCGGCCGGCGCCGCGCCGCTGCCCGACCTTGCCAACTGGAGCGGGGTCGAGAGCGCGGCGCGGGGGACCAGCGTGCGGATCGCCGTGCCCAATGCGCCGCCCGCCGCGCTTGCCTATCTCCAATGGGCGTCGGGGGAACTCAGCCATCTTTACGGCGTGACGCTGGAGGTTTCCGCCGAGGCGAGTGCTGCGTCCGCTCTATCGCCGACATCGGGCGGAACCGTGCCCGATCTCGTCTGGATCGAGGGCGACGGCTTTCCCGCGATGATGAAGGCCGGCCTTCTCTCCGCCCCCTTTGCCGACCGCCTGCCCAACTGGCGCTTCGTCGATCTCGAACAGCATCCGAGCGTCCTGTCGGATGCGGGCGAGCCGAGCGATTTTCGTCTCGCGCCCTGGGGCCTGCAAAAGCTGACCTTCTTCACCGACACCGCGCGCACCGGCCCGGTGGAGGGCTTGCCCCGCTCGGCCGAGGCGCTGGTCGCCTATGCCGAAGCGCACAAGGGCCGGGTCGCCCTACCCGCGCCCGGCAGCCTGACGGAGCGGCGTTTTCTGGAACAGATGCTGTTCGATCTGGCGGACGAGCCCTCCGTGCTCCTGCGCCCGGTGGAGGAGAGCGACTTTTCCAGCGTCAGCGCGCCGCTCTGGCGCGCTCTGGATCGGCTGCGCGCGGCCAGCTGGCACGAGGGCCGCTCCTTCCCTTGGAGCGACGGCGAAGCGCTCGACCTTCTGGCCAAGGGCGAGGTGGACATCGTGGCCGGCCTGAACCCGATGGGCGCAGCCAGCGCGATCCGCCAGGGCCATCTGCCGACCACCGCCCGCCCCTTCCTGTTCGACGGCGGCACGATCGGCGGCACGCATTTCCTCGCCATTCCGCAAGCCGCCGCCCAGCCCGCCGGGGCACTGGTCGCGGCCAACTTCTTCCTGTCGCCCGAGGCCCAGCTTCGCAAGGCCGATCTCGCCGGCTGGGCGGACCCGAGCGCGCTGGCCGCCAAGACCCTCCCCGCCCCGCTGGCGGATCGGATGCGCGCGGAAGCGCGGGACCCCGCCATCCCGTCGGCGCGAGCGCTGGGTTTCACCATCGCCGAGCCGCCTCCCGGCTGGGGCGACAAATTGGCCGAGGAATGGGCGCGGAGGTCGAAGCCTTGAGCCAGACACCGCTTTCGCCGACCCGGCGCGCCCGCAACTGGCGCCGCTTTGGGCTGATCCTGAAGAACCGGCCGCGCCTTCTCGTGTCGATCGCTTTGATGGCTGCGAGCTTTGCGCTCCTGCCCCATTCCATGCGCGGCTCGACCCGCGCTTTGATCGCCTGGGATGTCGGGGTGCTCTCTTATCTCCTCTCGGTCGGGCGCATGATGATGCGCGCCGATCTCGGCCTGCTGCGCGCCCGCGCCCGGCGGCAGGACGAAGGGCGGCTCGCCGTTCTGATCGTCACCAGCCTCTGCATCTTCGCAAGCTTCGGGGCCATTGCGGCCGAGCTGCACGGACTCGGCAACAACGCGACTCATAGCCCCGGCCGCCTGGCGCTTGCGGGCGTCACCGTGCTCTTGTCCTGGGTGATCACGCAGGTCGTCATGGCGCTGCACTATGCCGGGGAATTCTACGGCGACCCCAAGGCCGAAGGCGGCCTCGCCTTTCCGGGTGGCGATACGATGCCGGACTATCTCGACTTTCTGTATTTCAGCTTCACCATGGGCGCAGCGGCGCAGACCTCGGACGTCGCCGTCACCTCGCGCGGAATGCGCCAGCTCGTGCTGGCCCACACGATCCTCGCCTTCCTGTTCAACACGACGATCTTGGCGCTGGCGGTGAATGTGGGCGCGAGCGTGATCTGATCAGAGATCCAGAACCATGTCCCAGCGATCCAGTCCCGGCCCGTAGCCGTCCGGGGTCACGGACAGGGTGCGGAAGCCGAAGCGGGCATAGAAGCCCTGTGTATGCTGGCTCGTGTCGAGCCTGATCCGGCGAAGACCGGGCTTCGTCGCAGCCACGCGCAGACGCGCCTCGGTCAGCGCGCGCCCGAGCCCTTGCCCGTGGCACGTGCGATCGACCATGCCCCAACACAGTTCGCCCATTGCGCCATCGGCCGAGACGCCGAGCCCGCCGCAGGCGACGACGCGGCCTTCGCGCTCCAGAATGAGATAGGTGCCATCGGAGCGCTGCCGCTCCAGAAAGCGCGCGAAGTCGGCGCGCTCGGACAGGGCGAAGAAGCGCGGCACATTGCCGTCGAACAGGGCGAGGCAGGCGTCGCGGTCTTGGGGCTCATAGGGGCGCGGGGACGGGATGGCGCGATCGGGGTGCTCACTCATGCGCCCCGCATGGCCATTTTCGACGGGTCTGGCAAGATCGCGGACAGGCGGAACGCTTTCGTCGCACAAACGGCGCGAAGGCCCGCGCGCCGCTGGACTTGCGCGCTGCCGCCCGCCAAAACGCCCGGCATGATCGCGCTGCCCACGCTTCCCGTTTCCGCCGTCCTGCCCGATGTCTCGCGCGCGCTCGCCGCCCATGGTTCGGCCGTGCTCGTCGCCCCGCCCGGCGCGGGCAAGACGACGCTGGTGCCGCTGCATCTCCTGAACGACCTGCCCGAGGGCCGCATCCTTCTGGTCGAGCCCCGGCGCATCGCCGCGCGCGCGGCGGCCAGCCGCATGGCCTCGCTGGCGGGCGAGGAGGTCGGCGGGCTCGTCGGCTGGCGGATGCGGCTCGACACGCGCGTTTCGGCCCGCACGCGGATCGAGGTCGTGACCGAGGGCGTGCTGACGCGCCTTCTCATCTCCGACCCCGAACTCAACGGGACGGCGGCGATCCTGTTCGACGAGTTTCACGAGCGCTCGCTGGACGGCGATTTCGGTCTGGCGCTGGCCCTCGATGTGCAAGGGGCGCTGCGGCCAGACCTGAAGCTTCTCGTCATGTCCGCGACGCTCGATGGCGCGCGCGTCGCCTCGCTCCTGTCGGATGCCCCGGTCGTCCAGTCCGAAGGCCGCGCCTTTCCGGTCGAGATTCGGCACCGCGACCGCGCGCCGGACGAGCCGGTGGAAGACGCCAGCGCGCGCGCGGTGCTGGAGGAACTGAAGGGCGGCTCGGGCTCCATTCTCGTCTTCCTGCCTGGCCAGCGCGAGATCGAGCGCACGTTGGAGCGGCTGGAGGGGCGCGTGCCGGAGGATGTGATCCTCGCCCCGCTCTTCGGCGCGATGGAAGGCGCGGCGCAGGATGTCGCCATCCGCCCCGCTCCGGCCGGGCGGCGCAAGGTCGTGCTCGCCACGACGATCGCCGAGACGTCCATCACCATCGACGGCGTGACCACGGTGATCGACAGCGGGTTGAAGCGCCAGCCGGTTTTCGAGCCGGCCACCGGCCTGTCGCGGCTGGAAACGGTGCGTGTGTCGCGTGCCTCGGCCGAGCAGCGGGCTGGCCGCGCGGGGCGAACCGCACCGGGCACCGCCATTCGGCTGTGGCGCGCCGAGCAGACGGCGGCGCTGGAGCCCTTCGACCGCCCAGAAATCCTTTCGACCGACCTTTCCAGCCTGCTTCTCGACTGCATCAGCTGGGGCGCGGCCGATCCGGCGAGCCTGCCCTTTCTGGACAAGCCGCCCGCGCCGGCCGTCGCCGAAGCGCGGCTTCTCCTGGAGGAGCTTGGCGCGCTGGACGAGAGCGGGCGGTTGACGGAGGCCGGCGAGCGGATGCGCGCCCTGCCGCTCGGGCCGCGTCTCGCGCGCATGGTGACGGGCGCGGCGCAGGGCGAAAGCCGGCGTCTGGCCGCCCGCCTCGCCGTGCTGCTCGGCGAGCACGGACTCGGCGGTAACGAGATCGACCTGTCGGAGCGTCTGCGCCGCTGGGGCGCCGATCGCAGCCCCCGCGCCAAGGCCGCCAGCGATCTCGCTGCGCGCATCATGCGCCAGGCGGACGGGCCGGGCGAATTGGACAGCGACGAGCCCGGCGCGCTGCTCGCCCTCGCCTATCCCGATCGGATCGCCATCGCGCGCGGGGCGCGGGGCAGTTTCGTCCTGTCGAACGGGCGCGGCGGGGCACTGGAGGAAACCCATGCGCTGGCACGCGAGCCGGCCTTGGTCGTGGCCGATCTCGGCGGGCTGGCTCAGCCCCATGCACAAGCGCGCGTCGGGCGCATTCGCGCCGCCGCCCCGCTATCGCGCGAGGCGTTGGAGGCCGTCATGGCCGCGCGCATCCGCGAGGAGGAGGTGGTCGCCTTCGACCCCGGCAGCCGCAGCGTGCGGGCGCGCCGCCTGCGCCGGCTCGGCCGCGCCACCTTGAGCGAGGCGACCCTGCCGCTTCCCTCGGATGGGCGGGTGACGGAGGCGTTGATGGGGGGCATCCGCCGCCTCGGCATGGGCGCGCTGCCTCTGGGCAAGGACGGCGAGCGGTTGCTGCAACGCCTGCGTTTCGTGGCACAGGCCGATGAAAGCTGGCCGCGCTTCGACGACGAAACGCTTCTGGACACATTGGCGGATTGGCTCGGCCCGTATCTGCCCGGCGTGTCCTCGCTCGGCGCCATCGAGGCGGGAAGCCTGCATGAAGCGCTTCTCTCGCGCCTGCCGCCCGGCGAAGCGCGCCGCCTCGACACGCTGGCCCCGACCCATTTCGCCGCCCCCACCGGCTCGCACCATCCGATCCGCTACGAGGCGGACGGGCCAGTGCTGGCGATCCGCGTGCAGGAACTCTTCGGCCTCAAGGCGCATCCGCGCGTGGCCGGCGGGCGCTGGCCGCTGACGCTGGAGCTTCTGTCGCCCGCCCATCGCCCCATCCAGATCACGCGCGACCTGCCGGGCTTCTGGGCGGGCTCCTGGGCCGATGTGCGCGCCGACCTGCGCGGGCGCTATCCCCGTCATCCCTGGCCCGAAGACCCGGCGTCCGCCGCGCCCACGAACCGCGCCAAGCCGCGCACCTGAAACCGGGAACCGGACCCTTCGGATCGGCCCATCGGCTCTTTGCGTCCATGGACATCGCCGCCGATGCCCGCCGGCAACGCCCCCCCCTCGTCGGTCCTCCGCCGTAGGGTGACGTGCCCGGCTCTGAAAATCCCTCTCAGAATCTTCGGCTGAAGGCGGGCCGAGGGATGTTTCGTCGGCCCGCACGGAGCGAGGCGCACGGATGGGAGGGCGCAGGGCCAAACCTTCGACACTGCGAAGGACGGGTCAGACGCCGGGCTCGCTCCGAGGGATGAACAGATCCGCCCGGCCGCACCCGTAAAGGTTTTGCAAGGCGCTGGTCAGCCTGCTGCGCGACCGCCGCGCCGCGCGTCCATCGGCCACCCTGTCGGACGACACCGGATGTTCTATCTCTTGACGGATCAAGGGAAAGCTGCGCCGCGATGATGAAACTGCCCGGTCCGTCCGACTTCGACGCCCCGACCTGGCCGCCGCGCCGCCTGCGCGAAAGCCAGCGGATGCGAGTGGCGACGTTGACGCGGCTGCGCTGGCTGTCGGTCGGCGGGCAGATGGCGGCCTGTATCTTCGTCGCCTGGGGCCTGTGGTATCCCTATCCCGTTATCGCCTGTCTCAGCCTGATCGCGCTGTCGGCGCTTCTCAATATCGCGATCGGGCTGAGCTATACGCGCACGCAGCGCCTGTCGCCGCGTCAGGTCACGGCGATCCTGACCTTCGACATCCTGCAACCGACCGGCCTTCTGTTTCTCACGGGCGGCATTCAGAACCCGTTCTCGATCTTCCTGATCGTGCCCGCCATGATCGCGGCGGCCACGCAGCCGGCCGCCGTCACGATCGGCCTCGGCATTCTGGCGGTAGCGGCGGCGACCTTTTTGGCCTTCTTTCACTACCCCGTGCCCTGGCCGTCGGACCTGCCCTTCAACCTTCCCTTTCCCTATCTCGGCGGCATGTGGTTCGCGCTGGTGACGACGCTGGTCTTCGCCACCTTCTATATCTACCGCGTCGCCGCCGAGGCCCGCACCCTGTCGGACGCGCTGACCGCGACGGAAATGGTGCTCCAGCGTGAGAACCACTTGTCGGCGCTGGATGGCCTGGCGGCCGCGGCCGCGCACGAACTCGGCACGCCGCTCGCCACCGTCGCGCTGGTGGCCAAGGAAATGGGCCGCTTCACCCCGCCCGACCATCCGATGCGCGAGGACATCGATCTCCTGATCACCCAGACCGAGCGATGCCGGGCGATCCTGCGCCAATTGTCCAGCCTATCCTCCTCCTCGGAGGAGCATATGGCACATTTGCCGCTTCTCTCCCTGATCGAGGAAGTGATCGCGCCCCATCGCGATTTCGACATTGCCATTCGCGTGTCGGCTGGGCGCCGAACGGGTGCGGAGCCGGTGCTTCGGCGCAATCCCGGCATTCTCTACGGGCTCGGCAATATCGTGGAAAACGCCGTGGACTTCGCCACGGGCGAAGTCGTGGTGGATGTCTCCTGGACGGCCGATCATGTGGCGATCCGTGTGATCGACGACGGCACGGGATTTTCGTCCGATGTCCTGTCGCGGATCGGCGATCCCTATGTCTCGCCGCGTGAAAGCGAGCCGCGCCAGTTCGGCGGCAATCTCGGCCTCGGCGTCTTCATCGCCAAGACGCTGCTGGAGCGCTCGGGGGCGCAGATCACATTCGGCAACCGCCCGGAAGGCGACCCGCAGGGCGCCAGTGTGCAGATCGTCTGGGCCCGCTCGACGCTCGACACAAGACTGGCCTCCCAAAGTGCTTCGCCGTCCACACATTATGCAGCCGATAGTTTCAGCGAGTTTGACGTTTCCCGGCTTTGATTTCAGTCCCCTGGTGCCCCATATCTTGATGCACAAGGGATATGGGCCATGCTGACGCACGAGAACGATTCTTCATCCCTCGCCGAGATCCGTGTCGAGGGTGACAACTCCATTCTTCTGGTGGACGACGACAAGCCGTTCGTCACGCGCCTGGCGCGCGCTTTCGAACAGCGCGGCTTCGACGTTCGTACCGCCGAAAGCGTATCGGATGGAACGGGTGCCATCCGCGCCGCACCGCCCGCCTATGCCGTCGTGGATATGCGGCTCGGGACGGGCAACGGGCTCGATGTGATCGAGGCGCTGCGTCAGGCAAGGCCAGATGCGCGTGTCGTGGTTCTCACGGGCTACGGCAATATCGCGACGGCCGTAAACGCGGTGAAGCTCGGCGCGATCGATTATCTCGCCAAGCCGGCGGATGCCGACGAGGTGATCGCCGCCTTGATGCGCGATCCCACCATCAAGGCCGAGCCGCCCGAGAACCCGATGTCGGCCGATCGCATTCGCTGGGAACATATCCAGCGTGTTTACGAGATGTGCGATCGCAACGTATCGGAAACGGCGCGCCGCCTGTCCATGCACCGTCGCACGCTCCAGCGCATTCTCGCCAAGCGCGCGCCCCGCTAGATCGATCCGCTTCGGGCTCGCTGAATTCGATCCTGCGGGAAGCCTCTCATTGCCCCCGTGCGGTCATGTTCGGCCAGCCGCGTTCAGGCGTGTCGATAGGTGGGTCTGGGCCAGGATGAAGCCCGCGATGTCCTTTTCCGGCATCGGGCGGCTGATGAGGTATCCCTGCGCCTCGTCGCAGCCATTCGCTTCCAGCCAAGCCAGCTGAGACGCGTATTCGATTCCCTCCGCCACGATGCGAAACCCCATCTGTCGGGCGATATTGATGGTTCCCCTCACGATCGCCTCGCTGTCGCGGCATGAGCCGATGCCGTCCACGAAGCTTTTGTCGATCTTGAGTTGCCGGAAGCGACGGTCGCGGATCAGGCTCAGGGACGAGTAGCCGGTTCCAAAATCATCCAGCGCGATGGTGGCTCCGAGCGCCTTGAGTTCCGTCAGCGCTTGGCGCGTCAACGCGTCATTGTCGAACAGCGCGGTTTCCGTCATCTCCAGAACGAGGCGCGTCGGCGGCAATCCACTGTCCCGCAACGCTCGGGTGACCTCCAGCACGAAGCCCGGCTGCTTCAACTGCAAGGGCGAGATGTTGACGGCCAGCGCGATCTCGGCTGGCCAGGCCAAGGCGTCCCGCGCCGCACGGCGAAGAACCCATAGACCGATCTTGCCGATCAATCCGCTTTCTTCAGCCAATGGAATGAAGCGATCGGGACCGATCGGCCCCCTTTCGGGATGTGTCCAGCGCAGCAGCGCTTCGAAGGACGACAGCGAACGGGTCTGCATGTCTATGATCGGCTGATACACGAGATGAAGCTCGTCATGGTCGATCGCCCAGCGCAGATCAGCTTTCAGCTTCTGGCGCTCCTGCGTCTCCCCAGCCATGTCGTCCGAGAAGAGGCGATAGGTGTTCCGCCCTTCCGCCTTGGCCCTGTAAAGAGCGATATCGGCGTTTCGAGACAACTCCTCCAGATAGCCATCCTGGCTGCGCCCCAAGGCGATGCCGATGCTGGCCGTGACCACGAACGAATGCTCCATGATCTCGACCGGCGGGATGAGAGCCTCCAGAACCGTGCGCGCGAGTCTGGCCTGCGTCGCGGGATCGTTACCGCGAAGGTATAGGACGAATTCGTCGCCGCCGAGCCTCGCCAGAAAGACATCGTCGCTGACGACCACCTTCAATCGACGGCCGATTTCGTTGAGGAGAAGGTCGCCCGCGCGATGGCCGAGCGTGTCGTTGATCAGCTTGAACTCATCGACATCGATGTAATGAATCGCGACCGGATGCGCTTCGCTCATCAAAGCCCGTTCGGCAAACTCCTCGAAGGCCGCGCGGTTCGGAAGGCCGGTCAAGGCATCGATGAATGCGAGGCGCTCGACGCGAGTCTGCGCGTCGTGATGCCGGATCGCAATGGCGCAAAGATCGACGCAGGTCTCGACGATGCGCCGCTCCATCTCGCCGGGACCGCGATGGCTCGTTCGATAATAGAAAGCGAAGGTTGCAAGCACGCGGCCATTATCGCCGGTGATCGGGCTCGACCAGCAGGCCCGCAGACCAAACGGCAAGGCCAAACCGCGCGCCACCTCCCAAAGAGGATCGCTCTCGATGTCGGTGACGACGACCTCTCGACCATGAAAGGCTGCCGTGCCGCAGGAGCCGGCCCTCGGTCCGCAGGGGATACCATGAAGCAACGTGCGATAGGAATCCGGCAGACTCGGCCCCGCCAGCAGATGCAGACGCCCATCCCCGTCGAGGGTCATGATCGAGCAGATGACATCCGTGGCCAGTTGCTCCGCACTGCGGCACAGCAAGTCCGCAAAGGACGAGAGGTCACGTCCCATCGCAATTTCACGGAGCATTTCCGTTTGCAATTCGAGCAACCTGATCACAACCAAATCGCTTCCTCAAGAGTTCCCCGCAGGCGCTCCTTGAGGTTGTATCGGAAATTTATTGACAAAGCGGTTTGCTCGACCCTGCGTATCGAGGAAACTTTGGCAAGGGCCTCGGCCTTATGTCAGACTTGGGCCGATCCATTTGGCATCAGCTTATGGCCTATTGCGCAAAGAGCGCGCGAGGGATGACAGACGGCTCAGGCGACCGGGCTGGAACGAGATGCCTGAGATTTCGGAACGCGCTCAACCATCCTCGTCCAGCGCCAGACCGCCCTCCGTCAGGAACGGGTTGGCGCTCCATTCCGCGCGCAGGAGACGATCGGAGGCGATGCGCGCGAAGCGCAGCGTCAGGGCCTTTCGCGTGGCGGGCGACATGCGCTCCTCCGGCGCCTCGCGCAGGATTTCCGCCCCGTAACCATCCGACAGGATGAGGCCGCAGCATTCGGGAAAGATGTCGGCGGGAACGCCGGGATGGGTCGCGAAATACAGCCGGTCGCAATGCAGCCGATAATCCGGCCATTTGCGATCGACGCGGAAATCCTCGATCGAGGATTTGATTTCCACGATCGTGAACTCGCCCTTTTCCGACAAGCCGAGCAGATCGGCGCGCCGCCCGGTCACGAGCGGAATTTCGGGCAGGACGGACACGCGCATCTGGATCATCAGGCGCTGCACACCCCGACGCACCAGCATGGCGCGTTCGGACTGGCGACCGTCGATCAGCGGATCGCGCTGGTTCAGCGAAACGATAGGCATAACGGGGAGTTAACCTAGGCTCGAGCTGATCGGCAAGCCAAAACGGGAACAAAAGCAAAACGCGACAGGGTGTCGCGTGAGGTTCGCAACGCCTGCGGATTGCTCTTGGGCAGATGGGAGGTGCGGCCTATCCCTTGCCGCCACAGGCCAAGCAGGCCTTCGAAGGTCAACACGGCGAATGGTTCCGCGCGCGGGCCGAGCTCGCCTGATCGACGCAGCCCGCTTGTCCAACAACCCGCTCAGAGGCCCGGCGCTTCGTCCACGAAACGATGGCGGATTTCGGCGGCGACGCGCATCGGCGCCTCCAGGCTCGGCAGGTGGCCGCATTCCTCCAGAAGCACGAAGCGCGCGTCGGGCATGGCGCTCGCCATGGCCTCTCCGGCGGAAGGCGGCGAAAATTGGTCCTCCGCGCCCCAGAGAAGAAGCGCGGGGCAGGTGATACCAGAGACATCGGCTGTGCGATCGGGGCGCGAGAGCAGCGCCTCGTTCTGCGCCAGAAGAAGGCTCGCGCCGGCTCGCCCGGTCATCAGGCGGAACGTGTCGGCCGCCGCCGCACCGCGCCCTTCGGGCTCGAACACGATACGCCGCGCCATGTCTTCCAGCATATCCGCCCCGCCATCGGCCTCGATCGCGGCACGGCGGCGCTCCAGCGGCGCAGGGTCCGTCACCCCCGTCGGCCCCGCGCCCATGACCACGAGCCCCCGCACCTGGGCGGGCGCCATCAACGCCACCTCGCGCGCGACATGGCCGCCGAACGAGGTGCCGGCGACAAGAAACGGCCCCTCGCCGGCCGCATTCAGCACCGCCTTGGCACAAGCCTTCATGTCGGGCTCGGCTGGGATCACGGTCCGGCAGTCGAAGTCCGGCCGCAGCAGCGGCACGAGCGGTTCGTAGAGATCGCCGTCGCAGGCAAAGGCGGGAATGAAGACGAGGCGCATCGGGTCGCTCCGGTGTCGGGATCGGGGCACGGCTGACTGATATAGGGCGCCATCCCCCGGTGCCGACGAGAAAGCGCGTCTTTCTCCACAAACGAAGTTTGCCCGCCTCCCCATTTGCTGCGCGGGCGAAGCGGGCGTAAGAGCCGGCATGGAACGTCCTCGATGCGACGCTCCGATCGGACCGGCCCGAGCAGGCCCGGATCGACCGCCGCCCATCCTTTGCGCCTTTCACGATCGGACCTTTCATGCAGACACGTCCTCTCGGCCGCACCGGTCTCCAGGTCAGCCGCATCTGTCTTGGAACCATGACCTTCGGCGAGCAGAACACGGAGAGCGAGGCTCATGCCCAGCTCGACCGCGCCCATGAGTTCGGCATCAACTTCCTCGACACGGCCGAGCTGTATCCGATCCCGCCCAAGGCCGAGACGCAAGGGGCGACGGAGCGCTATATCGGCTCCTGGCTGAAGACCCGGGGCCTTCGCGACCAGCTGGTGATTGCGACCAAGGTCGTCGGCCGCTCCGACTCCACATGGTTCCGCGCCGACGGGTCGAAGCCGCGCCTCGATATCCGAAATATTCGCGAAGCCCTGGAGGGCTCACTGAAGCGCTTGGGCGTCGAGGCGATCGATCTCTATCAGGTTCATTGGCCGGACCGGCCGACCTCGGGCTTCGGCTCGGTGCCGACGCGCTGGAAGTCGCCCGAAGAGGACCCGAGCGAAGTCGCCATCGAGGAAACGCTGGATGCGCTGGGCGAGCTCGTAAAGGAGGGCAAGGTCCGCCATCTCGGCCTGTCCAACGAATCCGCCTGGGGCACGATGCGCTACCTCGCCCATGCCGAGCGGACGGGCGCACCGCGCGTCGCCAGCATCCAGAACGCCTATAATCTCCTGAACCGGGTGTTCGAGCCGGCGCTGGCCGAGGTTGCGCTGCGTGAAGATGTCGGCCTTCTCGCCTACTCGCCGCTCGGCCAAGGCTATCTAACCGGCAAATATGCCGGCGGCGCGCGGCCGGCCGGCTCGCGCAAGGCCCTGTTCGATCGTCTTCAGCGCTATGAGAAGCCCGGCACGGCCGAAGCGGTGGACGCCTATGTCGCGCTGGCGGAGCGCTTCGGCCTGAAGCCCGCCACCTTCGCCAACGCTTTCGTTCTCGCTCAGCCCTTCGTCACGGCCACGATCATCGGCGCGACGACGATGGAGCAGCTGGAGGAATGCCTGGCGGCCGAACACGTCACCTGGACGGACGAGATGCAGGCGGCGGTGGATGCGGTTCACCAGCGCGTCGGTAACCCCGCGCCCTGACGGAGCCGACCGGCCCACCCGCTTTTCGCGCGGGTCGGGCCGGCCTGCGTCGAAGGGCGTCGGGCCTATGGCCCCGCCTTCAATCCACGCTGGCGCGCTGAGGAACCTGGTTCGCGAAACACACGCGCGTCTTGCCGCGCCGCTTGCCTTCGTAGAGCGCATCGTCAGCGCGGCGCAGCAGCGTATCGGGCGTCAATCCGTCCTGCGGAGCCACGGTCACGCCGATCGTGGTGCCGACCTGAACCTCCACGCCGCTTTCTAGACGGATCGGCCGGCAGATCGCCTCGATCAAGGCTTCGGCCCGCGAGCGCGCGACGTCGGGAAACGGCACTGGGAGAAGCAGAACGGCGAACTCGTCGCCGCCGAGCCGGGCGGCGAGGTCGCACGGAGCCAGCTGCGTTCGAATGCGATCGGCCACCGCGCGCAGAACCTGATCTCCCGCATCGTGGCCTTGGCTGTCGTTGACGGCCTTGAAGCCGTCGAGGTCGAGATAGAGAAGCGCAAAGCCATGCTGCGACTCGATGAGGTTGCCGCAGGTTTCCTCCAGGCGCTCCGACAGCCGGATGCGGTTCGGCAGGCCGGTCAGCGGATCGTGCCGCACCTGCCATTCGCCGACGCTGAGAAGGCGGGCGGCCGCGTTGATCCGTCGATGGAGGAAATAGCCGCTGGCCGCACAGGCGAGCACCAGCGCCGCCCAGATCGGCAGGGCCACCCACAGAAGCTCGGCTCCCGCATGGGCGCTGCCCCATACGAAATAAGCGGTCGGCCGTCCGTCGATCGTGTCGATCGGCACGCTGGTCATATCGGAGGGCGGCTGGCGCTGCAATTGCAGGCTCTGAAGCGCCGAAGCCTGCTCCAGTTCCGTGATGATCTCCGCGTCGAGCCGTTTCACGAGGATTAGGACAGGCAGGTGCTGCTTGGCGGGAAAATCGCGCAGCGCCAAGGGCGTCACCGCCGCCATCGCCGGAATTCCGTCCGCCAGGAGATTGCCCACGGTGGCGTTGCCGGGCATCCAGCGGAGCACATCCGCCAGGAGCGGCTGGAGCCCCTGCGTCAGAACATCCTCGACCTTGGCTTCGATGCGCGCGCCGTCCCTGAAGGCGAAGAGGGTCTTGCCATCCGGCTGGACCACGAAAACGTCATCGACGCCGAAAGTGCGGAACACCGACAGGCCGACATTGGTCTCCATCCAGTCCAGATCCCTGGCGTCGATCACATGCGCGCCGACGTCTTCCCAGGTGCCGTAATCGATGGTGGTGCGCTTGAGGTCGGTTTGGTTCATGCGCAGGGCCGCCGTCACCAGCCGTCGCTGCGCCTCGTCCACGGAGCGGGTCTGCTGGTTCGCCACCACCAGGATACCCGCCAGCAGGGCCGATAGGAGAACGCAGATCAGGAGGCCCAGCGGGACGATGAAGCGCCGGAGGGAGCGGCGGTAATGGCTGTCGAGACTGTTCATGGGAAAGACCGTTTCTCACCCGTTCTGCCCGAGCGAGATGAAGGAACAGCTGTCACGGAAGGCCGCGATTTAACGAAGGCACGAAAAAGGGACGGGTGTCGCCACCCGCCCCTTTCGATTGTCAGCACCGTTTCAGACGGCGGACTTACTCCGCAGCGTCTTCCTTGGGGGCCTTCTTGACCTCTTCGCCGGTGGCCTGATCCACGACCTTCATCGAAAGGCGAACCTTGCCGCGCTCGTCGAAGCCCATGAGCTTGACCCAGACCTTCTGGCCTTCCTTGACCACGTCCTGCGTCTTCTGAACGCGGTCTTCGGCGAGCTGCGAGATGTGGACGAGACCGTCGCGCGAACCGAAGAAGTTCACGAAGGCGCCGAACTCGACGCACTTGACGACCGTGCCCTCGTAGATCTCGCCGACTTCCGGCTCGGCCACGATGGAGTGAATCCACTTGCGGGCCGCTTCGATCTCCTTGCCCGAGGACGAAGCGATCTTCACCGTGCCGTCGTCCTCGATATTGATCTTGGCGCCGGTCTTCTCGACGATCTCGCGGATGACCTTGCCGCCCGAGCCGATCACGTCGCGGATCTTGTCGGTCGGAATGTTCATCACTTCGATGCGCGGGGCGAACTCGCCCAGCTCGGCGCGCGCCGTGCCGAGGGACTTGTTCATCTCGCCCAGGATGTGGACGCGGCCGCCCTTGGCCTGATCGAGCGCGATGCGCATGATCTCCTCGGTGATGCCCTGGATCTTGATGTCCATCTGCAGCGAGGTGATGCCGTTCTCGGTGCCGGCGACCTTGAAGTCCATGTCGCCCAGGTGATCTTCGTCACCCAGAATGTCCGACAGAACCGCGAAGCGCTCGCCTTCGAGGATGAGGCCCATGGCGATGCCCGCGACCGGGCGCGCCAGCGGAACGCCGGCGTCCATCAGAGCCAGCGAGGTGCCGCAGACGGTGGCCATGGAGGACGAGCCGTTCGACTCGGTCACTTCCGAGACGGCGCGGATCGTGTAGGGGAAGGCTTCCTTGGCCGGCAGCATCGGGCGGATGGCGCGCCATGCGAGCTTGCCATGGCCGATTTCGCGGCGGCCCGGCGATCCCATGCGGCCCGTCTCACCCACCGAATACGGAGGGAAGTTGTAGTGAAGGAGGAAGGTTTCCTTGTAGGTGCCCGTCAGGCTGTCGACGAACTGCTCGTCCTCGCCGGTGCCGAGCGTCGCGACCACGAGGGCCTGCGTCTCGCCGCGCGTGAAAAGCGCCGAGCCGTGGGTGCGCGGCAGGATGCCCGCTTCCGCCACGATCGGACGAACGGTGGAAAGATCGCGGCCGTCGATGCGGCTCTTGGTGTCCAGGATGTTCCAGCGGACGATCTTGGCCTGCAGTTCCTTGAAGACGGTGCCGACGTCTTCCTTGGAATAGCGGAGCTCGGTCGCGCCCTCGGGGAAGAAATGCGCCGTGACCTTCGCCTTTACCGCATCCACGGCGGCGTAGCGGGCCTGCTTGTCGGTGTTCTTGTAGGCGTCGCGCAGTTCGCCCTCGGCAAGCCCGAGCATCTCGCTCTCGAGCGCCGAGAAGTCGGGCGCATTGTGCTGGCGCGGCTCCTTGGCGGCGTGCTCGGCCAGCTTGATGATCGCGTCGATCACCGGCTGGAAGCCGCGATGACCGAACATGACGGCGCCGAGCATGGTCTGCTCGTCCAGCTCGCGGGCTTCGGACTCGACCATCAGGACGGCGTCCTGCGTGCCGGCCACGACGAGGTCGAGCTTGGACTCGGCCATCTCGTCCACATGCGGGTTCAGCTTGTATTCGCCGTTGATGTAGCCGACGCGCGCGCCGCCGATCGGGCCCATGAAGGGCACGCCCGACAGCGTCAGCGCGGCAGAGGCGGCGACCATGGAGAGAACGTCGGGATTGTTTTCCAGATCATGCTGGAGAACGGTGACGACGACCTGCGTGTCGTTCTTGTAGCCTTCGGCGAAGAGCGGGCGGATCGGACGGTCGATCAGACGCGAGACCAGCGTCTCGTTTTCGCTCGGGCGACCTTCGCGCTTGAAATAACCGCCCGGAATGCGGCCGGCCGCGAAGGCCTTTTCCTGGTAGTTGACGGTGAGCGGGAAGAAGTCCTGGCCGGGCTTGGGGGACTTGGCCGAAACGACGGTGGCGAGAACGGTGGTCTCGCCATAGGTGGCGAGCACGGCGCCGTCAGCCTGACGGGCGATCTTGCCGGTTTCGAGAACCAGCGTGCGGCCGGCCCATTCGATCTCGACCTTATGGGTATTGAACATGAGAATATGCCTCTCGTGCGGGCCGCGATGGGCGGCCGGGGCAGAATTTCAAAACGCGCACGGGCAAGACGGCGGGGTGCTTCGCGGGGGGCTTTGCGAGCCGCCCGGTCACGCTGCGATCCGGGGCGCAAGCCCGCGAACCCACGCCGGGAAGCAACCGGCAATCCTGCCCCATGAGCGTTCCACTCGTCGGGAGGGCCAAGCCCTCCCTGGCAGCCCCCGCGATCGGCGCGGGTTTGCCGGGGCATGGGCCCTGCCCGAAGGGCGGGGCCAAGGGGCGGGCGGGGCAGGATCCGTGATCGGACCCGGCCCCGTCCGAATGGTTTTAGCGGCGCAGGCCGAGGCGCGTGATCAGCGTGGTGTAACGCGCTTCCTCGCGCTCCTTCAGGTAGTCGAGAAGACGACGACGCTGGGAAACGAGCTTCAGAAGGCCACGGCGGGAGTGGTTGTCCTTCTTGTGGCCCTTGAAGTGCTCGGTCAGATTGGCGATGCGCTCCGACAGGATCGCGACCTGGACCTCGGGCGAACCCGTGTCGCCGGCCTTGGTGGCGTATTCCTTGAGAAGCTCGGACTTGCGCTCGGGCGTGATCGACATCGTGATGTCCTTCGTGTTGGAGGATGGGGTCGCCCATAGCCGGGATGTCGTCCAGCCAGGGCCATGAAAGCGCAAGGGGCGGCGTACCGCTCACCCTTTCGCGCCCCCGATATAAGCGGCTTTGCGCCAAAACACCAGCCCAGCCCTGAAGGCGGCGTTCCGGCCCCGAAAAACGCAAGCGCCCGGCGGGGCCGGGCGGATGCGACGAAGGATCGTTTTGACGGAGCGGGGTGGCAACATTCGCCCCCCCAGGGTGGCGTCAGGCCGCGAGTTGTCGGGACGGGTGAACCGCAGCCTCGGGCTCGGGGCGGTGCTCCGCCCGCGCGGCCGTCGATGTGGCCGCCACCGGCACCCCAGCCCCTTGCGCCATCTTTTCCAACTGGAAATAACCGATGCGGGACTGAAGCTCGTCCGAGTCGCCATTGAGATGGCCGGCGGCTGCGGACATCTGGACGGCGCCGTCCGAGTTTTCCTGCGTCACCTGATTCAACTGCTGCATGGCCTGGTTCATCTGCTCGATGCCGATGGACTGCTCGCGGCAGGACGCGGAAATTTCGCTGACGAGTTCGGACGTGCGCTGGATGCTGGGCACGAGCACGGTTAGCATCCGGCCCGCTTCTTCGGAAGCGCTCAGCGTTTGCTCCGACAGGGCCGCGATTTCCACCGCCGCGCCTTGGCTGCGCTCGGCGAGCTTGCGCACTTCGGAGGCGACGACCGCGAAACCCTTGCCGTGCTGGCCGGCACGCGCCGCCTCGATGGCGGCGTCCAGCGCCAGAAGATCGGTCTGGCGCGCGATTTCCTGCACCAGCGCGATCTTCTCGGCAATCTCGCGCATGGCCACCACGGAGGACTGCACCACCGTCTCGCTCGACCGGGCGCTGGCGAAGGCTTCGCGCGCGACCTTTTCCGTCTGGGAGGCATTGTCGGCGTTCTGACGGATATTGGCCGCGATCTCTTCCATGGCGGAACTGGCCTGCTCGGAGGCCGCAGCCTGCTCGGCCGAGCCGGAGGCCAGCTGCTGCGACAGGCTGGCCGTGGTGCTCGCCGTACCAGACAGCGAATTGGCGGTGTTTCCGACAGCGGCGACGATCTCGTTGAGCTTGAGCCGCATCTGGCAGAGGGTCGTCAGAAGCAAGCCGATCTCGTCCTTTCGGCCATGCACGATGCGATGGGAAATATCGCCCGAACCGACGCGCAGCATGTTCTCGCGCAGAAGGGCAAAGCCAGCCGAGACGGTCATCAGCATCAGAGCCGCGAAACCGCCGCCGAGCAACAAGGAGGCGCCGACGATCGAGACCGTCTCGGTCCAGACCCTGTCGTAGCTCTCACCCGCCCGGGCGACGAAAGTCGTCACATTGGCTTTCGCGGCCTTGCTTGCCTGCGCCAGTTCATTGTCGATGCGCTGGGCGGTCGGCCCCTCGTCCTTGGTGATCGCGTTCAGGATCTCGGCCGAAGGGACGCCTGTGTTGATGTCCCGAAGGATCGCGTCCATCTGCGCCCGCAGCGATACGAGGGATGCGGATAGCGTTTGGACAGTCCCGCGCTCGCCGGTGGGCAACGAAGCCTCGTAGGCTTTCAGCGAGACATCGACTTCACGCCAGATGCCGGCATATTCGGACTCGATGGCTCCACGCGCGTCGGCGGGAATAACCAGCGCCTTGAACATGAGACGGCGCGCTTCGCTGAGTTGAAGCTGCAAATGCCCGGACGCATCCACCTGCTGAAGCGGGCCTTCCGCCAATGTGGTCAAATCCACGAACGTTCGCCTGGACTGCTCCAGCGCCAGATAGCTCCCCGCCGCCCCCAGAACTGTCAGCAACAGAAACGATACAGCCAAACGAACCTTGAACGAATACCACATACCCATCGCCATGACCCCACGATCGATACCGACCTCATCAATTGCAAGTGATGACATACACAGCTTAACTCTCTGCCAACGCAGCGAGCTGAATTTTTACTTCCGAATCGTACAACTCATAAGAGATTTAGCGACGTTCCGCAATATTTTTATTTTAATGATCAAATATCTCGGTGCAAGGATAGCAGAAGTATCCGCATCATAGGTGCTTAATACAGATTACGGAAAATTAAATCCTGCCGCAAACTTGAAGTCGACCAGAATGGCTTCCACATCCCGAATTGTAATAATATAACATTACAGATCAGCTGGGGGTTATACTCTGGCTCGTCACGAGAGTGTTACGCAGAGGTCCTATTGCGCATACGATCCCACCTCACAGGAGGCCTTCGATGCGTCGTCTTCTTGCCCTGCTCGCCTTGTCCAGCGCGCTTCCCCTCGCGGCCCAGGCTGCCACCGTGATGCCGCTCGACCGCGCGACCATCCTCGCCGGCTCCCCTTTCGATATGAAGGTCGAGTTCAAGGGCGTCGTGAAGCCCGGTGACGTCACCGTCACGATCAACGGCAAGCCCGCCGCCGAGGTTCTGGGCCAGCCGGTCGAGTTCATCGAAAAGGAAGACGGCGTCGAGGCTTCCGCCGTTCGCATCCAGGGCGGCCACATCCTGGCGCCCGGCAGCTACAAGGTCGAAGCCAAGGCCGGCGACGAAACCCAGAGCGTGACCTGGGACGTGTTCGGCACGCCCGCCATCGCCAAGGCCAAGAACATCATCTTCCTGCTGGGCGACGGCATGACGGTCGCCAACCGCACCGGCGCGCGCATCATGTCCAAGGGCATGACCGAGGGCAAGGCGAACGGTCGCCTCGCCATGGACGATCTCGACCACATGGCCTTCGTCGGCACCTCGTCCACCAACTCGGTCGCCACCGACAGCGCCAACACGATGTCGGCCTACATGACCGGCCACAAGACGGCGATCAACGCGCTCGGCGTTTATGCCGACCGCACCAAGAATTCCTTCGACGATCCGAAGGTCGAGACCATCGCCGAGGCGCTGCGCCGCACCACCAAGAAGTCGGTCGGCATCGTCGTCACCTCCGAGCTGGAGGACGCCACGCCCGCCGCCGTGGTGGCCCACACGCGCAAGCGCGCCGACAAGCCCGAGATCGTGGACATGATCTTCAAGGTGAAGCCGGACGTGCTGCTCGGCGGCGGCTCGGCCTATTTCCTGCCGCAGTCCACCCCGGGCTCCAAGCGCAAGGACGACAAGAACTACATCCAGATGTTCCAGGACGCCGGCTACGCGCTGGCGACCGACAAGGGTGAGCTGGAAGCCGCCAAGGGCTCCAATCAGGACAAGCTTCTCGGCCTGTTCCACACCGGCAACATGGACTTCATGCTCGACCGCGGCTTCCTGAAGAAGGGCACCGTGTCGAAATTCCCGAACCAGCCGGGCCTCGTGGAGATGACGGAAGTCGCGCTCGACAAGCTGTCGAAGAATCCCGAGGGCTTCTTCTTGATGGTCGAGGGTTCCTGCATCGACAAGGCCTCGCATCCGATGGATTTCGAGCGCTCGATGATCGACACGATCGAGTTCGACAAGGCCGTGGGCGTCGCGCGTGAGTTCCAGAAGACCCATCCCGACACGCTGATCGTCACCACCGCCGACCACACGCACGGCATCTCCATCATCGGCACGATCGACGACGACAAGCCGGGCACCGACATGCGCGAGAAGGTCGGCGTCTATGCCGAGGCCGGCTTCCCGAACTACGAGGACAAGGACGGCGACGGCTACCCGGACAAGGTGGACGTGTCGCGCCGCCTCGCGATCTTCGCCGCCGACTTCCCCGACTATTACGAAACCTTCCGCCCGAAGATGGATGGCCCGTTCGAGCCCGCCGTCCAGAACGAGAAGAAGGAATATGTGGCCAACGAGGCCTACAAGGCCGTGCCGGGCGCGGTCTTCCGCGAAGGCAACCTGCCGCGTTCGGCCGACACGGCCGTCCATGCCGTGGACGACGTCGTGCTCCAGGCCGCCGGCCCCGGCGCCGACGAGTTCAAGGGCTACATGGAAGAAAGCGACATCTACCGCGTTCTGGCCGACGCCTTCGCGCTCGCCCCGCAGAAGAACTGATCGCTCGTTCTGAACCGCCATCTCGGGTCCCGGCGCCTCTTGCGCCGGGACCTGTCGCCATTTGGAGGAGGCTTGCCCATGGCCAGTTTCGCCCCGACCCGCCGGCGCCTGATCGGCTCGGGTCTCGCCGCCCTTGCCACGCTCGCGCTCGCGCCGCGCCGAGCCCTGGCCGCGATCGAGCGGATCGGCTTCGACGATCTCTACGGCAAGATCAGCGTGCTCGGCCTGTCCTTTTCCGAAAAGGCCAAGGCGCTCACCGGCCGGAGCGTCGAGATGCAGGGCTTCATGGCCCCGCCCTTGAAGGCCGAGGCGAAGTTCTTCGTGCTCACCGAAATTCCGATGTCGCTCTGCCCCTTTTGCTCATCCGACGCGGACTGGCCGGCCAATATCGTCGTGGTCTATCTGAAGGAAGCGCAGACCTTCGAACAGGCCAACAAGGTGATCGAAGTCTCCGGCCGCTTCGAGATCGGCTCCTGGACCGACCCCGAAACCGGCTTCGTCAGCCTCGTGCGCATCGTCGATGCCCGGTTCCGGACGGTGTGACCGACATGCCGGCGCTTTCCATTCGCGATCTCGACATTCGCTTTGCCGGCCTCGACGCGCCGGCGCTCGCCATTCCCGTCCTCGACCTGGCAGCCGGCGCGCGCGTGGCGCTGACAGGCGCGTCGGGTTCGGGCAAGACGACCTTCATCAACGCCGTCAGCGGTCTGGAGCGGGTGCGCCAGGGCCTGGTGCGCTGGGGCGAGACGGATCTCGCCACGCTAGGGGAGGCCCGGCGCGACCGCTGGCGCGCGGCCTCGATCGGCCTCGTGATGCAGGATTTCCACCTGTTTCCCGGCCTATCCGTGATGGACAATGTGCTCCTGCCCCATCGCCTGTCCCGCGCCCTGCCGCTGGCCGAGGCGCGCGCCGAGGGCGAGCGACTGCTCGACCGCTTCGGCATTGTCCGACAGGCGCAAAGGGTCGAGACCTTATCGCGCGGGCAGATGCAGCGCGTCGCCATCGCCCGCGCGCTCGCCGGCCGGCCGGGCATCCTGATCGCCGACGAGCCGACCGCCAGCCTCGACGCGGAATCCGGCGCGGCGGTGGGCGACCTCCTCCTCGAACTCAGCGCCGAGACCGGCGTCACCCTGATCGTCGCCACGCACGATCCGCATCTCGTGGCGCGCATGAGCCGCGTCCTGCGGCTCGCCAATGGCCAACTCGCGCCGGAGCACTGATCCCATGTTCGGTTTCATCTGGGCCGATCTCCGGCGGCACTGGGCGGGCGTCCTCGCCGTCGTTCTTCTGATCGCGCTGGCCAGCGCGCTGGGCACCTGCGTCACGCTCGGCGAGCGCGCCATCCGGCTCGGCAGCGCGCGCGCCGCCTCGGCCTTCGATCTGGTGATCGGTGCGCCGGGCAGCGAAACGCAGCTCGTGCTCTCGTCCGTGTTTCTCCAGCCCGCGCCCCTCCCCCTTCTGCCCGGTCGCACGCTGGCAGCCCTGCGGGCCGACCCGCGCGTCGCCTATGCCGCGCCGGTCGGCTTCGGCGATTTCGTCGGCGACGATCCCGTGGTCGGCACCACCGGCGATGTCGTCGGCGGCCTCGGTGGCCTGGCGGAAGGGCGGGCTTTCCAGAAATTGCAGGACGCCGTGGTGGGCTCCGCCGTCGCGCGCCCCATCGGCTCGCGCTTCAAGCCGCTGCATGGCCGCCTGTCGGAGGGCGGTCATGTCCATGGTGCGATTTCCTACGAGGTGGTCGGGCGCATGAAGCCGACCGGCACAGCCTGGGACAAGGCCATTCTCGTGCCGATCGAGGCCGTCTGGCTGGCGCATGGCCATGAACCGGGAAGCAAGGACCATGGAGCGGACGAGACCGCCCATGGCGAGGAGGCCGCCCGCGGCGGCGTCGGCATCGCGGTGCTGGCAGCGGACTACGATCAGCAGGCCGAGGAAGCCCGCCGCAGCCTCGATCTGAACCGTCCCATCGATCCGGCCGCGCTGGAGCGGCCGGACGCGCCCGGCGTTCCGGCCATCGTGGTGAAGCCGCGCACCATCGCGGATGCCTACAAGCTGCGCCAGAACTATCGGCACGACGGAACGCTCGCGGTCTTCCCGGCCGAAGTTCTGACGCGCCTTTACGGGACGCTCGGCGACGCGCGCACGGTTCTGGCCGCCATCGCCTATGGCGCGCAGGCGCTGGTCGGCGCGGCGATTCTCTTCGTCGTGATCGTCCATGTTCTGCAACGACGCCGGCAGATCGGCGCGCTCCGGGCCTTCGGGGCGCCGCGCCTGTCGATCTTCGCCATCGTCTGGGCCGAGATTTTCGCGATGGTCGGCGCGGGCGTCGTTCTCGGCTTCGGCCTCGGCTTTGCGGCCGCCAGCCTCCTGGCGCAGGTCGCGGGCGGGGCCAGCGGCATCGCGCTTCCCGTGGAACTGCGCGCCGGCGACCTCACGACGCTTCTCCTGCTTCTCGCCGCCGTCGCGCTCGTGACGCTCGTTCCCGCCAGCCTGGCCTATCGCCAGTCCCCGGCCGAGGCGCTGCGGGGCTAAGAGCCGGTCTGTGGAGATTGGGTCTGTACCTGCGGGCCGCCAACTTGATACCACGGGGTGCTCGCGCCAAGCGGGCATGGCGCAACGAGAGGCACCCCCTTGCAGCTCACATCCACGATATCAGCGCTTCGCGAGCGTCTCGACACCGAGCGCGCGGCCGGCCGCACGGTCGGCCTCGTTCCGACCATGGGCTATCTGCATCAGGGCCATATGGCCTTGGCCGAGCGGGCCAAGCGCGAAAACGACATCGTGGTGCTGACGATCTTCGTGAACCCGACGCAGTTCGGCCCGAACGAGGACTTGGCCACCTATCCCCGCGACCTGCCGCGCGATCTCGACCTCTGCCGGGCGCATGGGGTGGACGTCGTTTTCGCTCCCGATGTGGCGGAGATCTATCCCGAGCCGATCCGGACGCATGTCGAGGTCGAGGGCCTGTCGGACGTCCTGATCGGCCGGCACCGGCCCGGCCATTTCCGGGGCGTCGCGACCGTCGTCACCAAGCTCTTCAACATCGCAGAGCCGCACCGCGCCTATTTCGGCGAAAAGGACTTCCAGCAGCTCGCCGTCATCCGCCGCATGGCGCGCGATCTGTCCGTCCGCACTGAGATCGTCGGCGTTGCGACCGTGCGCGAGGCCGACGGGCTCGCCGCCTCCTCGCGCAATGCCCGGCTGACGCCCGAGGACCGCGCGGCGGCCGTGGTGATCTCCCGCGCCCTCGACGCAGCCGAGCGCGCGGCCCGCTCGGGCGAGCACGACGGCGCACAGCTTCTGGCCGGAGCGCGCGCCCTGATCGAGGCCGAGCCCCGCGCCCGGCTCCAGTCGCTCGACCTGTGCGACGCTCAAACCCTGGAGCCGCTGGAGCGTCTTTCCGACCGGCCCGCCGTGCTTCTCGTCACCGCCCATTTCGGCCAGGTCCTGCTGATCGACCAGCGCGTGCTGCCCCTCCCCGCCGAGGGAGGAGAGGCATGAGCGCGCGCAGCGAGACGAAGCGTCTCAGCGTGCCAGACATCCGCGCGCGCAAGGGCGGCACGCCGCTGGTCGCGCTGACGGCCTATAGCGCGCTGACGGCGCGGCTGGTGGATGCCCATGCCGACATTCTTCTCGTCGGCGACAGCCTCGCCATGGTCGAGCACGGCATGGACACCACGCTGGGCGCAACGCTCGACATGATGATCCTGCACGGGCAAAGCGTCATGCGCGGCTCGGCCCGAGCCTTGGTCGTGGTGGACCTGCCCTTCGGAACCTACGAGGAAAGCCCGCAGGCGGCCTTTCGCAGCGCCGCGCGCGTTCTGACGCAAACCGGCTGCTCGGCCGTGAAGCTCGAAGGCGGCGCGGGCATGGCCGAGACGATCGGCTTTCTCGCCGCGCGCGGCATTCCCGTGATGGCTCATATCGGGCTGACGCCGCAATCGGTCATGACGCTCGGCGGCTTCCGCACGCAAGGGCGCGAGCGCGCCGAATGGGATCGGATCGAGGCGGACGCGCGCGCCGTGGCCGAGGCCGGCGCCTTCGCCGTGGTGGTGGAAGGCGTGGTCGAGCCGCTGGCCGAGCGCATCACGACCGCTCTGTCGGTGCCGACCATCGGTATCGGCGCTTCGGCGCGCTGCGACGGGCAGATCCTCGTTCTGGAAGACATGCTGGGCTTCAACGCGCGCGTGCCCCGCTTCGTGCGCCGCTTCGGCGACGTCGGCGCGGCGATCAACAAGGCGGTCGGCGACTATGCGGAAGCCGTGCGCGAGCGCAGTTTCCCCGGCCCGGACCATGTCTATCAGCCGAAGGACTGACCCTGCTTGCGCCAGTCCCTCGCCCTGACGGCGCTTCTCGTGCCCGATTACGACGTGGGTCTCGCCTTCTACGTCGGCGTTCTCGGCTTCGACTTGGTGGAGGATCGAGCGCTTTCGCCTGACAAGCGCTGGGTCGTCGTGCGCCCCAAGGGCTCGGCCGGTGGCGGCCTGCTGCTGGCGAAAGCCGCCGACGCGCGCCAAGCCGCCCGGATCGGCGATCAGACGGGCGGGCGCGTGTTCCTGTTTCTGGAAACGGACGATTTCGCGCGGGAGCACGCCGCGATGCTGTCGCGCGGCGTCCCCTTCGAGGAAGCGCCGCGCCGCGAACCCTATGGCACGGTCGCGGTGTTTCGCGACCCGTTCGGCAATCGCTGGGATTTGATCCAGCCGAACGCGGGCTGAGGGAGAGCGGCCGGGGCAGGACCAACCAACCCTTAACTAACTTTCCGACCGGACCCATCAGTGGGACCGATTAAGCCGCTCCATCCAAGCTCTTCGTATTCCTGAACTTCGCGATGACAGCGGTCTTCTGTCTAGCTATATCGCGCAAGGGCGCTGGAGAGCCAGCTTGGGGTCCGATTCTTCTCTTGAACGCTGCGACGGCGCTGTTTCCATCACTCGGCATCACGAGCGGCTTCAATCGAGGCTGGCGGTTCGGAAGGGTGATGGCGCACCGCTTCTTTCTGATCCTGCCGGTCTCTCCGGTCCTCGCGATCAGGGTGGTAATGTGCCGGTCGTGTGGACGAGCGGGCTTGCCGCGACACGGCTGGCCGTGTCCGTTATTGGCGTCCTGACACCGCTCCGCCTGCTGCTGCAGATCGGGATCGGACGCTGCGATCTCCTATACCGTCATGGTGACCACGGCAGCGTTGCCGGTCCTAACTTTCGCGATCGAAGCCATCTCACCGGCTCATGCCGGACCGTAGCTGACAGCGCTTGGCGTCGCGATCGTCTGGGTTTCTCGTGTCGGATGTCGCCGCGAAAAGGCGCTGACGGACGTCCGCCATCGCATGTCGTCAGCACCCGAACGGTCGGGCAATCAGTCCGACCGCCCATCGACACGGGCGAAGCGGTCGCCTAGACGCGATCCAACCGCTATCGACACGTCCTTGCGGTTCCTGGCTCACCTACGTCTCCGCCGAAAGCTGCCGTTCACCAGAACCACTGGCCTCGGGCCGCTATATTAGACTGGATTGCGTTCGTACCGCAGAACCCCGTCGATGCGTGGTCCCCCCGACGATGCATCGGTGGGATGCCGTATGCCGTCGTTGACGGGCACCTCATTGAAGTCGAACGGGCTCACGCCGTCCAGACAGGCGACATTGGTTCCGTATTGGTTCGGGTTCGAGCGACGCTGATGGTGGGTATAAATCCCACAAATCGAGCAGAAGTAGTGCTTCGCGGTCTTGGTCCCGAACTGGTAGAGAGTCAGGGCGTCCGTGCCTCGCGTGATCTCGATATCGTGCAGGTTCGCGGAAACCGCGACCGCCCCGCGCATCCTGCAATAGGAACACGTGCATCGCCGTGCAGTTCGCAGACCGTCTGTCAGTTTGACGCGGAAGCGGACCGCGCCACAGTGACAGCCGCCTTGTCGATCCTCCACTTCGGGTTCCATCACTCCAACATTCTCGTATTATGACGCGGAGCGTCAATCCGAACTGGCGCCTCGAACGCACCGAAAGCGATTACATCACCGGATGCCAATGAGGCGATGCCTCCTTCTCAAGTCCCAAGCCGACAGTCCGGACGCCACCCAAGCGCGCTTCAGGGACAGGGCCGGCTCATCGATACCCATAGGAGCGCAGTAGATAGCTCGTTCCGAGCATTCCCCCGAATCCCGCAACAACACAGGCGAGCGCCACGATGTTTCCGAAAGGCCTCATACGCTTCCGCTCGGCGTCACGCATGAGCGGTTCCGTTCTGGCTCCCAGCAGCATCATTACGAGACCCATAACGATCAGGGGGCCGACCAAGAAGGAAGCCATCGACCAGACGCTGACCTCCGGCGCGCCTTGCCGAGCGAGCCTCAAACGGTCGAAGATGGTGGGCCATGACATAGCAATCCCGGCCACCACGCTGCCAAGTCCGTAAAGGCGAGCTTTCACATCGTCATTCATGGGTATCTCCCGTGATGGATCGGGCGGAGTTCGCACGCTTCCATTCGCTCACGCAACCGCAGCAATCGATCCCTTCACGCATTCATACGGCAGTAGCGTGTGCCGGCGAAACGCCACCACCATCGCCTCCTCGGCCTCGCTCAGCGTGGTCGATCGTTGCTCCCTCAGTCCGGTCGTCATGTCCTCCAAGGTCCGACGTTTGCGCCATCTGACGCCCGTCTTCGGGTTGCTACCGAACTCTCGGCTCAGCGTCGCGAGCCAAGCTTGCGATCGCTGTATGGCTGCTCGGATGGCATGCGTGGTCAGGGCGCCGCCGTGCCGAACATGTCCCGTAAAGCTCGTTCCGTTCCATGGAAAGGATCACACCCTCAGGCCTGGGATCGAACACATAGCGATGTGTCGAGGCCACGGCCTAGGCATCAGGAGGCGATGCCTGCGGTTTACGATCCGGCGCTCGGATCGACATATTGCTTCAACACGGTGATGTCTGCGAAAGGCGCAGGCCACAGCACGATCCGGTAGTGATCGTTCCCATCGAGCCCGTCGTCGCTCAATGTTCTCAACCCACCGTGATGGGCTCTGACACGGTAGGTGCCTGCCGGAACCGTCAGGATGTCGATCGATCCCCCGGTGCATTCGTGGATCTCGAGCTTGCCGGACGGCAAGGCGAGGCTGGCTTCGGCGACATGATCCCATGCAGCGAGAGCGACCTCGGGCGCTTCGTCCCTGATCTCGACCGTGACCGGCACCTCCATGTTGCGTTCGGGCTGAACGACGACCACGAATGGGGCGGCTTTGATGCGCAGAACCGTATCGGCTTCCGTATAGTCTGTGGGCGCATCCGGGCTCTCCCCATGATCCCACAGGTAAAACTGGTGGTAGTCGGCCAGGATTCTGTAGCGCTTGATCATGCCGGGCTCTGCCGTTTTTCACGGGCTGGGATCGCGACCGTACCAGATTGCAAACGTTTGCTATACGGAGATAGACCGGCCCCGTGCGGCCGTAGAGGCGGCCACCTGCGCCGCTTGGAAGCGGTCGTTCGTTGGAAGGCCGCCGGCATCGGGGTGGAAGACTACGTTTCGTTAGGTAGATTTCGTCAGGGATCGAGGGGCGTTGGTACCTGTCTATCCGATCTCCAATGTCACCGTGCGTGATCATGCGGCCTTCGAGACTTATCGTTCCCGCGCGGCCGCATCGATCGAAGCTTTCGGCGGCCGCCATCTTGTCCGTGGCGGAGCGATCAGCGTCCTCGAAGGAGAACCGCAGCACCCCGCCATCGTCGTCGTTGAGTTCCCCGACGCAGCAACGGCGCGGAGGTGGTATGCTTCGCCGGAATAGGCCGCTGCCCTGGAAGTGCGAGATCAAGCCCTCGTTCGCAGCCTCATCCTTGTGGACGGAGTGAACCCCGGTCGAGGATCGGGAACCATCCGGCAGGCTGCGTCGGCTCTGCTGGCTCATCGCCTTGGAGCAGATCAGCCGGAAACCACCCCGGCGAGCGGATCTAAGACACGAAACGGACGCCCGAAAGCGGGCCAACCGCTTTCGAGCCGTCCGTGACGTTCAAGTACTATCCCGGTTTTCTCGACAGCGGACGTTCCTGATGTGTCGCGGGCCGCCAGGATGCGTTCACGGGCGGTCGGGTGTTGCGGACCAGTTCCCCGGATGGCTTCGATACGAGCGGCAGACTCTTCGGGTGATCAGGTCGAGGTGTCCAGTTCCAGATCGTGGATGCCGGGAACGTGGACCGCTGTCTGCCAAGCCACGATCGGTTGGGGCACCATCCCAATGACGGTTTCCCTGGCGTAGACGCCTTCGTTCTTCCACCGGGTTCGGCTGCACACGACGATTCTGAAAGGACCGAAAGCTGCCGGTCCGCTTTTCGGCCGTAAGGCAGAAAAGCGGAGGTTCAGAGATTTGGGTTGCGCGGACCTGCCACCAGAGGACCACCCCGCCATGCCGAAGTGGATCTCTTCGTGCTTCCAGGGGGTGTTGCCGAAACTCTCTCGCCACAGGGCGTGACGTCAGCGGTCGATCCGAGGCTGCATAGCGCCTCGGATCGGCGCAACCCAGCATGGCCAGGCGGTCACATAGGGGGAACGACGCCCTGGTTTCCCACCACCACGAAGGCGGTGGACAGCGTACCGTCGGGGGCCTTCGTGGCAGGTACGAAGACCGGCGCGCCAGGCTTCAGATCGGCTGCGCTCGCATCGGCGAAGGTCACGACGGGTATGTTGGCCGGGAGCGAAACCGTCTTGGAGCCGGTGGGATAGGTCAGGGTCAACTGGCGGCCCGATACGTTCTCCACCGCGTTGGAAACCGTGGCATTGGTCATCGTGGAATTGGGTTGCAGATCCCATGGGAAGCTACCCTCGTTGGCGCCCTTCATCGCTGCAGGAAAGATCAGGACTTCCAACGCCCCCGCAGGCTGGCTGCCGGATGCGGGGGCGGAGGCGACCCCGACATAATCTCCCGGCTTGATGTCACTCGCTGCGGCCGTCTTGATACCGCGCAGGCCGACATTCGGTGCCATCTGGATCTTCACCACAGGCCCCTCTCGCGAGGTCACGGACAGGGTCTGGCCCTCGACGGCCGCGATCGTTCCGCGCACGCGTGCCGGCTGTCCGTCCTGGGCTTGTGCCCATGAGGTTGCGAGAAGCAGCGAACCGACGACAAGACTCATGGAACGGGACAGGCGCATGGGGCACTCCGTTGGTTGAGGCGCGATCAAATCGCGACCAGGTTTTCATCCATAAGCTTCTGCCTTCGCGTTGGTTTCGTGGCGAAGCGTTGCGAAATCCCGCAAGCGTCCTCGTCGGCGGCACATCGGGCGGCTGCGATCGCGGCCCGACGATCGGACGCCGGCTCGATGATGCCGCCACGGATCGAAACGCACCTGTTTGTCCCAACGTCCACGACGCTGACCGACCGCCATCTGCGTCATGGGAGGCGGGGAGCCCGGGGGCGATAGCCGTTCCGATGTTGGGCGAGAGGGAGGGCAGGCTTCGCGCCGTCACGCACGGGACGGCTGTTCGGCGCGAAGCCAGATCGTCCGGGCACGCCCATGCCTCGACCAAGGTCAGGCGATAAAGACCCGGTGGCGGTGCCCCGCCGCCGGGCCATTGGGCTCTCAGTTCGCCGGAGGTATCGGCGCGCCGAGAGGCGCGGGCGGCGCCGGCGGCACGCTCATGTCGGGGATGCGGTCGGTGAGCGGCTTGGCGGCCGCCAAGCAGGCCGCCATCGGCTCGTCGCCGCAGGTGACGCGGATGCCGGCGTCACGGCCGAGCCGGATCTCGACGCCCTTGCCCATCGGCGGGGGTGGCGGCGGCCCGCGATGGTCGCCCGGTCGCGGCGCTTCGCCCGGCGGGGGCGGTGGCGGCATGTCGCCGGGCGCGGGACGGGCGTCCCCTCCCGGTCCCGGCATCGCCGCTGTGGCCGGTGGCGGGGGCGGAGGAGCGTTCGGCTTGGGAGCCGTCTGCGCCGACGCGAATGAGGTAAGCCCGACGGCGAGCGCCGTTGCGAGCAGAGCTGACTTGATCATGGGGTTCTGTCCTTGAACGAAATGCCCGATCCGGCGCCTTGCGGATGGAGCTCGAGCCGCGGTGCCCGAAGAGATGGACATCGAAGGGGCCTGCGATCGATCCGGCGGTCTCGCCGGACATTTGGATGAGAAGGGGCGGCCTGGCTGCGCGACGCTCAGTTCGCGTCGGGGGCAGCGTCCGGGCCGGCTGGCCCGGCATCGCGGAGGCCATGGCCGGGCGCGCGATGAGGCGGCGGGGGCGGATCGAGCTCGTCGATCCGCTGATCGGCATGCTGGATGGCGCTCGCATGGAGGAACCCATCGCGGAAACGGCCTTGAACCGTCACCGTCTCGCCAGCGGCAACGAGCTTTCCTCCTTCCCCCGCACGCCCGGTTTCCACCAGAGCTTTCGCGGTGCCCTCGCTCAGGACGAACTTGTTGCCGTAGACCTCGGCGACCTGTCCGGCGATGCCGACCGAGGACGCGTTCGAGAGTTGGCTGATCGGCGTGGTCGCAAGGCTGGTGTCGAATGTGACCTCGGGGTGCTGGCTCGCGCTCCAGGCCGCCGCGCCGCCGGCAAAGCCGAGCGCCAGGATGCCGAGGGCACCCGCGCCCAGAAGAGCGTTCCGCCGGGATGGCCGCGCTCGGCGCGCCGCCGGCGAGGATAGGTGCGACGCTTCGGCGCGAGCCTGATCGGGTGTGTCGTGGAGATCGTCGGTCATCGTCATCATCCTTTGGGTTTCGGTGATGACGGTCTTAGGCCCGGTCGGCACACAGCACGCTGAACCGGTCAGTTCAGCTTCGGTTCATGTGGTTGTCCTGGTCACGCAGCAGGTTCGCCACGTCGGAAATGATGCCCACCTCCTCACGCGGTGACCGAGTTCGGGCGCGCCTCTCCGATGGATCGCCTCCACAGATCTGGAGCCGGTCAAGAAAACAACGTCGAAGGCCAGGGTGCGCCGGTGAGGGTCCGGTATCAGCGGCCTGCGGCAGGCTCGAGCGAAGCCATGACGTATCCCTGTGAAAGAGGACCTTTGGTCCGAGGCCGTTATCGATGTGAGCCAACGGTGCAAGCGGTCAGCGCGGTTGGAGCCGAAAGCGGCCCGTCATCGTTCGGGCGAGATCGCGCAGGAATGGCTCTTGCGCTGTCGACCCGTTCGGAACGCTCTGCTTCCCGCCAAACGAACCGGTCGCTCTGCTTCGCGTGCCGTGACTTGAAAACCGCACGCCCTGACCTCTGTCCCATCACGGATCAGTGATGGGTTACGAGGCGCATGACCATGGAAAGCTCGATGGCACAACGGAGCGCCATCGGCACTCAAACGCCAGATTCTGGAAGTTCGTCGGACGATCGCTCTGATGCTCAGCAGCGTTTGGATGCCTTCTTGGCTTGGCTGGCTGCGGATCGAGGTCTGGATCGGTATCCGATGTCTGCGACGGTCGCTCTGCGCAGCACGCGGGCCGATGGCCCTTCGCTCGCTCGCGCACTTGCAAGCATGGACGCCCCCGCTGTCTGGTGGGACGCCCAAGGGCGAAGGCTGAATCTCAGCGATGCCGTGCTGTCGGGCTTCTCCCTCACGGATGCGGATCTTTCCGACGCCAATCTGAAACGCGCCGATCTGACGAAGGGCGTCGGACGCGGGATGCGGCTGGACGGTGCGCTGATCGAAGAAGCCAGCTTCAAGAACGGGGACTTCAGTGGAGCCTCGTTCAACGCTGCGGTTGCAGGCCAGGCCTCGTTCCAGGGGGCGATGCTCGAGGATGCACGGTTCACATCCGCCCATTTGCGCTTTGCCCGGTTTCAGGCAGCACTTCTGGACGGGACCGATTTCGAAGCGGCCGACGCGTGGGGTGCGGACTTCACGGGAGCCGATGCCGACCGCACCGTATTTCGAAATGCCCGCCTCGACGAGGCGAACCTGTCGGACGTCAATCTGACCTTTTCGGACTTCGAAGGAGCCAGCCTCAAAGGAACGAAGCTGCGCGGATCGAGATTGCGCGGATCGAACTTCGCAAACGCCACGCTCAGCGGCACGGATTTCGAAGGGGCCGATCTTTCCGAAACGCGGCTCATTCGTCTCGACCTGTCGAATTCCAACCTCAGGCACACCCGCTTCAACGGCGCGTGGATCGAGGGATGCCGGCTTCGGGTCGAGCAGCTCGATGGTGCGGTGGGCGAGGAGATCGACCGAAACTATGACGGCGCGCGCGGGAGCTACAGCGTGCTGGAGGCCAATTTCACCAGCATCGGAGCCAAGGCGGAGGCCGGTTGGGCTTACAAGAAGGGTCGCAAAATGGGCTGCCTGAGTTCCTGGACCAAGGCTCGCGAAGCGACGCACCGCAAAGACTGGGGCCCAGCCCTGCTTCATACCTATGCCTGGGCCTCGGATCGGTTCGTGGAATGGCTCTGTGACTACGGAGAGAGCATGTCGCGGGTCTTGCGGGCTTTCCTGATCCTGATCGCGCTTTTCGCCGCCCTGTACGGTATCTTGGGTGGGCTCGTTCCGCATGGAGAAGAGACCGCGACGCACAGTTTGATCGACATCGTCAGCTACAGCGCGCTCAACATGATGACCTCCAACCCGCCGGAAATCGGAATGTCCGTGGTCGGACGCACCGCCAATATCCTGGTCGGACTGCAGGGCGCTCTCGGTATCATCCTGATGGGACTGTTCGGCTACATTCTGGGAAATCGCATTCGGCGTTGACCGGTGGCACAGAGCACGAAAGGGGATCGCAAACCCGACCGAATGCGAGGGCCTTGGTCCGTCGCGGTTGAGGAAGCAAGCATAGGCTGCCCCCCCTTCAGACGCATGGAATGGGCCGAAAGCTACTGGTCCGCTTTTGGGCGAAAGCTAACTCCTGCCGTCGACGAGATCGGAAAGACCGAGGTTGCGGACTATCTTCTGGAGGATCAAACTCGCGACGAAAGCTGGTTGGTTAGATCCAGAGGACCGCTTTGGAGGGGAGCCAAGACGCTCGGAACAAATCCGGGATGGATGCAGAAAGCCGCCGGGATCAACTCCGGCGGCCTCCTTTGGTCAGCTTAAGGGCTTGCAGGTTGGGCGCAATCACTTGCAGGTGCGCTATGCGCGCCGTCAGATGTCGAGATTGGCGACTTGCAGCGCGTTGTCCTGGATGAACTCGCGGCGCGGCTCCACCTCGTCGCCCATCAGGCGGGAGAAGAGCTGGTCGGCATCCGTCGCGTCGTTGATCTTGACCTGAAGCAGCGAGCGCACTTCGGGGTCGAGCGTGGTTTCCCAGAGCTGCTCGGGGTCCATCTCGCCAAGACCTTTGTAGCGCTGGGTGGAGAGGCCTTTGCGGCCGACCTCGAACACGGCGTTGACCAGATCGAGCGGCCCGAGAATGGCGCGCTCGGTTTCCTTGCGCTTCAACATGGGCGACAGCGGATAGACCTCCGCCAGACGCGCCGAGAGGCGATGGAGCGCGATGGCGTCGGCCGAATGGATCAGCGCGGCATCGAGCGCCTGCACGTCGAGAACGCCGCGCACGGTGCGCTGGAAGCGATAGCCGCCCATGCCGTCGGACTCGCCGATCCAGCCGCGCTCGGTTTCTTCCGACACGGTGTCGAGCGCCTTGGCGATGCGGTCGGCCATGACCTCGGCCTCGCCCTGATTGTCGGCAACCGAGGGCGAGAGCGCGCCGGCGACGGCCGCCTGTTCCACGATTTGACGGCTATAGCGCGAATGGAGACCCGACAGGAGCTGGCGCACGACAAGCGCGTCTTCCACCACGGTGCGCAGGTCCCGGCCCGACCGTGCCTCGCCGCCGTCGAGATGCAGGATCGCATCTTCGAGGCCGGTGTCGATCAGGTAGTTCTCCATCGCCTTTTCGTTCTTGAGATACTGGCTCTGCTTGCCGCGCGTCACCTTATACAGCGGCGGCTGCGCGATATAGACATAGCCGCGCTCGATCAGCTCCGGCATCTGCCGGAAGAAGAAGGTCAGGAGAAGCGTGCGGATATGGGCGCCGTCGACATCGGCGTCCGTCATGATGATGATCTTGTGGTAGCGCAGCTTGTCGGCGTCGAACCCGTAGGTCGAGCCCTCGAACGTGCCGATGCCGGTCCCGAGCGCGGTGATCAGCGTGCCGATCTGGTCGGACGAGATCATCCGATCGAAGCGCACGCGCTCGACGTTCAGGATCTTGCCACGGAGCGGCAGGATCGCCTGGTTCTGGCGCGAACGGGCGCCCTTGGCCGAGCCGCCGGCGGAATCGCCCTCGACGATGAAAATCTCGGACTTCGCCGGGTCCTTCTCCTGGCAGTCGGCGAGCTTGCCGGGCAGCGTCGAAACGCTCATCACGTCCTTGCGCACGGTCTCACGCGCCTTGCGGGCCGCCTCGCGCGCTGCTGCCGCCTGAACCATCTTGCCGACGACCGTGCGCGCGTCGGACGGGTGCTCCTCGAACCAGGCGTTCAGCGCCTCGTTCATCGCGCCCTCGACGACGGGGCGCACCTCGGAGGAGACGAGCTTGCCCTTGGTCTGCGAGGAGAACTTGGGGTCCGGCACCTTGACCGAGAGAACGCAGGTCAGACCCTCGCGGCAGTCGTCGCCGGTGGGCTGGACCTTCTCCTTCTTGAGCTGGCCGGACGACTCGGCATAGCCGATCACCTGCCGGGTCAAGGCTCCGCGAAAGCCCGCCATATGCGTGCCGCCGTCGCGCTGCGGGATGTTGTTGGTGAAGCACAGGACGTTGTCCTGATAGCTGTCGTTCCACCAGAGCGCGGCCTCGACGGTGATGCCGTCGCGCTCGGCCTTCACCGTGATCGGTTCGGAAAGCAGGGGCTTGCGCGCCCGGTCGAGATAGCGAACGAACGCCTCCAAGCCGCCTTCGTAGAAGAGTTCGCTACGCTTCTCGTCGGCATGGCGCTTGTCGGTCAGGATGATGCGCACGCCCGAGTTCAGGAAGGCGAGCTCGCGCAGGCGATGCTCCAGCGTTCCGTAGTCGAAGGTGGTGACGCCCCGGAACGTGTCGGTCGAGGGCAGGAAGGTGATGGCGGTGCCCGTTTCGTCGCCCGCCTCGCCCGTCACCTCCAGCGGCGCGTCGGCCACGCCGTGGGTGAAGCTCATCTCGTGGATCTTGCCCTTGCGGCGGATCTTCATCTTCAGCCACACGGACAGGGCATTGACGACCGACACGCCGACGCCGTGCAGGCCACCCGAGACCTTGTAGGAATTCTGGTCGAACTTGCCGCCGGCATGGAGCTGGGTCATGATGACCTCGGCCGCCGACACGCCCTCGCCCGTGTGAATGTCGGTCGGGATGCCGCGCCCATTGTCCGTCACGGTGCAGGAGCCATCCGGGTTCAGCGTCACGGTGACATGCGTGGCATGGCCGGCCAGCGCCTCGTCGATGGCGTTGTCCACCACCTCGTAGACCATGTGGTGCAGGCCCGAGCCGTCGTCCGTGTCGCCGATATACATGCCCGGCCGCTTGCGAACCGCGTCGAGACCCTTCAGCACCTTGATGGAATCGGCGCCGTATTCCGCGCTGGCGGTTTCTGTGGTCTCGGGGGCTTCGGACATGGCATTCCTAACGGGTCATGGCGCGGCGGGCGGGGCCGCGCGGCTCGTCTGTTCGACCGCCTTCATATAGAAGTTTTTGCATCGCAATCCAAGCTTTACGGGCTTTGGGCGGCCAAGGGAGAGAAACGCGCCTTGGTTCGGTGGCCCTTTCGTCGCCATGATCGCTTTCCCATATCGACAGGACGCCATCGACGCCGCTTGGCGTCGCCGCGCAGGAGAGACGTTGATGACCGACCTGTCGTCCTCGATGAGCGATCTGGCTCCGTTTCTGGCCCCCGCCCCGCGCCCGCACGACAAGCCGCTCGGTTTCTTCGCCTTCCTTCTGACGGCCTCGCGCAACCCGATCGAGCTTTGGGGAGAGAGCGCCTTTCGCGAGCCGGTGCTGCGCAACGACTGGCTGAAGACGCCCACCATCGTCGTCAACGATCCCACGCTCATCCGCCGCACGCTGGTGGAGAATGCCGCCAATTACGTCATGCAGCCGCTGCGCCAGCGCGTCCTGAAGCCGCTCCTTCGCGACGGGCTGCTGACGGCCGAGGGCGATCTGTGGAAGCGCACGCGCAAGGCCATGGCCCCGGTCTTCGCCCCGCGCAACGTGGCGGGTCTCGCCCGCGTCATGGCCGACCGCTCGCAGAACTTTGCCGATGGGCTGGCGGGGCGCTCGGAGGGCGTTCTCGACATCTCGCACGAGATGACGCTCCTGACCTACGACATCCTCCAGGCGACGCTGTTTTCCGACGACATCACCGGCGAGCCGACCGAATTCGCTCGCGCCATGGACGTCTTCATGGCGCATATGGGCCGGGTCGATCCGCTGGATATTCTGGATGCGCCGAGCTTCCTGCCGCGCATCGGCCATTGGCGCGGACGCTCGGCAGCACGCTATTTCCGCAAGCTCATTTCCGACACGGCCGAGCGCCGCCGCCGGCAGATGGCGAGCGATCCTGGCAGCGCGCCGCGCGATCTCCTGACCTCGCTTCTCGAATGCGAGGGGCTGTCGCCTTCCGAGGTCGAGGACAATCTCATCACCTTCATCGGCGCGGGACACGAGACCACCGCCCGCGCGCTCGGCTGGACGCTCTATCTTCTGTCGCAAGCCCCCGCCGAACGCGAGAAGGTGGAGCGCGAGTTGGACACGCTCCTGCCCGGCCTGCCCAATCCGCTCGACTGGCTGGAGGCCCTGCCGCAGACGCGCGCCGCCTTCGAGGAGGCGATGCGCCTCTACCCACCCGCTCCCTCGCTGAACCGCATGGCCCTGGAGGACGACCGGGTGGGCGATCTCGACGTGCCGGCCGGGGCTTCGCTTCTGGTGATGCCCTGGCTCGTTCACCGGCATGAGCGTCTGTGGGAGCGGCCGGGCCATTTCCTGCCCGACCGGTTCCTGCCGGAAAACCGCGCCAAGCTCGACCGCTACCAGTACCTCCCCTTCGGCGTCGGCCCGCGCGTGTGCATCGGCGCGTCCTTCGCCATGCAGGAAGGCGTGATCGCGCTGGCGAGCCTCATGCGCGATCTGCGCTTCGACTATGTCGGAACCCGCGCGCCTCATCCCGTGCAGAAGATCACGGTGCAGCCGCGCGGCGGATTGCCGATGCGGGTGTCCCGCCGCGCGGGCTGAGGGCGCGTCAGGGGGCCGTGACGACGCCCTGGCTCGGCGCGTCGGGCCTCTCGTTGACCAGCGTCCGGTTGGCTTCCGGCGCGTCGTCCGCGCCGAGATAGCGCGACGGGTCGCTGTTGCCCGGCACGATGCGCTGGATAGCGCGCGGCTCGCCGTCGGCGCCGAAGCGCTCGAGGAAGATGCGCCGGATCGCCTGTGCCGTGCGGCGCTGCGCCTCCGTGGTCGCGCCTTCCTTCACGACACCACGAAACACGATGACCTGCGTATCCGCCGTCAGTTGGTCCAGAAAGGCGACGGGTTCGGACAATTGCTCCTCGCCCGCGCTTTGGGGCCAAGCAGAGATCAGCGCCTCATGCGCGGCCTCGAAAGGCACCTGACGCGGAACCGTGATTTGCCACGCCAGAAGCCGGGACGCCGCGCGCGAGTGATTGCGCATCCAGACGTTCCAGAGCGTGGAATTGGGCGCGAAGACGAAGAGCCCGTCGAAGGTTTCCAGATGGCAGGTGAAGAGGCCGATCTCATGCACCCTTCCGGCGAAATTCTGCGTCTCGATATAGTCGCCGACGCGGAACGGGCGCAGCCAAAGCAGCATGATGCCGGCCGCGATATTGGTGAGCGTGCCTTGCAGGGCGAGACCGACGGCGAGGCCGGCGGCGCCGAGCACGGCCAGCAGCGAGGTCATCTGCACGCCGATCTGCCCGAGCGCGATGATCAGCGCCATGACGATCACGACATAGCGCACCATGGCCACCAGCGGCCCGCGCACGGTCTCGTCGATGCGCGACAGGCCGAAGGCCCGGCCCACCAGCGCCGCCAGCCGGCCCGCAATGAAGAAGCCGATCACCATGACGAGGATGGCGACGAGAAGATTGGGCAGGAAGGTCGCGGCCTGGGCGGCGAGCGTACGCAGGAAGGTCTGCGAGGATTCGATCGTATCTTGAAGCGGCATGGGGGCCTTGCGGTTGGCGGTCGCGAGGAATGCGGCGCGCCTGATCCATGAGCATGGCCCGATGAAGGGAGGACGCCGCGCGAGTCCTTTCCAAGAAAGGACAGACCGGCCGAAAGAAAAGGGGCCGCGCGGTGAAGCGGCGGCCCCTTGGAGGGTTCGAGCGGAGGAAAGCGCCTCAGATCGAGGGCGCGCCCTTCGGCTTTTCCTTGGGCTCGTCCTCGGCGACCAGACCGTCGAACAGGGCGGTGGAGAGATAGCGCTCGGCAAAGGAGGGGATGATCACGACAAGGTTCTTGCCCGCGTTCTCCTCGCGCGCGCCGACCTTGGCTGCCGCCGCCAGCGCCGCGCCCGACGAAATGCCGACCGGCACGCCTTCCAGCCGCGCCACGAGGCGGGCCGTCTCGAAGGCTTCGTCGTTGGAGATGGCGACCACCTCGTCATAGATTTCGCGGTCAAGAATGGCCGGGGCGAAGCCCGCGCCGATGCCCTGGATCTTGTGCGGCCCCGGCGCGCCGCCCGACAGGACGGGCGAATTCTCCGGCTCGACGGCCACGACCTGAAGCCCCGGATTGCGGCTCTTCAACACCTGCCCGACGCCCGTGATCGTGCCGCCCGTGCCGATGCCGGCGACGAAGAGATCGACCCGGCCGGCCGTGTCGTTCCAGATTTCCTCGGCCGTGGTGACGCGGTGGATCTGCGGGTTGGCCGGGTTCTCGAACTGCTGCGGGATCACGGAATTGGGGATTTCGGCCTTCAGCTCCTCGGCCTTGGCAATCGCCCCCTTCATGCCCTTGGCGCCCTCGGTCAGCACGAGTTCGGCCCCCAGAAGCCGCAGCATCTTGCGCCGCTCGATCGACATGGTCTCTGGCATGGTCAGGATCAGCTGATAGCCCTTGGCGGCCGCCGCGAAGGCGAGCGCGATGCCCGTATTGCCGGAGGTCGGCTCGATCAGGGTGTTGCGGCCGGGCCGGATCGTGCCTTCGGCCTCCAGCGCCTCGAGCATGGCGACGCCGATCCGGTCCTTCACCGAGGCGATCGGGTTGAAGAATTCGAGCTTGGCGAGGATCTTGGCCTTCACGCCCTTTTCGTGCGCGAACTTGTCGAGCCGCACCAGCGGCGTGTCGCCGATCGTATCGATGATGGAATCGTAGATGCGGCCCCGGCCATGGGTGCGGGCGGTCTGGTTGTTGGCGGGCGTGTCCATGACGGCGTGTCCTTCTGCCTTGGGCTTTATCGGGCCGCGCCTCGCGGGCGCGCTCAGGATCAATCTAGCGCGGAAGAGGGTCGTCTGGCGAACCCTCCCCACCCCGTTCCGGGGGCAGCGCGGCAAATTCATGCGCGGAACCATCAAGTCGTTGGAAATAAATTTCCTCTAGAATGAAAAACGCCGACGCGTAGGCGACATGGCGAAGTGCGCCGCCTTTAAGTCAAAACCTTCGCCCAGCATTCAGAAAGTCCTGCGAAAACAAGGGCACACTGACGGCAACCCACCCTTTCGCCGGATCGCCATGCCCATCCAAACGCTCGAATCGCTCCGGATGCTTTGTCTGGAACTCCTCGGACTGACCCTCACCATGGCCGGGGTCGTCGTGATCGCGACCTACTGGTATTTCGGCAGTTTCGCTCTTCCCGCCGCGCAAGGCGCGCTGGGCTTCACGCTTCTGATGCTGTTCGTCTCGGCGCTACCGCTGCAACTCTACGCGGCCACCCGCATCGTGGCGCTGCGCCGGCGCAACAAGCAACTGTTCCACATCGCCACGCGCGACGGCCTGACCAAGGTTCTGAACCGCGCCGCCTTCCAGAAATCGGTGGAACTGCGCATCGGCCCCGACAGCCGCCGCCGCGCCGAAGACGACGTGCCCCACACGCTGCTGGTTCTCGACGCCGACCATTTCAAGCGCATCAACGACCGCCTGGGCCATGGCACCGGCGACGAGGCGCTGTCCCTCATAGCCGCCACGCTGCGCATGAACGTGCGCAAGGACGATCTCGTCGGCCGGCTGGGCGGCGAGGAATTCGCCGTTCTCCTGCGCAATGCGGGCTACGAGGAAGCGATGATCGTCGCCGAGCGCCTGCGCTCGCGCATCAACATGCTGGAGGTCGGCCCGCGCCACCAGCGAACCCGGCTCTCCGTCTCGCTCGGCGGCATCTCGTTCAAGACCAAGGTCAGCTTCGAGGCGGCGTACAAGATCGCCGACACCAATCTCTACAAAGCTAAAACCTCAGGCCGAAACCGAGTCACCCTCTCCCAACTCGGCACCCTGCGCAGCGTCGGCGGGACGCATCACCAGATCGAGGCCAAGGCGCGGCGGGCCTGAGACGCCATCCCATCGGGGGAAGGCTGACCGTCGTCGCCTCCCGCATTCTGCCTGCGCTCGGGGGCTGGACAGGACCGGCCCCTCAGCGGGAACGAGCCTTGAGGCTCGCAAGCCTTAAAGCTCGGGACAGGGCGCAAGCGTCAGACCTTGCGCACCAAGCTCCAGATCGCCGCACCGCCGAGAATGAGGGCCGCGCTGCGGTTGAGGCGCGCGAGAATGGCGGGGCGGCGCAGGACATGGCGCGCCTTGGCGGCGAGCGCGGCATAGGGCGTCATGACCAGAAGCAGCACCAGCGTCGTCAGCGCCGCCAGAACGGCATAGTCGCCGACGGACACATGGCTGATATCCACCAGCGTCGGCAGAAGCGCGAGATAGAAGACGATGGTCTTGGGGTTGGCGAGCGTGACCGTCAGCCCGGCGATGAAACTGCCGAGCGGGCGCTCCTTCGCCATGGCCTCGACCTCGGCCGCGTTGCCGGCCGCGCGCCAAAGCTTCCAGGCAAGCCAGCCGAGATAAAGCGCCGCGACGACGCGCACCACGATGAAGACCTCGCCCAGCGCTTCGGCCACCAGCGCGAGGCCGAAGACGGCGGCGGTGAGAAAGGTGAGATCGCCCAGAATCAGCCCGAGCGTGAAGCCCATGGCCTGCCGGAAGCCCGCGCCGAGCGCGCGGGCGACGAGCGCCACCACGCCAGGGCCGGGAATGGCGGCGGCGAGCGCCAGGGTCAGCGCATAGGCGAGAAAACCGGCGGCGCTCATGCGCGCCCCGTGGAGCCGAAGCCGCCCGCTCCGCGCGCCGTTTCGCCGACGCTCTCGACCTCTGCGAAGCGCGCTTGGAGCGCGGGCGCGACGACGAGCTGCGCGATGCGCTCGCCGCGCGTCACCGTGAACGGTTCGGCGCTCAAGTTGACGAGGATCGCCATGACCTCGCCGCGATAGTCGCAATCCACCGTGCCGGGGGCGTTCAGCACCGTCACGCCATGGCGCGCGGCGAGCCCCGAGCGCGGGCGAACCTGGATCTCGAAGCCTTCGGGGATATCGAACACGAGACCGCTCGGCACCAGCGCCCGGCCGAGCGGCGGGATGGTCAGATCCTCGCTCACGGCGGCGCGAAGATCCGCCCCGGCCGCACCCGCGCTGGCATAGGCGGGAAGCTCCAGCCCTTCGGCATGGGGCAGGCGGCGAATGCCGATGGTCGGGCCCTTGGTCACGAGGCGCTCTCCAGTTCCAGAAGCCGTCGTCCTATCTCGGCCGCCAGCCGGTCGGCAACATCCTCCTTGGGCAGATCGGGCCATTCCTCGACCCCGGCGCGGGACACGAGCTTCACGGCGTTGCGCGCGCCGCCCATGACGACGCCGCCCGACACGTCATTGGCGACGATGAGATCGGCCCCCTTGGCCTCCAGCTTTCGGGCGGCGTTGGCGAGAAGATCGTTGGTCTCGGCCGCAAAGCCGACCACGAGGCGCGGGCGACGGGGGCCTGTGCCAAGCGTGCGCAGGATGTCCGGGTTTTCCACGAGCGGCAGGGTCGGCGGCCCCTCCCCCGCGCGCTTCTTGATCTTCTCGCCCGCCTCGCTCGCCACGCGCCAGTCCGCCACGGCCGCGACGAAGACGGCGGCATCCGCCGGCAGTGCCGCGTCCACGGCCGCCAGCATCTCGCGTGCCGTCTCGACATGGACCGTGCTGACACCCACGGGGTCGGGCAGCGTGACGGGGCCGGAGATGAGCGTCACGGTCGCGCCGAGCCGCGCGAGGCTGGCCGCGATCGCATGGCCCTGCCGCCCAGACGAGCGATTGGCGATATAGCGCACGGGGTCGATCGGCTCATGCGTCGGGCCGGAGGTGACGAGAATATGCCGCCCCGCGAGCGGGCGATCTGGAGGCGAGAGAATTCGTTCGGCCGCCGCCACGATCTCCAGCGGCTCGGCCATGCGCCCCTCGCCCGCCTCGCCGCTTTCGGCCATCTCGCCCTTGTTCGGACCGACCGTACAGAGCCCGTCGCCCTGGAGGGTCGCGAGGCTGCGGCGCGTCGCCGGATGCGCCCACATGGCCGGGTTCATGGCGGGAGCGATGAGCACGGGGGCGACCGTGGCGAGAAGAATGGCCCCGGCCAGATCGTCCCCGATCCCGGCCGCCATCTTGCCCATGCGCGTGGCGCTGGCAGGGGCGAGGATCACGAGATCGGCCGAGCGCGCGAGGCGGATATGGCCGACATCGTGCTCGTCGTCTCGGCTGAAGAGATCGCCATAGACCTTGGTGCCCGCCAGCGCGCCGAGCGACAGGGGCGTGACGAATTCCGCCGCCGCCTTCGTCATGACAGGCGTCACCTTCGCGCCCCGCTCGCGCAGGCGGCGCACCAGGTCGAGGCACTTATAGGCCGCGATGCCGCCGCCGACGATGAGAAGGATGCGCTTGTCGGCGAGGGTCATGGCGGGCTCGGAAGGGCGGAGCGGAGATCGGTGTGGACGAAGTCGTCGCCCTTGAAGAGCAGCGGCGCGTCAAGCGCGCGGGCGAGGGCATAGGAGAAGCAGTCGCCGAAGTTCAGTTTGGCGGGATGGCCGGAGCCTCGGCCGAAGCGCCGATGGGCGTCCATGGCGATGTCCATCTGCCTTTGATCGAAGGGATAAAAGGCCACCCGCATCTCGGACAGAAGCCCCTCGACGAGGTGCATTCCCCGTTGGGTCCATTTCGCATGGGCTACTATGGTCAGTTCCAGTCGAGTGCCGGTGGACATGACCAGATCGTCATGGGTTCCGGCCACGCGGGCGAACAAGGGCGCTTCCGGCTCCGCCGCCAGGATCGCCACAACAGCCGACGTATCGACCACGATCACTCCGTACCGTCCGAAAGCGCGTCCGAAAAGGCCTTCAAATCGAAGGATGGCAAAGGGGGCTGGCCGAAGCTGAGGATGCGTGCGATCCGCGCTTCGCGTTCGCCATCGCTTTCCGGCAGGGGCAAAGCCTCCCGCGCCGCCTGCCGCAGGATGTCACGCACTTCGCTTTCCATGGAGACGCCACGTCGGGCCGCGCGCAGTCGCAGCGCGGCCTTCACGTCATCCTCGATATTGCGAACCGTCAAACTGCCCATCGCGACCTCCATCTCGCCCGGACGATAGAACCGGGACGAGATGATAGCAATGCAATCACGCTACCCGAAGGTCAGCTGCCAAGCGATCACCACCAGCGCGATGGCCGAGGCGATCTGCGCGATATGGCTGATGATGAGGCCGGTGCGCGATTCCTTGGCAAGTTCCATCAGGTCGTCGTCGTTGATGTGAATGCCATTCTCGATGAGATCGGGCATGTTCTTGGCGAAGACCTCCAGGCCCGTCGCGAAATCCGGCAGGCGCTTGGCGATGCGGCCCAAAGCCTCCAGCCCTTCGCGCGCGTCACGCAGCTTCGCCGCCGGGCCGATTTCGGACAGAATATAGTCCGAGACGACGGGCTCGGCCGCCTCCCACATGTTGAAGCGCGGATCGTAGGAGCGCGCGACGCCTTCCACTACGACCATGGTCTTTTGAAGCAGCACGAGTTCGGGCCGCGTGTGCATGTCGAACAGCTCCGTCACCTCGAACAGGAGGGTCAGGAGATGGGCCATGGAAATGGTTTCGGCCGGCTGGCCGTGAATCGGCTCGCCGATGGCGCGCAGCGCCTGTGCGAAACTCAGGACATCCTGGTTGCGCGGCACATAGCCGGCCTCGAAATGCACTTCGGCCACGCGGCGGTAATCGCGCCGGATGAAGCCGTAGAGGATTTCGGCGAGGAAACGACGCGAGTCGGCGGCCAGCCGGCCGACAATGCCGAGATCCACCGCGACGATGGTGCCATCAGGCGCGATGAAGAGATTGCCCGGATGCATGTCGGCATGGAAGAAGCCGTCGCGCATCGAGTGCCGCAGGAAGGACTGGATGAGGTTGACGCCGAGCTGCGGCAGGTCGTGGCCGGCGGCGCGCACGGCCTCGACATTGTTCATCTTGATGCCGTCCACCCATTCCATGGTGAGGACGTCGCGGCCCGTGCGCTCCCAGTCGATGCCCGGCACGCGAAAGCCGGGATCGTCCTTGATGTTGTCCGCCATTTCGGACGAGGCCGCCGCTTCCAGCCGTAGATCCATCTCGATGCGGGTGGACTGGGCGAGCGTCTGCACCACGGCGACGGGCCGCAGGCGGCGCGTCGATCGCACCACGGTTTCCAAAACTTTCGCGATGAAGGCGAAGGCTTCCAGCTCGCGCAGGAAGCGCTGGCGCACGCCCGGCCGGATGACCTTGACCGCGACGAAGCGCTCTTCGCCATCGCGCGTTCGCACCCGCGCCTTGTGGACCTGCGCGATGGAGGCCGCGCCCACGACTTCGCCGAATTCGAGGAAGAGATCGTCGATGCGCCGGCCGAGCGTCACCTCGATCGTCTCGATCGCGACCTCACGCGGATAGGGCGGCACCTTGTCCTGCAGGTGGCTGAGCTCGACGGCGATCTGCGTGCCCACGATGTCGGGGCGCGTCGCCAGGAACTGGCCGAGCTTCACATAGGAGGGGCCGAGGCGGTTCAGCGCGGCCGACAGGCGGTCCTTACGGGCCGCCTTCTTGGCCGAGCGGCGCGCCAGAAGCCCGGCCGCCTTGTGGGCGAGCGCGGCCATGGGCGGCAGGCCCTCGGCCGGCAGCGCGGAGAAGACGCCCTCTCGGGCCATGATATAGACCGCCCGGACGAGGGCGATCGTGCCGGTGACGGGATTGGCCACGGGCTCTTAAAGCTTCCAGCCGGAATGGATGGCCGCGATGCCGCCCGTCAGATTGCGATAGGTCACGCGGTCGAACCCGGCCTTGCGGATGGCGCTCGCGAAATTCACCTGATTGGGGAAGCGGCGGATGGATTCCACCAGATACTCGTAGGAGTCGCGATCCTTGGCCACCGCCTGCCCGATGGCGGGAATGGCCTTGAAGCTCCAGAGATCGTAGATCTTGTCGAGGACGGGAAGCTCGACTTCCGAGAATTCGAGGCACAGGAAGCGCCCGCCCGGCTTCAAGACGCGGTAGGCTTCCGACAGAGCCAGATCGATGCGCGGCACGTTGCGGATGCCGAAGGCGATCGTATAGGCGTCGAAGCTCTCCGCCGGCAGCTTCAGGTCTTCGGCATTGCCTTCCACGAAGAGAAGATGCTCGTCGAGCCCCTTCTTGCGGGCGCGCTCGGCGCCCACCGCCAGCATCGAGCCGTTGATGTCGAGCACCGTGCCTTCGGCCTGCCGGTTGGAAGCTTCCACGATGCGCATGGCGACGTCGCCCGTGCCACCCGCCACATCCAGAAAGCGCCAGCCCGGCCGCTTGGACGGGGCCACCATATTGACCAGCGCGTCCTTCCAGAGCCGGTGCATTCCGCCCGACATGAGGTCGTTCATGATGTCGTAGCGCTCGGCCACGCGGTGGAACACCTCGTTGACGCGCGCCTGCTTCTCGTCCCGGCCGGAAACGGTCTCGAATCCGTAGGAGGTTTCCATGCTTTCCGCGGAACCGACTCGGGATTCAGACATCGTTCACCTCGTGCGTTGGACCTGGGCCGAAGCCGGCCTATAGGTGTGAGCGGCCAGCAGGCCGTCCAGTGTGTGCCGGTCTTAAACCAAGCGAACCGATAGCGCCATCGGCGCGGCGGCCGCCTGGAGGCTGTTCCTCGCTGACCCGACACAGGACTTGGCCAAGGTCCATAACAGCCTCCAGGAGACAACAGGTAGGTGCCATGCCCGAATTGCCAGAGGTGGAGACGGTTCGCCGGGGACTTCAGCCCGTGATGGAGGGCGCGCGGGTGGAGCGCGTGGAACTGCGCCGGCCGGACCTGCGCTTTCCGCTCCCTGAGCGCTTCGCCGAGCGCGTGGAAGGGCGGCGCGTCGAGGCCCTGTCGCGCCGGGCGAAATATCTCCTGGCCGATCTCGAAGGCGATCTCGTGCTCGCCATGCATCTGGGCATGTCCGGCTCCTTCCGCATCGAGACGGCGGGCGGCGAGGCGGCCGAGCCCGTGGCGGGTGCGGCCTTTCACCTCGCCCGCTCGGAAGACAAGCTGCACGATCACGTGCTCTTCCATATCCAGCGACCGGACGGCACGCCCGCGCGCATCGTCTTCAACGATCCCAGACGCTTCGGCTACATGACGCTGTTTCCGCGCGCGGAGATGGCCGACCATCCGCATTTTCGCGCACTCGGTCTGGAGCCGACCGGCAACACCCTGTCGGGCGACGATCTCGCGCCCCGCTTTCGCGGCAAGGCCGCGCCGCTGAAGGCCGCGCTTCTCGATCAGACCATCATCGCCGGGCTTGGCAATATCTATGTCTGCGAAGCGCTTTGGCGCGCGCGCCTGTCGCCCCGGCGCGAGGCGGGCTCGCTGGTGAAGAAGGACGGCACGGCGACGCAGCGCCTCGACACGCTCGCCCTTCACATTCGCGAGACCATCGCGGACGCGATCGAGGCCGGCGGCTCGACCTTGCGCGACTATCGGCAGGCCGATGGAAGCCTCGGCTACTTCCAGCACCGCTTCAACGTCTACGACCGCGAAGGCGAGCCCTGCCGCCATGAGAGCTGCCGGGGCGTGGTGCAACGGATCGTCCAGTCGGGCCGTTCGACCTTCTTCTGCCCGGTCTGCCAGCGCTGAGCGGGCATGTGGCCATCTCGGGGTTGAACCCCGGGTCGCCCTGTCGCGCCCCCTGTGCGACGCCTCCCGGCGGCCTACGATCCCCCAATAGCGAACAGATACGAGGCGAGAGATTGGACGAGACCCGAACGCGCGCCCCGGAGGCACGGAACTCAGTCGGTGGGGCCGCAGCCCTCTCGGTGCGCAGCCTGTCGAAATCCGTGGGCGCGGATCGTCAACTCTTTTCCGGGCTGGACCTCGATGTGAAGGCCGGCGAACTCGTCGCGATCGTCGGCGAGTCGGGTGTCGGCAAATCGACGCTTCTCAATATCCTCGCCGGGCTGGACGAGCCGGATGCCGGCGAGGTGCGGATCGAGACCACCGCGCTCGGCGCGCTGGACGAGACGGCGCGCACCAAGCTGCGGCGCGAGCGCATCGGCTTCGTGTTCCAGGCCTTTCACATCCTGCCCTATCTGACGCTGCGCCAGAACGTCGCCCTGCCGCTGGCCCTCGTTTCGAATGAGCGCGCCACCTTGTCGAACCGGGCCGACGCCATGCTGGAGGCGGTCGGGCTGGGCTCGCGCGGCGGCGATTATGCGCGAGACCTGTCGGGCGGCGAGATGCAGCGCGTCGCCATCGCCCGCGCCCTGATCCACCAGCCCGCCCTGATCCTCGCCGACGAGCCGACCGGCAATCTCGACCCCGAAACGGCCGGGCGCATTCTCGCGCTCTTTGCCGAGCGCGTGCGCGCAGGGGGCGGACAGACCCGGCGCTCGGCCGCCGTGATCGTCACCCATAGCCGCGCGACGGCCGAAATCGCGGATCGGGTTCTGGTGCTGACGCGCACCGGCCTCAGGCCATCGGCATGAGCGGCGTGCGCTCCGACCTTGTGGAAGCCCGGCTGGCGCTGGGTTGGCTCATCGGGGGCGAATGGCGCGCCCATCCCGCCCGCTTTCTGGCCACCGCCCTGGCCATTGCGGTCGGCGTCGCCTTGGGTTTTGCGGTCCATCTCGTCAACGGTTCGGCGCTCAGCGCCTTCGGCGGCGCGGTGCGGGCCGTGGGCGGGGCAGCCGATCTCTCCATCCGCGCCTCGGCCCCGCTCGGCTTCGACGAGGCGCTCTACGGCGCGGCGGCGCGGGCGGAGGGCGTGCGGGATGCCAGCCCCGTCATCAGCCTCGACGCGCGCGGCGAGCGCGGGCGCATCACGCTTCTCGGCCTCGATGTGATCCGCGCGGCGCGCGTGACGCCCAGCCTGATCGGCCTCGCCCCGCGCGGGCCCGACACGACCAACAACGACGTGTTCGATCCCGACGCTCTTTTTCTCTCCCGCGCCGCGCAAGCCGCGCTGAATGTTCAACCCGGCGAGACGCTTCAGCTCACCGCCAATGGCCGGAGCGCGCGCTTTCGCGTCGCGGGCTCCCTGCCCGGCGTGCCGGACGGGCAGGCCATCGGCGTGATCGACATCGCGAGCGCGCAATGGCGCTTCGACCGGCTGGGCCGGCTCGATCGAATCGACCTGTCGCTGGCCGACCGCACGGCGGCCGAGAGCGCGCTGCGCCCGCTCCTGCCGGCCGGCACCACGCTCGCCAGCACCGAAACTGAGGAAGCGCAGGGCAGCGCCCTGTCGCGGGCGTACCGCGTCAATCTCGACATGCTGGCGCTGGTGGCGCTTCTGACAGGCGGCTTTCTCGTGTTTTCCGCGCAATCGCTCTCCGTCGCGCGGCGGCTGCGCGCCTTCGCGCTGGTGCGCACGCTCGGCCTGCCCCGGCGCGGCGTCGTGGCGGCCGTGGCGCTCGAAGGGCTGTTGATCGGTCTGATCGGCGCCTCCGCCGGGCTTCTCGCCGGCTATGGGCTGGCGAGCCTCGCGCTTCGCTGGTTCGGCGGCGATCTGGGCGCGGGCTATTTTCGCGGCGCGGCGGCGGGCATCGTGTTCCAGCCGCTGGCGGCGCTCGCCTTCTTCGCGCTCGGCCTCGTGGCGGCGCTGGCCGGCAGCATCCTGCCGGCGCGCGCGGCCTCGCGCGCCGCGCCCGCCGCCGCGCTGAAGAACAGTGGCGATCTTCTCGACCCGCGCAAGCCCGTGCCCTGGAAGCCGGCGCTGATCTTGCTTCTGGCGGGCGCTGGCGCGGCGCTCCTGCCGGCCGTCGCCAACCTGCCCGTCTTCGGCTTTGTCGGCATGGCCCTGATGCTGGCGGGAGGCGTCGCCGGCGTGCCCTTCCTGTCGCGCCAGCTTCTTCTGCCGCTTGTCCGGCGCGACGGCGGCTCCGTGCCCGGCCAACTCGCCACGCGCCACCTCCACGGCGCGCCAGGCCAAGCGGCCACGGCCCTGTGCGGCATCGTCGCCTCGACGGCGCTGATGATCGCCATGGCCACCATGGTGACGAGCTTTCGCGGCGCGGTGGACGAATGGCTGGGGCAGGTTCTCTCGGCCGATCTTTACCTGCGCGCGCAGGCGAGCGCGGGCTTCGACCCGCCGACGCGCGATGCGCTTCTCTCCGTGCCCGGCGTCGGCACCATCGCCTTCAGCCGGCAGTTCCCCCTCGTGATCGAGGCCGACCGACCGCCCGTCACGCTGATCGCCCGGCCGGTGAACCCGGCGCGGCCGGACGGACTGTTGACGCTTCTCGGCGAGCCAGTCCAGCCGAAGCCAGGCACGATCTCCGCCTATGTCTCCGAGCCGGCATCGCGTCTCTATGGCTGGAAGCCGGGCGACACGATTTCGCTGCCCATCGGCCGGGGCACGGAGCGCTTCACCGTCGCCGGCATCTGGCGCGACTATGCCAGGCAGGCAGGCGCCGTGATCCTGCCCGAAGCGGATTATGAGGCGCTGACGGGCGATCAGGGCCGCGACGAGGCCATGGTGACGCTCGCGCCCGGCGCGGACGAGCGCGCGGTGCAGGCCGCCCTGATCGCCGCCCTGCCCGAGGCGGTGCGCGGCGCGGTGGATGTCTCGCGCCCGGCCGAGCTACGCCGCTTCGCGCTCGAGCTTTTCGACCGCTCCTTCGCTGTCACCTATGTTCTGGAAGGCGTTGCCATTCTCGTCGGCTTGGCGGGCGTCGCCGCCACCGTTTCGGCGCAGACGCTGGCGCGCTCGCGCGAGTTCGGCATGCTCCGCCATCTCGGCCTCACCAAGGGCCAGATCCTCTCCATGCTGGCGCGCGAAGGCGCGCTGCTCGGGCTTGTCGGCGGCATTGCCGGCGTGCTGCTCGGCCTCGCGCTGGCGCAGGTTCTGATCCATGTCATCAACCCGCAATCCTTCAACTGGACCATGACGACACGTCTGCCCATCGGCACGATCCCGGCCGTGGTGGCCGCCCTGGTGCTGGCGGCGGCGGGCACGGCGCTTCTCGCCGGACGGCGGGCGACGCATCGAAGCGCGGTTCTGGCCGTGCGGGAGGATTGGTGATGCAACGGTTTCTCGCCTGTTTCCTCGCGCTCGCGACCCTCACGGCTCCGCTCCGCGCGGCCGAGATCGCCTATCCGCCCGTCGTGCCCGGCGCGGCGCTCGCCTTCCCGCGCGACCATGGCGCCCATCCCGATTTCCGCACGGAATGGTGGTATGTGACCGGCTGGCTGAAGACGGCGGAGGGCCGCGACCTCGGCTTCCAGGTGACGTTCTTCCGCACGCGGCCCCAAGTGGACCCGGCCAATCCCAGCCGATTTGCGCCGACGCAAGTGCTCTTCGCCCATGCCGGCCTGTCCGACCCCGCGCTCGGCCACCTTCTCCACGGCGAACGCGCCGCGCGCGCCGGCTTCGGCCTTGCGGAGGCGGCGGAAGCCGATGCCGACGTGACGCTTCAGGACTGGCGCTTCCAGCGCGAGGCGGACGGGCGCTTCACGACAGAGGTCTCGACGGGCGAGTTCGCCCTCGACCTCGCCTTCCAGCCGACGCAGCCGATCCTGCTTCAGGGCAAGGAAGGCTACAGCCAGAAGGGGCCGAACCCCCAGGAGGCCAGCTACTACTATTCCATTCCGCATCTCACCGTTTCCGGCACGGTCACGCGCGAGGGCAAGAGCGAGACGGTGACGGGCGAGGCCTGGCTCGACCGCGAATGGTCGTCCACGCTTTTATCCGTCGAGGCGTCCGGCTGGGATTGGACGGGGCTCAATCTCGACGATGGCGGCGCACTCGTCGCCTTCCGCATTCGCGGGCGGGACGGCGGCACGATCTATGCCGGCGGTTCCTATCGCCGCGCGGACGGCTCGATCACGCGCCTCCGGCCAGAAGACGTAAGCCTGGAGCCGCTCCAAACCTGGCGCTCGCCGCGCACCGATGCGGTCTATCCCGTGGAGCAGCGCCTGACCCTGCGCCTGCCCGAGGGCGAACGGAGCTTTCACCTGAAACCGCTCTTTCCCGATCAGGAACTCGACGGGCGCTCGGGCGGATTGCCGGTCTATTGGGAAGGCGCGGTCTCGGCCCCCGGCGCGCGCGGCTATCTCGAACTCACCGGCTACGCCTCGCCGCTGCGCCTATAGGCCGCCTCGAACTCGGCGGTCAGTTCCTCCTCCCGCGTCTCGTAGCGGGGCGAGAAATGATGCGGCACGGCGCGCCGCGCGCCGGCCTCGCGCGCGAGGCTGCCGGCCTGCGCGGCGGTCAGATGCTGCCGGCCGTTGGCGATCTCGCGATCGGCGTCGAGAAAGCCGGCTTCGATGAAGAGCGTGTCGGCGTCCTGGGCAATAGTGCGGATGCGCCGGCGGTTGGCCTCGATCCATCCGGCATCGGTGACATAGGCGATGCGCTGGCCATCGGCCGTCTGCAGCGCGCCGGCCTGAACGAGGGTCTCCAGCGACAGCGTTTGCCCGTCCGGCCCCTCCACCGCCCCGCTCTCGCCGGCCCGCAACCTCTCCTTGGCGCGGGAAAGCCAGGGGCCAACGGCCAGCCCCATCTCGTCCAGTTGGACCTTGTGGACATTCACTCGCAGGCGCTCCTGCAAGGCGAAGGCGAGCGAGGGAATGCCATGGTCGAGTTCCACGGCTTCGACCACCAGCCCCGCCTCCTGCCAGACGAGACCGGTCGGCAGATCGGGCAGCGTGGACGCACGCCCCACAAAACCATCCCGCGCGCGAAACAGGGCAGTCGCGACGAAGCCGCCCTCGCGCCAGTCCAGCGCCTCCAGCGCGAAATCCGGCGAGGTGTCGCCGAGGAGGTTCCAGCGATAGGCCGCGAGCTTGTGCGCCACTGCCTCTCCCAAGCCCGGTGGCCCGACGAGACGGACAACGCCGGGCGTATTAAGCCGCAGGCGCAAGAGGCGATCGAAGCCGGCAAAGTGATCCATGTGGAGATGCGACACGAAGACATGCGTGATCCGGCCGACCTCGCGCGGCGACAGCGCGTGGATGTCTCCGAGATCGAACAACATCGCCCGCCGCCCGAAGGCGAAGTCGAGATAGAGCGTGGAGTCGCCCGAAGGTCCGTTCACGAGACGGGGCTGAACCAAAGCGACCATGGAGCCTTTTCCCTCTCGACCCCGGCGGCGCCCGCCGCCCGAAGCCTTACGAACCAATGGAGTTCATCATGGCCGAACGCCGGACCCTCGCCGGATTTGCCAGCGAAAGCGACGATGGCAGCTTCGTGATCCATATCGTGGATGACCGCGACGAAGTGTTCGAAATCCGCGCCAGCCGCGAGAATGTGGAACTCATGGTCGCCAATCTCCAGGCGGTTCTGGGCGGCAGCTCGGGCGAAGCGAACCACGCCAAGGGCTGATATTCGACTAAACGAACCTTTCGCGCGCGATGGAACTCTTTTGTCGATGGCTTGGTTAGCCGCCCATGTTCCAGACTCCCAGAAGGGCCTCGCCATGACCAACGCCCCCATTCGCTATTCGCCCGATGTGGAAGACATTCAGCCGGACGAAGCGGAGACCGCTCAGGGTCTGAACGAGACCTTCGATACGATCCTCGAAACCACGGCGCATGATTATGGCCACGCCGTGCGCTCGGTTCATGCCAAGGCGCATGGCATTCTGGAAGCGACGCTGCGCGTCCATGACGGCCTGCCGCCGGAACTCGCGCAAGGGCTCTTCGCCCAACCGGCCACGCACAAGGCCTATCTTCGGCTGTCCACCAATGCCGGCGACATCCTGCCCGACGCGATCTCGCTGCCGCGCGGTCTGGCCCTGAAAATTCTCGACGTCGAAGGCGAGCGCCTGCCCGGAGCCGAGGGCAAGACGCAGGATTTCATCATGGTCAACGGCCCGGTCTTCCAAGCCAAGACGGCCGACCAGTTTCTCGGCAATCTCAAGCTTCTGGCCAAGACGACCGACAAGCTGGAGGGCACGAAGACGGTGATGTCGTCCGTTCTGCGCGGCGTCAACAAGGCCTTGGAAGCGGTCGGCGTCGAAAGCCCGGCGATCCAGTCGCTCGGCGGCGCGCCCAATGTCGATCCGCTGGGGCAGACCTATTACAGCGTCACGCCGTTCCTTTATGGAGATTATATCGCCAAGTTCAGCCTCGTGCCGGTCGCGCCCGACCTGACCGAGCTGGAGACCCGCGAGATCGACGCCTCCGGCCGGCCGGACGCCATCCGAGAAACCGTGCAGGCCGAGATGCGCGAGCGCATGGGCGTGTGGGAGCTGCGCGTTCAGCTCTGCCGCGATCTCGCCAAGCAGCCGGTGGAAGACCCGACCGTCGAATGGAAGGAAGACGAGGCCCCGTTCCAGACCGTCGCCACGCTCACGGCCGAGCCGCAGGACAGCTGGGACGAGGACCGCGTTCGCGCCGTGGACGAGGAAATGCGCTTCAGCGTCTGGACCGGCCTCGCCGCGCACCGCCCGCTCGGCAACATCAACCGCGCCCGCCGCACGGCCTATCAGCACTCCGCCGACTTCCGCGCCCGCTTCAACCGCTGCCCGCTGCACGAGCCGGCCGCCAAGGGTCTGGCGGCGGAGTAGGCGAGGCTCAGTTTCGGATGGGGCGCCGGACGATCCGGCGCCCCATCGTCGGTTCGGCCGTTACAACTCGCCGAAGGTCACGTCGCTCGCTGTCAGGCCCGTGTTGCCCAGGATGCGGATTTCGTCGCTGATCGAACCATCCGCACTGCTGACGACATAGGTGTCGCTCTGCCCCAGTTGCGAGAAGCGCGCGTCCCGCCCGTAGCCGACGAAGAGCAGCTTGTCTCCATAACCGGACATGCCGGACCAAGGGCGCTGGAAATCGAGAACCCAGTCGCCATTCGCTTCCCCGGCGGCAAAGCGGAACGTGTCGTTGCCAATGCCGCCCATCAGCATGTCGGCTCCCGCGCCGCCATCGATCAGGTTCGCCCCCATATTGCCGAAAATCCGGTTGGCCTGCGCATTGCCGGTTCCGTTGATGTCCGACATGCCGGTCAGCTGCAGATCCTCGACATTCTCGCCGAGCTTGAAGCTGACGGAGGAATGGACGAGATCGGTCCCACCCCCCGCCTTCTCGATCACGCGGTCGCCGAGATTGTCGACGTAATAGACGTCGTTTCCGGCGCCACCGTCCATCGTATCTGCGCCGAGCCCGCCGTCGAGAACATTGGCCCCCGAATTGCCGCCCATGATGTTGTTGAGTTCGTTTCCGGTAGCAGAGACATTCCCTTTGCCGACCATCTGAAGATGCTCGACATTCGCCGAGAGCTTGTAGTCGACCGAGGTGATAACGCGGTCGCGACTGCCCTCGCCGGCGGCCTCGATGACGACATCCAGCACCGAGTCCACGATGTAGTCGTCGTTGCCGAGCCCGCCGATCATCGTGTCGGCGCCGCCCCTGCCGTCGAGACTGTCATTGCCCGAGCCGCCCTGCAACTCGTCATTGCCGCCCGCGCCCGTCAGCTTGTCGTCGCCCGCGCCACCTTTGAGCACCCAGCCGTCCGAACTCGTTGCCGTCAGCTGGTCGTTACCATCCGTTCCCGTCAGCAGCTTGCCCGTTCCGTGCAGGAGGTCGGTGACGCGCATGTCGATCTGGCTCAGGCCGCCATCCG
>NZ_BBWS01000007.1:0-561 GCF_001463925.1 Aureimonas sp. N4 | reverse complement strand
GATAGCCCAGATCGAACTGATCGACACCGGAACCGCCCGTCAGGCTGTCGGCGCCCGCTCCGCCTTGAAGCGTGTCCGCTCCCGCGCCGCCCTCTAGCGTGTCGTTGCCATCGCCGCCGGATAGATTATCCGAGCCAGCGCCGCCATAAAGCTTGTCGTTGCCCGCTCCGCCATAAAGCGACGCTGGTGGAGCAAAGCTGGAGTTAAAAATGGCCACGATGCCGCGTGCGTCCAGAACATCGTCACCGGCGCCGCCTTCGGCATAGCCGGCATTGTTCAGGCGCAACGTGTCCTTGCCGTCTTCTCCATAGAGATAATCGTAGCCGTAAGGCCCCGAACCGCCGTCCAGCGTATCATCACCCTCGCCGCCGCGCAGCGTGTCGCTGCCCTCGCCCCCCGACAGGCTGTCGTTTCCAGCTAGACCCAGCACCTCGTCGTTGCCGGCATCGCCATCGATCACGTCCGCCCCGGACGTGCCGATCAGAACATCATTGCCGCTCGTGGCAGGCTTCGTCGCCCCGAACGCAACGCGGATATCCATCTGGCTCAGGCCGCCATCCA
>NZ_BBWS01000006.1:0-240079 GCF_001463925.1 Aureimonas sp. N4 | reverse complement strand
GGTAGCCCAGGCCGAACTGATCGACACCGGAACCGCCCGTCAGGCTGTCAGCGCCCGCTCCGCCTTGAAGCGTGTCCGCTCCCGCGCCGCCCTCCAGCGTGTCGTCGCCATCGCCACCGGATAGATTATCCGAGCCAGCGCCGCTATAGAGCTTGTCGCTGCCCGCCCCGCCATACAGGTACGCCGAACTCGTAGAGCTGGAACCCGTCACGATCCCACGCGCATCAAGAACGTCGTCGTCTGCATCGCCATAAGCATAGCCGCCGTTGCTCAGCCGCAGCGTGTCCTTGCCATCTCCGCCATAGAGATAATCGTAGCTGTAGGACCCTGATCCACCGTCCAGCGTGTCGTCGCCTTCGCCGCCGCGCAAGGTGTCGCTGCCCTCGCCACCCGACAGACTGTCATTCCCCGCAAGACCCAGCACCTCGTCGTTGCCGGCCCCGCCGTCGATCACGTCCGCCCCAGACGTGCCGATCAGAACATCGTTGCCGCTCGTGGCAGGCTTCATCGCCCCGAACGCAACGCGGATATCCATCTGGCTCGGGCCACCGTCCGTGGTGACGAGCGTGCCGCCGGTAACGCCTTCCAGCGTCACCGCGCTTTCGAACACGCCGTCCCGGTTGGCGTCGATCTCGATCCGGCTGTCACCGCCCAGCGTCACCAGACGGATGTCGGGTGCCTTCGCAAGCCCGGTCATCGGGTCATAGCTGTAGTAGGAGAAGGACAGCTTCTCGCCGCTCTCGTAGTCGGTGATGCGGTCGCCATTCACTTCGTTGGTGCCGTTCGAGAGATAGCCCAGATCGAACTGATCGACACCGGAGCCGCCCGTCAGGCTGTCGGCGCCAGCTCCCCCTTGAAGCGTGTCCGCTCCCGCGCCGCCCTCTAGCGTGTCGTTGCCATCGCCACCGGACAGATTATCCGAGCCAGCGCCGCTATAGAGCTTGTCGCTGCCGGCCCCGCCATCCAGGTACACCGAAGCCACGTAGCTGGAACCGGCCACGATGCCGCGTGCGTCCAGAACATCATCACCGGCGCCGCCTTCGGCATAGCCGGCATTGTTCAGGCGCAACGTGTCCTTGCCGTCTCCTCCATAGAGATAATCGTAGCCGTAAGGCCCCGAACCGCCGTCCAGCGTGTCATCACCCTCGCCGCCGCGCAGCGTGTCATTGCCCTCGCCGCCCAACAGGCTGTCGTTGCCCGCCAGACCCAGCACCTCGTCGTTGCCGGCATCGCCATCGATCACGTCCGCCCCGGTCGTGCCGATCAGAACATCATTGCCGCTCGTCGCACCCGCCATGTCACCCTCGATTTCATCATACGATCTGATGATTCTCAGAGAGCCCCCTCTCTGTTGGGTGAGAGCCTTACGTCACAACCTGAAAGCGATGTAAGAATTCATTCACCGAATTTCATTCAGAGGATTCACGTCTTCGTGATACTGACGCGAGGCTGTCGTAGAATCCGACCGCGCTTCCCTTGTGCGGTGCAATGCGCTATCTCGGCCGCCCGTTTGCCATGAGCCCCGATGCCGCCCGCCGGCGTCGGGGCCTTCGTTTTGCGAGCCGCCCCATGTCCCGACACTTCCCCGGCCTCGACTTCGGCACGACCAATTCCACGCTCTCGCTCTGCGCGCCGGGCGGGGCGCCGCGGCTTCTGCCGGTGGAGGGCAAGCACCTGACGATCCCTTCCGCGCTGTTCTTCAGCCTGGAGGACGGGCACACCTATTTCGGGCGTCAGGCCGTGTTCGAATATGTGGACGGGGCGGAAGGGCGCTTCATGCGCGCGCTCAAAAGCATTCTCGGCTCGACGCTGATGAAGGAGACGACGCAGGTCGGGCGCGAGCGCATGACCTTCGAGGACCTGATCGGGCGCTTCCTGAAGCATCTGCGCCAGACGCTGGAGCGCGAGACCGGCGAGGAGGCCGACCGCATCGTGCTCGGCCGCCCCGTACGCTTCGTGGACGAAAGCGACGAGGCCGACCGCGCCGCCGAAGGCCAGCTGGAATCGGCGGCCCGCGCACAGGGCTTTCGGCATGTGGAGTTCCAGTTCGAACCGGTCGCCGCCGCGCTTTATTTCGAGAGCACGATCAACGCTGAACAACTGGCGCTGGTGGTGGATATCGGCGGCGGCACGTCGGATTTCTCTCTCCTGCGCCTGTCGCCGGAGCGCGCCCGCTCGACGGACCGGGCGGACGACATTCTGGGCACGACGGGCGTGCATGTCGGCGGCACGGATTTCGACCGGCTGCTCAACATCGCCAAGATGCAGCCGCTGCTCGGCCTGGGCAGCGCGACGGCCGACGGCAAGCGCCTGATGCCGGTCTGGTATTTCAACGACATGGCGACCTGGCACCGGATCAACACGCTCTATACGCCGAAGATTGTCTCCGACATCCGCGCCCTGCGCAAGGAAGCGGCCGAGCCGGAGAAGCTCGGGCGCATGGAGCATATGCTGACGCACCGCTCGGGCCATCGCCTGGCCGGCGCGGTGGAGCGTGCCAAGATCGCGCTATCGGACGAGGCCGAAACGCCGATCGCCCTGAAGGAGCCGGGCCTCGCCTTGGAAACACGCGTGACGCGGGCCGAATTCGAGGCGGCGACGGCTGAACTCGTCGCGCGGATCGAGGGCGCGATCGGCGAGGCCCTGGCGCTCGGCGGCATTGGGGCCGAGGCGGTGGACACGGTGATCCTGACCGGCGGTGGCGCGCAGGTGCCGGCCGTGCAGATGGCTGCGACGCGTCGCTTCCCCCAAGCGCGCATTGCCCATTCCGACGCCTTCGGCTCGGTCGGCCTCGGGCTCGGTCTGGACGCGGCGCGCCGTTTCGCGTGAGGCGCAAGCCGGGCATTTCGAGCGGTCAGGTCACGAGGAATGCCGTTTTGCGAACCGAAGCCCGGCCGGCGGAACGCAGCCGGTGCGAAGAGACACCGGCAAGGTCTGGGCAAGCGGGCATAGGATCAGGCGCATCACGACGCGGCGCTGAACGCTCGCGAGGTGATCAGGCTCGTCCCGTCGCGGTGGCGTCGTGACCGTGCAAGGCCCCATGCGCTGCGACCCGCAAGGCGCTGTCGAACGCCCCTTGCCAGACGCAAGCCTCGTTCGCCGCGCCGCGCTTGACCGCCGCGTCATGTCATGAAATGCTTTCTTCGTGCATCCGCTCCGTAAGCGTTAACGTCAACCAACGCTCACGCTGGCCTTCGCCGTTTAGGCGGGCCGCAAGGAGTGTTGTCATGCCTGCTTTTCGCAAGCTTCCCACGCGCTATGCCGCGATCATCGTTCCGTTTCTTCTCTCGCTCATGATGTGCGGCGTGGTGTCGGCCATTTCCACGGCGCGCGCGCTCGGCCTGTCAGCCGATCTGCCCGCCCAATGGATGAAGGGCTGGGGCCTCTCCTGGCTCGTGGCCTTCCCGACGCTTCTCGTCGTCATGCCGCTGGTGCGCCGTCTCGCCGGCTGCCTCGTGGAAAGCCCTGCCGCGCGCTCGTGACTTGTACGCGGGAGCGTCATGCGCTCCCGCCTGCCCGCCGCGAGGATTTGCGAGCCGAGCCAGCCCGCGTTAGGACAGGCCTCCACCAAGGAGAGGCCGTTTCATGACGACGCTGACGCTCGACACCGCCCGCACCATCATCGCCGCCGCGCTCGCCAAGGGCGCGGAGCTGAAGCTGAAGCCGCTGACCGTCGCGGTGCTGGATGCCGGCGGCGCGCTGGTCGCGCTGGAGCGGCAGGACGGCGCCTCGCGGATGCGGCCCGACATCGCCATCGGCAAGGCCAACGGTGCGGTTCAGATGGGCATGGGCTCGCGCGCCCTGTGGAAGCGCGCCGAGGAGCAACCCTATTTCATCCAGTCGATGAACGCGCTGGCCGGCGGATCGCTCGTGCCCGTGCCGGGCGGCGTGTTGATCCGCCAGGATGGCGCGATCCTCGGCGCGGTCGGCATCACCGGCGATACGTCGGACAATGACGAGACCGCCGCCGTCGCCGGCATCGAAGCCGCCGGCTTGACCGCCGACAAGGGCTGACACCGTTACGAACCGGGCGGTGTGGCGATGATTTTCGCCGCGCCGCAGCATATCGACTCTTGCCTCATTTGCCGGCTTGCGCAAAACATGGGCATATGGAGCCTAGCGCGCTTGCCGTTCTGATCGTCGACGAAAACCGGGCACGGGCCGCCATCATCGAGGATGGGCTGCGCGAGGCCGGGCACGCGCGCGTGCATGTGGTCACAGCAATGAACGGTCTCGTGCGCGAGATCGAGCAGTTTCGGCCAGACGTGATCGTGGCCGATCTCGAAAATCCCAATCGCGACCGGCTGGAACAGTTCTTCCAGGTGTCGCGCAGCGTCCAGCGCCCCATCGCCATGTTCGTGGATCGCTCCGATGCGGCCTCCATGGAAGCCGCGATCGCGGCGGGTGTCTCGGCCTATGTCGTGGACGGGCTGAAGAAGGAGCGCGTGAAGGCGATTCTGGACATGGCCGTCCTGCGCTTCCACGCCTATTCGCGGCTGGAGCGCGAACTCTACGAGGCGCGCTCGGAACTGGCCGATCGCAAGATCGTGGAAAAGGCCAAGGGCATTCTGATGCAGCGCCGGGGCCTGAGCGAGGAGGAAAGCTACCGCCTCCTGCGTCAGACCGCGATGAACGAAAAGAAGAAGCTGGTGGAGATCGCGCGCAGCATCGTGACGGCGGCCGATCTTCTCGGCGGCGAGGTGAAGCGATGAGTTCGGCCCCCTCCTCCCTGCCTGCGGTGCGTCTCGGCTTCATTCCGCTGGTGGACGCGGCGGTGCCGATCGCTGCGGCGGCGCTCGGGCTCGACCGCGCGGAAGGGTTGCGGCTCGATCTCGTGCGAGATGTCTCCTGGTCCAATATCCGGGACCGGCTGGCCTTTCGCCAGTTCGACGCGGCGCATCTTCTGGGGCCCATGGCGATCGCCTCGCAACTCGGCCTCGGCTCCAATCCCTATCCCGTCATCGCTCCCTTCTCGCTCGGGCTCGGCGGCAATGCGGTGACGCTGTCGCTGCGCCTGTTCGAGGAGATGCGCGAGGCGGCGGGCGAGGCGGATCGCGACGAGCCGGCCGCCCATGGCCGCGCGCTGGCCCGCGTGGTCAAACGGCGGGCGGCGGCGGGCCTGCCGCCGCTGACCTTCGGCGTGACCTATCCCTTCTCCTCTCACAATTACGAATTCCGCTTCTGGATGGCGGAAGCCGGGATCGACCCGGACCGCGACGTGGCCATGACCATCGTCCCGCCACCGCTGACGGTAGACGCGCTGCGCTCGGGCGCGATCGACGGGTTCTGCGTCAACGCGCCCTGGAATGTCAGCGCGGTGGAAGCGGACGTCGGGCGCATCGTCGCCGTCAAGGCCGACATCTCCCTCGCTTCGCCGGAAAAGGTGCTGGGCATCAGGCCGGACTGGTGGGCCGCGAACGCGGACTTGGGCGCGGCGCTTCTGCGCGCGCTGCGGCGCGCGGCGCTCTGGTGCGACCAGCCGGAGAACCGGGCAGAGCTGGCGTCGATCCTCGCGCGGCCGGAGCATCTGGGCGGCAACCCCGCCTCGCTGGCCGCGATCCTTGCCGGCGATCTCGCGGTGAGCCCGGAGGGGACGCGCCGCAACCTGCCGAACTATCTGACCTTCCATGGCGGCGAGGCCAACCGGCCGCGCCCGCCCGAGGCGCTCTGGGTCTATAGTCAGATGGTGCGCTGGGGGCAGGTGCCACTGGGCGACGAGTTCGCGCGGCGCGCCGCCAGCGCCTTCCGACCCGATCTTTACGACGGCGTGTTCGGGGATTCACGTGAAACCAGTTCGGCCGGCGACCTGACGCCCGGCACAATCGCGGCCTATGTCGACGGCTTCACGGTCCGACGCCGGCCGGACGAAAACTCTTCGCAGGACTCGCCAGAATAACGCCCGGCTGGAAGGCACCCCGAACGAGGAGGTCTCGATGGTTCAGATCCGCCGAGACACCCAGGCTTGGCGTTGACCGGCGAGCCGACCGTTCGATCGCCGCTCCTTCGGCGGACTCCGCTCCTTTTCGAACTGCCTTTCATTTCCTCATGCTGCATATGCGAAGTGCATCGACGGGAAGCAGTTTAAAACCCCTGTAAACTGGACTTTGCGAAGCGATTGCCTGTTTATTGGGCGTGCCGTCGTGCTGAACATTTGGACTTTCCAAACTCCGGTCCTTCCGCTTCAATAAGCCTCAGACCCGCCAAGGACGACGGGCCGAAAGACGCTTCCCCTAGCGAAGCATCCGCGAAGACATCGACGTCGCGCGTTCTGCCGCCTCCCCATTCCCGATTGTCGGGGAGGCTTCAGACGGCGGCGTTTTTTCGTTTTTCCCCTTTGCATCCGATACGAGCTTTAACCGGAGGAATGGCATGTCCGACATCTCGAAGACTGGCATCAACCGTCGGCGCTTCCTTCAGGGCTCGGCGGCCAGCGCGGGAACGGCGGCGCTGTTTTCGGCCATCGGCGCGAGTTTTCCGGGCGGCGCCTTTGCGCAGACGGCAGGCCCCGAAACCACGAAGGCCATTCTCGGCTTCATCGCGCTGACCGACGCCTCGCCGCTGATCGTCGCCAAGGAAAAGGGCCTCTTCGCCAAGCACGGCATGGCGGATGTGGAGGTGGTCAAGCAGTCGTCCTGGGGCACGACGCGCGACAATCTCGTGCTCGGCTCGGCCGGATCGGGCATCGACGGCGCGCATATCCTGACGCCCATGCCCTATCTGATGAGCGCGGGAAAGATCACGCAGGGCGGCCCCGTGCCGATGCAGATCCTCGCCCGGCTCAATCTCGACGGGCAGGGCATTTCGATCGCCAACGCCTTCGCCGACCTCAAGGTCGGTCTGGACGCCGGCGTGCTGCGCGAGAGCTTCGCCAAGGCCAAGGCCGCCGGCAAGACCTCGAAGGTCGCCGTCACCTTTCCCGGCGGCACGCACGATCTCTGGATGCGCTACTGGCTGGCCGCTGCCGGCATCGACCCGAACACCGACGTCGAGACCATCGTCGTGCCGCCGCCGCAGATGGTGGCGAACCTCAAGGTCAATACGATGGACGCGTTCTGCGTGGGCGAGCCCTGGAACGAGCAGATGGTCGGCCAGAAGATTGGCTTCTCGGCGCTGACCACGGGCGAGCTCTGGAACAACCATCCCGAAAAGTCGCTCGCCATGCGCGCCGACTGGGTGGCCGCTCATCCCAACGCGGCCAAGGCGCTGACCATGGCCGTCCTGGAAGCCCAGCAATGGTGCGACAAGGCCGAGAACAAGAAGGAACTGGCCGAGATCGTCGGCAAGCGCGCCTGGTTCAACGTGCCGGCCAAGGACATCGTGAAGCGCCTGTCGGGCGAATACGACTACGGCAACGACCGCCCGGTGGTCGAGAACTCGCCCCACATCATGAAGTTTTGGCGGGACAACGCCTCCTACCCGTTCAAGAGCCACGACCTCTGGTTCCTGACCGAGGACCAGCGCTGGGGTTACCTGCCGGCCGACGCCGACACGAAAGCCTTGGTGGAAGCCGTCAACCGCGAGGACATCTGGCGCGCGGCGGCCAAGGATCTGGGTGTCGCGGCCAGCGACATTCCCGCCGGCACTTCGCGCGGCGTCGAGACCTTCTTCGACGGCAAGAGCTTCGATCCGGCCCATCCGTCCGCCTATCTCGAAAGCCTTTCGATCAAGCGCGTCGCCTGATCCCTTCCGGGCGGCCCGCTCGAAGAGGTCGCCCCTTCGTCTTTTTAGCTTTGATCCGCCCGATGGCGCGAGGGTTCCATGTCCCAGACCGTTTCCAAGCTGCCTGCCGCGAAAGCGCCCGCCCCGGCCACCGCCGGCACGAAGGCCAAGATCGTGGCCCTGCCGCGCCCCCGCGCCTCGTTTGCGGCCGTGGCGGGTCGCCGGGTCCGCGAGATGGCCGCCAACACGCTGCCTTTTCTGGTCACGCTCGCCGTGCTTCTGGGGATATGGGAAGTCATCTGCTCCCAGCCGGGCGCGGCCCTTCCCGCGCCGACCCAGATCCTGTCGGACAGTTGGGACCTGATCGTCCATCCGTTCTACGTGAATTCCGGCAATGATGTCGGCCTCGGCTGGCAGATCTGGGCAAGCCTCCAGCGCGTGGCGGTGGGCTATGCCATCGCGGTCGTCGTCGGCATCTCGCTCGGGACGCTGGTCGGCCAGTCGACGCTCGCCATGCGCGGTCTCGACCCGATCTTCCAGGTGCTGCGCACCGTGCCGCCGCTCGCCTGGCTGCCGCTGTCGCTCGCCGCCTTCAAGGACGGCCAGCCCGCCGCGATCTTCGTGATCTTCATCACCGCCGTCTGGCCGATCATCATCAACACGGCGGTCGGCATCCGCAACATTCCGTCCGACTACCGCAATGTCGCCGCCGTGCTGCGCCTCAACGGCCTCGAATTCTTCGCCAAGATCATGCTGCCGGCGGCCGCCCCCTACATCTTCACCGGGCTTCGCATCGGCGTCGGCCTGTCCTGGCTCGCCATCGTCGCGGCCGAAATGCTGATCGGCGGTGTGGGCATCGGCTTCTTCATCTGGGACGCTTGGAACTCCTCGCTGATCTCCGACATCATCGTCGCGCTCGCCTATGTCGGTGTGGTCGGCTTCGTGCTCGACCGGATCGTGGCCCTGATCGGCCGCCTCGTCACCCGCGGCACCTCCGCCGCCTGACGCCCTCCCCTCAAGACCCGGAGCGAACCGCCATGACCCCCAAGCCGTTTCTGTCCATCGAAGGCGTCGATATGACCTTCAAGCGCGGCAGCGCCACGACCCATGTCCTGAAAGGCATCGACCTCACGGTCGCCAAGGGCGAATACATCTCGATCATCGGCCATTCCGGCTGCGGCAAGTCCACGCTTCTCAACATCGTGGCCGGTCTCACCGTCGCCACATCAGGCGTCGTCCTCTTGGAAGATAAGGTGGTGGACCAGCCGGGGCCGGACCGGGGCGTCGTGTTCCAGAACCATTCGCTCCTGCCCTGGCTCACGGTCTATGAGAACGTGGCGCTCGCCGTGGACAAGGTGTTCTCGCGGACCAAGTCGGCGGCCGAGCGACGCGAATGGGTCATGCGCAATCTAGAGCTGGTCCATATGGGCCATGCCAAGGACAAGCGCCCGAGCGAGATTTCGGGCGGCATGAAGCAGCGCGTCGGCATCGCCCGCGCGCTCGCCATGGAGCCGAAGATCCTGCTTCTGGACGAGCCCTTCGGCGCGCTGGACGCGCTGACGCGGGCTCATCTTCAGGATCAGGTCATGCAGATCCAGAACGATCTCGGCACCACGGTCATGATGATCACCCACGACGTGGACGAGGCCGTGCTCCTGTCGGACCGTATCGTCATGCTGACCAACGGCCCTTCGGCGCGGATCGGCGAAATCCTCGACGTGCCGCTCGCCCGCCCGCGCGACCGCATCAAGCTCGCCACCGACGCGACCTATCTCAAGTGCCGGCAGGCGGTGCTGAAATTCCTCTACGAGCGCAACCGCTTCGTCGAAGCGGCCTGACGCTTGGCGGAAGCGGCCTGACGCTTCACCAAGCTGCGTGACGCTTAGGCGAAGCTGCGTGACGCTTTGCTGACCGCCCGGCGCGCCACCGACGCCGCGCCCGGCCTCCAATCTCACCTTTCCTTCTCGGGATGAGAATCATGACCCAGAAACTCGTCGTCGTCGGCAATGGCATGGCGCCCGGCCGCATGTTGGAACATCTCTTCGAGGCCGCCCCTGGCGCCTATGAGGTGACGATCTTCAACGCCGAACCCCGCGTGAACTACGACCGCATCATGCTCTCGCCGGTTCTCTCGGGCGAAAAGCAGTTCGACGACATCGTGATCCATGGCGACGGCTGGTACATCCAGCACGGCGTCACGCTCTACAAAGGGCACCGGATCGTCGCCATCGACCGCGCGGCCAAGACGGTGACGTCGGACCATGGCGTCACGCAATCCTACGACCATCTCGTCATCGCGACGGGCTCGACTCCCTTCATCCCTCCGGTTCCCGGCAAGGACCTGCCCGGGGTTCTCGCCTATCGCGATCTGGACGATGTGGAGGCGATGATCCTCGCCGCGCAGAGCCGCGCCAAAGCCGTGGTCATCGGCGGCGGTCTGCTGGGCTTGGAAGCGGCGGCCGGGCTTCGCGCGCAGGGGCTGGAGGTCACGGTTCTCCACCTGATGCCGACGCTGATGGAGCGACAGCTCGACCCCGCCGCCGGCTATCTCCTCCAGCGCGCGCTGGAGAAGCGCGGCATCGAGGTGATCTGCAACGCCAACACCGAGAGCATTCTCGGCACCGAGAAGGTGGAAGGCGTCCAGCTCAAGGACGGGCGCGTCATCCCCGCGACGCTGGTCGTCATGGCGGTGGGCATCCGCCCCTCGGCTGGCCTGGCGAAGGAAGCGGGTCTGGCCGTCGGGCGCGGCATCCATGTGGACGACCAGCTGCTGACCTCCGACGAGAACATCTCGGCGCTCGGCGAATGCGTGGAACTCGACGGACGCGTCTACGGCCTCGTCGCTCCGCTCTATCAGATGGCCGAGATCGCCGCGCGCCGCCTCGCCGGCCAGCCGGGCGAAGGTTTCCGCCATTCCGACACGCCGACCAAGCTCAAGGTCACGGGCATCAATCTCTATTCCGTCGGCGATTTCGCCGATGCGCCGGACCGCGAGGAGATCGTCCTGCGCGACGCCACGGCCGGCGTCTACAAGCGCCTCGTCCTTCAGGACAACAAGATTCTCGGCGCGGTTCTCTATGGCGAGACGGGGGATGGCGGCTGGTTCGCCGACCTGATGAAGAAGGGCTCGGATATCGCCGAGATGCGCGACACGCTCATCTTCGGCCAGAGCTATCAGGGAGGGTCCCCGCTGGACCCTATGGCGGCCGTTGCAGCCTTGGGCGATGACGCAGAAATCTGCGGCTGCAACGGCGTCTGCAAGGGCAAGATTACCGGAACCATCACGGCCAAGGGCCTGACCACGCTGGACGAAGTGCGCGCCCACACCAAGGCGTCCGCCTCCTGCGGCTCCTGCACGGGGCTGGTCGAGCAGCTGATGAGCGTGACGCTCGGGACCAAGTTCAACGCCCAGGCCGTGAAGCCCATGTGCGGCTGCACCGATCTCGGCCATGGCGATGTCCGCCGCCTGATCCAGGCCAAGGGGCTGAAGTCCATTCCGGCCGTGATGCAGGAGCTGGAGTGGAAGACCTCCTGCGGCTGCGCCAAGTGCCGCCCGGCGCTGAACTACTATCTCCTCGCCGACTGGCCGGGCGAGTATCAGGACGACAAGCAGAGCCGCTTCATCAACGAGCGCGTCCACGCCAATATCCAGAAGGACGGCACCTATTCCGTGGTCCCGCGCATGTGGGGCGGCATGACCTCCTCGGCCGAGCTTCGCGCCATCGCCGATGTCGTAGACAAGTTCGCAATTCCCGCCGTGAAGTGCACCGGCGGCCAGCGCATCGACATGCTGGGCGTCAAGAAGGAAGACCTGCCCGCCGTCTGGGCCGATCTCAACGCCGCCGGCATGGTGTCCGGCGCGGCCTATGCCAAGGGCCTGCGCACGGTGAAGACCTGCGTCGGCACCGACTGGTGCCGCTTCGGCACGCAGGATTCGACCGGCCTCGGCATCCGGCTGGAAAAGTTCATGTGGGGTTCCTGGACCCCGGCCAAGCTCAAGATGGCCGTCTCCGGCTGCCCGCGAAACTGCGCCGAGGCGACCTGCAAGGATATCGGCGTCATCTGCGTGGATTCGGGCTACGACATCCACTTCGCCGGCGCCGCCGGGCTCGACATTCATGGGACGCAGGTCCTCTGCCATGTCGACACCGAGGACGAGGCGGTCGTCGTCATCGCCGCGCTGACCCAGCTCTATCGTGAGCAGGGCCATTATCTCGAGCGCATCTACAAGTGGCTGAAGCGGGTCGGCATGGAGTCGATCAAGGCCGCGGTCGTGGACGACGCCGCGAAGCGCCAGCACTATTTCGAGCGCTTCGTCTATTCGCAGCAGTTCGCGCAGATCGACCCTTGGGCTCAGCGCGCGTCGAAAGGCGTCGCCGCCCACGAATTCAAACCCATGGCCGACATCACCCCCTTCCAGGAGGCCGCAGAATGACCACCGTTTCCGACTGGGTGGCGATCGGCCGCCTCGACGACATTCCCCGGCGCGGCGCGCGCTGCGTCAACTCTCCGCTCGGGCGCATCGCCGTGTTCCGCACGATGGACGATCGCGTCTTCGCCACGGAAGATCGCTGCCCGCACAAGGGCGGTCCGCTCAGCCAGGGCATCGTCCATGGCGGCTCCGTGACCTGCCCGCTCCACAATCAGGTCATCGCTCTCGACACCGGCCTGGTGCAGGGGCCGGACGAGGGGCAGGTGCGCACGTTCCCCCTGCGCGTGAATGACGGCGGGGCGCTGGAAATCATGATCGAGCGGGTCAGCACCTACGCGATGGCGGCGGAATAGGAGAGACCCATGTTGTCGAAGTCCGACGTCACCGACATGATCTACGAGAAGAAGCGCGGCGCGGGTCTCACCTGGGCTTCGATCGCCGAGGGGATCGGCATGAGCGAGGTCTTCGTGACCTCGGCGTGCCTGGGCATGAACGCCCTGCCGCGCGACAAGGCCGATCTTCTGACGCGCCAGCTCGGCCTCCCGCAGGAAGCAGCCGTGGTGCTGGCGGAATTCCCGACCAAGCAATGGGACCGGCAGGTGCCGACCGACCCCTGCATCTATCGCCTTTACGAGATCGTCGGCGTCTATGGCGACACGCTGAAAGAGCTGATCCAGGAGAAATGCGGCAACGGGATCATGAGCGCGATCGACTTCTCCATGGAGGTCGAGAAGGTGCCCAATCCCAAGGGCGACCGGATCGAGATCCGCATGAGCGGCAAATATCTCGGCTACAACGCGTGGTAAGATGACCCAGAGCTTCGACACGCCCCAGGCAACGCGGACCACCTGCCCCTATTGCGGCGTCGGCTGCGGCGTGCTCGCAAGCCCTCAGCCCGACGGCACGGTCGCCATCTCCGGCGACCCGGAGCATCCCGCCAATTTCGGCCGGCTTTGCTCCAAGGGTTCGGCGCTGGCCGAAACGCTAATCCATGACCGCCGGCTTCTCCACCCGGAAATCGCGGGAGAGCGCGTGTCCTGGGACGCGGCGCTCAGCCATGTGGCGGAGCGCTTTGCCGAGACGATCGCCCGCAAGGGGCCGGACGCGGTCGCCTTCTACGTCTCCGGCCAGATCCTGACCGAGGACTATTACGTCGCCAACAAGCTGATGAAGGGCTTCATCGGCTCGGCCAATATCGACACCAATTCCCGCCTCTGCATGTCCTCGTCGGTCGCCGGTCATGTCCGGGCCTTCGGCTCGGACACGGTGCCGAACACCTATGAAGACCTGGAGGCGGCCGATCTTCTGGTTCTGGTCGGCTCCAATCTCGCCTGGTGCCACCCGGTCCTGTTCCAGCGCGTTCTGGCGGCCAAGGCCGCGCGCCCGTCGATGAAGCTCGTGACGATCGATCTGCGTCGCACCGTGACGGCGGCGGAAAGTGATCTTCATCTGCCGATCCGCTCGGACGGCGACACGGCCTTGTTTCTGGGTCTCCTCGCCCATCTCAGCGAGACCGGCCGGATCGATCGGTCTTTTGTCGAAGCGCATACGCAAGGGTTCGAGGCCGCGCTCGAAGCCGCCCTGCCCTATGGCGATCTCACGCGCCTTGCCGCCGAGACCGGGCTTGATGAGCCGGCTCTCCGGCGCTTCTTGGCGCTCTTCACAGAGACCGAGCGCACCGTCACCGTCTATAGCCAGGGCGTCAACCAGTCGGCCGGCGGCACGGACAAGGTCAACGCGATCCTGAACTGTCATCTCGCGACGGGCCGCGTCGGGCGCGAGGGCTGCGGCCCCTTCTCCGTCACCGGCCAGCCCAATGCCATGGGCGGGCGCGAGGTCGGCGGGCTCGCCAACCAACTCGCCGCTCACATGGCCATCGGCAATCCAGCGCATGAAGACATCGTCAGACGCTTCTGGAACGCGCCCGCTTTGCCGGCAAAGCCGGGGCTGAAGGCGGTCGATCTGTTCCGCGCCGTTCACGAGGGCCGGGTCGAAGCGATCTGGATCATGGGCACCAATCCGGTGGACTCACTGCCCGAGGCCGATCTCGTGCGGAAGGCCTTGGCGCGCTGCCCCTTCGTGGTCGTGTCGGACGTGGTCCGTGACACCGACACGGTGCCCTACGCCCATGTTCTCCTGCCCTCCGCCGCTTGGGGCGAGAAGTCGGGGACGGTGACGAATTCCGAGCGTCGCATCTCGCGCCAGCGCGCCTTCCTCCCCGCGCCCGGCGAAGCCAAGCCCGACTGGTGGCAGATGGCGGAGGTCGGGCGGCGCATGGGGCATGAAGCCGCCTTCTCCTTCGACGGCCCGGCCGCGATCTTCCGCGAGCACGCCGCGCTCTCCGCCTTCGAGAACGAGGGTCGCCGGGACTTCGATCTGTGCGGCCTCTCGACATTGGATGAGCCGGCTTATGAGGCTCTGACGCCCGTACAATGGCCCGTCGCGGCCGATGGCACATCCAAGCCGCGTTTCTTCGCGGATGGCCGCTTCTTCACCGCCGACGGCAAGGCGCGTTTCCTACCCGTGAAGCCCGCCGTCGCGCCCTTGACCTCGCCCGAGCGCCCCTTCGTGCTCAACACCGGGCGCATTCGCGACCAGTGGCACACGATGACCCGCACCGGCCGCTCGGCCCGCCTGTCGGCCCATCTCGCCGAGCCCTTCTGCGAGTTGCACCCGGACGACGCCGCGCGTCTCAGGGTGTCCGAAGCCGATCTGGTCACGCTCGAGACCGACCATGGCAGCGTGATCCTGCGCGCGCTTCTGACCGATCGCGTCCGGCCCGGCACGCTGTTCGCGCCCATCCACTGGACGGAGCAGTTCTCGGGAGCCGCGCGCATCAACGCCCTCGTGCCCGCGCGGACCGACCCCGTGTCCGGCCAGCCGGCTTCGAAGGCCGCGCCCTCCGCGCTCCGCCGCTTCGAAGCGGCGTGGCATGGTTTTGCCGTCTCGCTCAATGAACCTGAGCCCGCCGGCAGCGCCTATTGGGCGCGCGCCCGCGCCTCGGGCGGCTGGCGCATGGAACTCGCCGGCACGGCGAAGGTGGAGAACACCGAGGCTTTTGCGCGGCAGGTTCTCGGCCTGCCTGAGACGGCCGAGCTTCTGCATTATGCCGACCGCGCGGGCCATCATCGCTTCGCCGCCTTCGAGGGCGGGCGCTTTCTCGGCGCGCTCTGGCTCTCGCCCGAGCCCGTCGCCGTATCGCGCGCCTATGCCGTCTCGTGCCTCTCGGGCGCGCCGATGGAATCGGCCACGCGCTTTCGGCTTCTCGCCGGGCGGCCGGGTGCCGACAGGCCCGACCCGGGCGCGCTCGTCTGCTCTTGTTTTGGCGTCGGCGCCAACGACATCAGGCGGGCGATCCGCGAAAAGAACTGCACCAGCGTCTCGGCCATAGGCCGGGACTTGAAGGCCGGGACGAATTGTGGCTCCTGCCGTACGGAACTTCAGGGATTGATCGATGCCGAGCGCGTTCTCGAACTCCGCTGACGACACCGCCGCTGCCAGCCCCCGCACGCGCCCGCAGCGCATGGGCGAGCTTGCCACGCTGCCGGTCTTCTTCGACCTGAAGGGCAAGCGCGTCGCCATGGCGGGCGGCTCGGACGGCGCGGCCTGGAAGGCGGAACTTCTCGCCGCCTCCGGCGCGCGGGTCGATCTTTATTGCGAGGCCGAACATCTCACGGACGAGATGCGCACCGTTCTCGCCCTTACTTTCGCTGACGGCGCGATCCGGCACCACGACCGGCCCTGGGCGCTCGACTGTTTCGACGGCGCGGCGCTGGCGGTGGCCGATTGCGAAAGCGAATCCGAGGCCCAGAGCTTCTATTGCGCGGCGAAGGCTGTGGGCGTTCCCGTCAACGTCATCGACAAGCCGGCTTTCTGCCAGTTCCGCTTCGGCACGATCGTCAACCGCTCGCCCGTCGTGGTCGGCATCTCCACCGACGGCGCGGCCCCGATCCTCGGTCAGGCCATTCGCCGGCGCATCGAGACGCTGCTGCCCGCAACGCTTACTGGTTGGGCCAGGCTCGCCGCCAAGGTGCGCGCCGAGGTGATGGACCGGCTCCAGCCCGGCCCGGCCCGCCGCGCCTTCTGGGAGCGGTTCTCCGACGAGGCTTTCACCCGCAAGGCGCCTGACGATGTGGCCGAGGCCGATGCGCGCCGCTTCGTGCGCGATCTCGTCAGCCGCCCGCAGGCCGGTGGGCGCGTGACGCTGGTCGGTGCCGGCCCCGGCGAGGCCGAGCTTTTGACGCTCAAAGCCGTGCGCGCGCTCCAGGCCGCCGACGTCATTCTGTTCGACGATCTCGTGTCGGACGACATTCTGGAACTTGCCCGCCGCGAGGCCAAGCGCATGCTGGTCGGCAAGCGCGCCAGCCGCGATAGCTGCCGGCAGGAAGACATCAACCGGATGATGGTGCAGTTCGCACGCGCTGGAAAGCATGTCGTGCGCCTGAAGTCGGGCGACGTGTCGGTCTTCGGCCGCTCGGGCGAAGAAATCGCCGAACTCAAGCGCGAGGGCATTCCGGTCGCCATCGTGCCCGGCATCACGGCCGCCTCCGCGCTCGCCGCCGGCTTCGGCGTGTCGCTGACGCACCGGGACCGTGCGCAGCAGGTGCGCTTCGTCACCGGCCATTCGCAGAAGGGCGGCTTGCCGGATGATCTCGACTGGCAGGCGCTGGCCGACGACCATGCAACGACGATCTTCTACATGGGCGGGCGCATGGCCCCGCGCATCGCGGCCGAACTGATCGCCCATGGCCTGCCCGCCGAGACGCCGGTGGCCGTCGCCGCCTCCATCTCGCGGCCTGAGGAAGCGCGCCTCGTCGGCACGCTGGCAACGCTCGCCGAGATCGTCGGGCGCATCGGCATCGAGCGGCCCATCCTGATCGGCGTCGGCCGCGTCTTCAGCGATTGCGAACCGGAAAGCTTGGCCGGCTTCGAGCCGGAGCGCGACCGGGGGGCTGGCGAAATCTCGCGCCTTCAGGCAAAGGCGTCCTGAACCGGGCGAGCCCTATTCCGCCCGGGCGGGAGGAATGACACGATGACGGAACGCTCCACGCTCGCGGCCCTGACCGACGCGCTCCTGAGCGAGGAAGGCGAGCGTCGGCGCATCGTCGCGATCGCCGGCTCGCCGGGCTCGGGCAAGTCCACCACGGCCGAGTCCCTGAAGGAGCGCCTCAACGCGCGCCGGCCGGGCGTCGCCGACATTCTGCCGATGGATGGCTACCACTTCGACGACATGGTGCTGAACGCGCGCGGCCATCGCCCCCGCAAGGGCGCGCCGCACACGTTCGATCTCGACGGGTTCCGCGCCATGCTGGAGCGCCTGCGGCGGGACGAGAAGCGCGAAGTCGCCGTGCCCGTCTTCGACCGCTCCATCGAGATCGCACGGGCCGGCGCGCGCATCATCAACCCGGACGTGCGCGTCATCCTGGCCGAGGGCAATTACCTCCTCCTGGACGAGCCCGGCTGGCGCGAACTGGGCGAACTCTTCGACCTGACCGTGATGATCGAGGCCAGCGAGGACACGCTGGTGGAGCGCCTGACGCAGCGCTGGCTCGGCTTCAACTACGGGCCGGAAGCGCTCTTGGAAAAGCTCGAAGGCAACGACCTGCCCAACATGCGCCTTGTGCTCTCGAAAAGCCGTCCGGCCGACATTGCCATCCGCAGCGACGGCGGCGAGGCCTGAGATAAGGCAGGCAAAGCACGGCGCGTCGGCTCACGCGCCGCCGAGCCAGAGCGCGAGCACGATCCAGAGCGGCAACGTCAGGATCGACAGAGCCGAGGAGGCGACGAGGACGCCTCCCGCTTCTTCCGCGCCCTCGTGGTAGACCGCCGACAGGATCGTGCCCACGAAGCCGGCGGGAATGGCCATGGCGATGATCGCCCGTGCTTCGAGATGCGCGGGCAGATGCAGCGCCAAGCAGGCCAGAAGCGCCACGGCCGGCTGCACGATGTTGGAGGCGAGCGCGCCGAGCATCACGGCGCGGGTGGGGCGCAGACGCTGCGTAGACAGGATCACGCCCGTCAGGAACAGACCGGCCCCCGCCGTCGATTGCGCGAGCGGGCGCAGGGCCGAGACGAAAAGATCCGGGAAAGGCACATCCAGAAAGGCGACCACGAAGCCGAGCGTTGGCACGATCGTCATCGGCTTCAGAAGCGCGGCCGAAACGGCGCGCAGAGGATGCCCGCCGCCCTGCATTTCCAGCCGGATGAAACAGGCGAGGATCACCGTCAGCGTGCCGACGAGATTGGCGACGGCGAGCGAAACGGTCGCCTCTACGCCTTCCAGCGCTTGGAACAGGGCGATGCCGATGCCGCCCAGATTGGGCATTCCAACCGTCAGCGAATAAAGCGCGGCGGTAATGGGCGAGAAGCCGGCCCGGCGCGCATAGAGAAGCGCCACGGCGAAGCCCGACAGGAGCGCGGCGGCATAGGCGATGGTCGGCACGAGTTCGGGCGCCAGCAAATGGCGCGGCGCGGTGACGATCGCCAGAAACAGCGACACGGGCAGCGCGAACTTGGCGATGAAGGCGCCGAGCATCTCCGTTCCATGCGGATTGACCCAATGCCGTTTGCCGGACACGAAGCCCAGCCCCAGCATGAAGAAGACCGGCGTCAGCACGGAAACGAGCGTCTGGAGCATGAGAGCGGATCGCTTGGCGGATGGGAAGAACGGCGAAGGCCGGCGGGAATACCGCCGGCCTTTGGCAGGTTTGGGGAGCGATGAGAAGCGGCGGGAGCCGAACCGGGGCGCCGGCTTGGTGAGCCGGCTATGCCCTTGGCATAGAAGTGTCGCCCCGAATGCGCGGAACTGGGCTGTCAGCGGTTCGAGTTGGAGGTTTGACCGCCGACGCAACTCTGCAGCGGCCGCTGCCCTGAGCCAGACCCAAACCTCGCGGAATCATCTGGCCAACTTTTTCCACCGCTCGTCAGAATGAGCTACGCGGCTCGCCCGACCGCAAGGACCGGCGCGAAGGTTTGGTCCTGCCAGCCTCGCACCGATCGCGCTTCGCTCCTCGCGATCGAATAAAAACCTCTCGACCATCCTCCGGCCGTAGGTTTCGACCTCGGTCTTGAGCCGGGCGTCCGGGCTCGCTTTGGGCGAGCCCTTCCCCCGGCCGGTCGCTCCGAAACCCCGACCTTATTTCATGACCGGCATGGAGAATTCCGCGCCCGACTTGATGCCCGAGGGCCAGCGGCTGGTGATCGTCTTGGTGCGGGTCCAGAACTTGATCGAGTCCGGGCCGTGCTGGTTGAGATCGCCGAAGGAGGAGCGCTTCCAGCCGCCGAAGGAGTGGTAGGCAAGCGGCGTCGGGATCGGCACGTTGATGCCGATCATGCCGATCGGCACGCGCGAGGCGAAGTCGCGGGCCGCATCGCCATCCCGCGTGAAGATGGCGACGCCATTGCCATATTCGTGCTGCGTCGGCAGCGACAGCGCCTCTTCGTAATCCTTGGCGCGCACGACCGAGAGAACCGGGCCGAAAATTTCTTCCTTGTAGATGTCCATGTCGGGCGTGACATGATCGAACAGGCAGGCGCCGACGAAGAAACCGTCCTCGTAGCCTTGCATGGTGAAGCCGCGCCCATCGACAGCGAGCGTCGCGCCCTCGGCCACGCCCTTCTCCACGAGGCCGAGAATCTTCTGCTGCGAGGCCTTGGTGACGACCGGGCCGAAATCCGCCGCGCTGTCGGTATAGGGGCCGATCTTGAGCGCCTCGACCTTCGGGATCAGCTTCTCGACCAGCGCATTGGCCGTCGCCTCGCCGACCGGCACCGCGACCGAGATCGCCATGCAGCGCTCGCCGGCCGAGCCGTAGCCCGCGCCGATCAGCGCGTCCGCCGCCTGATCGAGATCGGCGTCCGGCATGATGATCATGTGGTTCTTGGCGCCGCCGAAGCACTGGGCGCGTTTGCCGCGCGCCGTCGCGCCGGCATAGACATAGGCCGCGATCGGCGTCGAACCGACAAAGGAGACGGCTCCGATCTCGGGATGCTCCAGAATGCCGTCCACCGCATCCTTGTCGCCGTTGACGACCTGGAGCACACCCTTGGGCAGGCCGGCTTCCATCATGAGTTCGGCGAGGCGCATTGGCAGGGACGGGTCGCGCTCGGAGGGCTTCAGGATGAAGGCGTTGCCGCAGGCGATGGCGGGCGCGAACATCCACATCGGGATCATGCCGGGAAAGTTGAAGGGCGTGATGCCCGCCCCGATGCCGACCGGCTGGCGGATCGAATACATGTCGATGCCGGGGCCCGCCCCTTCCGTGAACTCGCCCTTGGCCAGATGCGGAATGCCGATGACGAATTCGCAGACTTCCAGCCCGCGCACGATGTCGCCCTTGGAATCCTCGACCGTCTTGCCGTGCTCGGAGGAAAGAAGCTCGGCCAGCTCCTGCATGTTGGCGTTGAGAAGCTCCACGAATTTGATGAAGACGCGGGCGCGGCGCTGCGGGTTGACCAGTGCCCACTTCGCCTGCGCGGCCTTGGCCGCGTCCACAGCCTGCTGAAGCTCTTCGCGGCTCGCCAGCGCGACGCGCGCCGTCACCTGCCCCGTGGCGGGGTTGAAGACATCGGCCGTGCGGCCCGAGGTGCCGGCGACGCGCGCGCCGTCGATGAAATGACCGATCTCGTTCATGGCGTCTCTCCCTGATGTTCTGCCGAGAGAAGGCCGCAGGCCAGACTTGAAATCAAGCAAAACCCATGCGCATCCATTGTGCGTGGATTGATGCACGTCGGGGCGGCGATGAACTGGGACGATGTGCGAATCTTTCTGGCCGTGGCGCGAGCGGGGCAGATTCTGGCCGCTTCCCGCCGGCTGGGGCTGAACCATGCGACGGTCGGCCGGCGGCTGGATGCGCTGGAGGACGCGCTCGGGGTGAAGCTCTTCGACCGCCGCCCGACGGGCTGCGAGGTGACGCGCGAGGGCGCGGGCTTCCTGGCGGCGGCCGAGCGGATGGAGGCCGAGATGCAAGGCGCGCGCGCCGCGCTGGAAGGGGCGGAAGCGCATCTCTCCGGCACCGTGCGCATCGGCGCGCCGGATGGCTTCGGCACCGCCTTTCTGGCGCCGCGCCTGGGCTCGCTCGCCGAGCGCCATCCGGGCCTGACGATCCAGCTCGTGCCCGTGCCCCGCGCCTTCTCGCTGTCGCGGCGCGAGGCCGATATCGCCATCACCGTGGAGCGGCCGGCGCAGGGGCGGCTCGTCGCGCGCCGGCTCGTCTCCTACGCGCTCGGGCTTTACGGCGCGGCGTCTTATCTCGATCGGTTCGGGCGGCCTTCGAGCGTCGAAGATCTAAAGCGCCACCGGCTCGTCGGCCATGTGGACGATCTCGTCTACTCCTCCTCGCTTCACTATACCGGCGAGATGGCGCCCGACTGGCAGAGCCGCTTCGAGATTTCCTCCGCGCTCGGCCAGACGGAGGCAGTTGCGGCGGGCGCGGGCATCGGCATTCTGCACGGCTTCATCGCGGCCGGCCGGCCCGCGCTGGAGCGCGTCCTGCCCGAGCGCACGATCCGGCGCGACTATTGGCTGGTGACGCACGAGACGGCGCGCGAAATGTCCCGCATCCGGGCCGTCGCCGATTTCATCGCCGAAACCGTGCAGCGGGAAAAGGCGATCTTTGGCTGATAATTTCCGGCTCAAACGAAAACGGCCGGAGGGGATGTCCCTCCGGCCGCTGCGATCAGTTGGCGGCGATCAGAAAAGAAGATCGTCGATGTCGTCGCTGGCGGCAGGCGCAGGCGCGGAGATGGCGGAGGCGGGCAGGCCGATGCCGCGGAAGGACGCTTCGAAGATCGCGCGCTCCTCGGCCATCGTATACTGGCCAGCGAGCAGCGAGTGGAGGCGCAGCGCCTCTTCCGGCGTGATCGGATCGTCCGGCAGATTGACCAGCATCGCCTGAAGCTGAGCGATCGTGCGGCGCATCAGGGCGCAGCCTTCGACATGGGGCGTCATCATGCTGGCGATGGCGCGGATGCGCTCGTCCAGCCCGCGCGCGTTCAGCGCGGCCTCGCGCAGACGATCAAGGCAGGCCGCCTCAATGCGCGCCAGGATTTCGGACGCCGTGTCGAAGCCTTGCGCGATCTGGGTCTCGAAACCCGCGATCTGCGGCAGGATCGTGCCTTCCAGCTCGCCCGTCGCCGAAACGGCCATCTCGATGCCTTCGCGTACGAGATCGGCCTGTGTCTTGGCGACGGTCGCCTGTTCGCGGATTTCGCGGGCGATATAGCCGATCGTCTCGTCGCCGGAGTCCACATGGGCGGCGCGCACGGCGGCATTGAAGCCGGCCAGGCGCAGCGTGTGCTCCAGCGAGGCCAGCTCGTCCGTCATCGAGATCAGCGGGCCGGCGGCTTCGACGCATTCGTGCAGCGAAGCGTCGAGCTGGCGCCGGTCGTCCTCGCCGCGCTCGAAGCGCTCGCGCACCTTGGTGGCTTCCGCTTCCAGAACCGCGATGGCGCTTTTGCCCGCCTTGCCGACATCCTCGGAGAAGAGCGAGGACAGGATGCGGTCGCTCTCGACGATTTCGCCGGCGAGAACGTCCAGATTGGCGTGAACCTCGCCCATCTTGGTGTCGTAGAGTTCGGTCAGGCTCGACAGCTGGGCGATTTCCAGCTCCGCGATGCGACGCAGCGCCGTGGTGCGCGAGCGGCCTTCCATCGGCGCGCTGTCATGCGTCAGCTGCCCGGTTTCGGCCAGAAGGAACAGGCGCTCCAGATTGGTGATCGTGTGCTCCAGACGCTGGCGCGCGATGTCGTGGAACTGCAAACCCATGACGATACCGCCGACCGCGTCTCGGATGACCGAGAAGGAGCGGTGCGCCGCCTCGCGGCTGGTGGCGGCCGAGTCGCGCTCCTGCGACAGGCGGCGGTTCAGCGAGCGGAACTGGAAGGCGAGGCTCGCCTCGCCCAGCATGGCCCGGCCGCCGACGCGCGCGTCGATGGCGCGGCTTTCGGCGATATGGCCCTGCACGGTGCGAACGCGCGCGTCGAGCGCGCGGGCGACCGTCTGGCCCGATCCGACGAGTTCATGAACATGCTCGGTGAAGGGCACGAGCACGTCGCGCGCCTGCGTCATGCCCTCGACATGGGTGCGCGCGACGAGCACGACATAGTCGAGAAGGCGGAACACGAGCGCGACGGCGGACGCCCCTTCCGAGGCGCGCGTGACGCCTTCGGCCAGAACGCGCAGCACGCGCGAGCGCTCGCCGGCCAGGGTCTCGAGCTGACCCGCCGAAGACGCGGCCTCGCCGAGCAGCGTCTCGACCTTATCGCCCTCGTTGGAGGACACGGCTTCGGTGGCCTGACGGATCGAGTCGCGCACGGTGCCGATGCGCCGGTGCAGCGTCTGGAGATCGTTGCCGGCACCGAGATACACGGCTTCCGACGAGACGTTCCACTGGTGAACGAGGGCGAGAAGCTCGCGGAGCGAAGAGGTTTGAGTTTCGGTCAACATGGCTTCATCGAGATCGCGAGAGGCGGGGGACGGGGCGGTGCGAGCCATGATCGGCTCACCGTCCTTGAGCGGCGCGAGCCGCCGGACGGGACATCTGATCATGGCCGAAGCGCACGATCTCGGAGGGGATGCGATCGAGCGGAAGCTCGTGCTCCACCGCGCCGGCCTTCATGGCCTCCTTGGGCATGCCGTAGACGATGCAGGTGGCTTCGTCCTGGCCGAGCGTGTGCGCGCCGGTCTGGCGCAGTTCCAGAAGCCCCTTGGCGCCGTCGTCGCCCATGCCCGTCATGATGATGCCGAGCGCGTTGGCGCCGGCCGAGCGGGCGGCGGATCGGAACAGGACGTCCACCGACGGGCGATGGCGCGTCACGAGCGGGCCGTCGCGCACCTCGACATGGTACTGCGCGCCCGAGCGCTGAAGCAGAAGATGCTGGTTGCCAGGCGCGATCAGCGCGAGGCCGGGCATGAGACGATCGCCCGTCACCGCTTCGCGCACCTCGATCTGGCACAGGCCGTCGAGACGCTTGGCGAAGGCGGAGGTGAAGCCGGCCGGCATATGCTGAACGATGGCGATGCCCGGCGCGTCGGCCGGCAGCGCTTCCAGAATGCGGCGCAGCGCCTCGGTTCCCCCGGTGGAGGCGCCGATCACCACGACCTTGTCGGTCGTGCGGTCGATCGGGCGGCCATTGGAGGGCGGCAGCACGGCGTCGGCCGTCAGCTTCTCCTGCGGGACGAGCGGCTTGGCCGGCGCGCGGCGCGAGCGAACCGTGGCGTGCGAGGCGGCGCGCACGGCGTCGGCGATGCGGGTGCGCGATTCCAGAAGGAATTGCGGCGTGCCCATCTTGGGCTTGGCGATGATCTCGACGGCGCCCGCTTCCAGCGCCTGAAGCGCCATCTTGGAGCCCGCCTCGGCCAGCGAGGAGCAGATCACGACCGGGATCGGCCGCTGGCTCATCAGCTTCTGGACGAAGGTGATGCCGTCCATGCGGGGCATTTCGATGTCGCAGATGATGACATCGGGCACTTCGTCGCGCATCCGCTCGGCGGCGAAATAGGGGTTGGAGGCGGTGCCCAGAACCTCCATGTCGGGCTCGGCCGCGACGATCTCGGAGAGGACCTGACGGACGCTGGCGCTGTCATCGACGATGAGGACGCGAATAGGCTTCATGGCAATCAGTCCTCCAGACGCTGATAGATATTGCCGCGAATGAGCCGCAGCGGCAGGCTGCCCGAACGGGTCGTGTCGGAATGGCCCAGGAACAGAAGGCCGCCGGGGCGCAAGTGGCGGCACAGCTTCGCCACCACCGCTTCCTGGGTCTTCGGCTCGAAATAGATGAGCACGTTGCGAAGGAAGATGAGGTCCATCTTCGTCTTCACGTGGTATTCGCTATGCATCAGGTTGAGCTGGCCGAACTGAACGCGCGAGCGCAGTTCCGGGGCCATGCGCACGGCTTCGCTCTGCGGATCGCGGGCGCGCAGGACATAGCGGTCCCGCAGGGCCGGCGGCACGCTGGCGACGTCCTCGGCGCGGTAGATCGCCTCGCGCGCGGCGGTCAGAACCTTGACCGAGATGTCGGTCGCCAGGATCTGCCAGTCCCACTTGGTCGCCCCGTCGGACGCTGCGTCCAGAACCATGGCGAGCGTGTAGACCTCCTGCCCCGACGAGCAGGCCGCGCTCCAGGCGCGCAGCTGGCGCGTACCGGCATTGGCCAAGAGCCGGTCCAGTTCGGCGGCGTCGAGATGGTCGAAATGCGCCCGTTCGCGAAAGAACGAGGTCTCGTTGGTGACCACCGTATCGACGAAGTTCTGCAACTCCTTGGCGCGCTCGGTGGGCGAGCGCAGAAGCGCGACGTAATCGTCGAAATTGTCGAGGCCATTGGCATGGAGGCGCCGGCGCAGCCGGGTCTCCAGCATGGTCTTCTTCACGGTCGAAAGCGTGATGCCGCAATGCTCGTGAACGAGGCGGACCAGGGCTTCGAAGGCACGATCGCCCAGCTCGACGCGAGTCCACTGGGGAATCGCTTCAGGCGCCGGATCGAGAAAGTTTTGATTACGAGCAGCGCCTTGCATGGGGTCAGGCCGCCTGTGCCATGAGGAGAGCACGATCGGAGGCGCCAAAGAGCTTTTCGACCTTGAGAAGGGTCAGGAACGAGTCGCCCCGACGCCCGAGCCCTTGAACGAAATCGTTGCTCCAGGCTTCGCCGACATGGGGCGGCGCTTCCAGCGTCTGGTCCGACATATCGGCGACTTCATGCACGGCGTCCGCGATGACGGCCAGCGTGTGCAGATGTTCGTCGGTCTCGAACTCGAGAACGACGATGCGGGTTTCGGGTCCGACCTCGCGATCCTCGCTCGGCGGCATGGCGAGCCGCCGCTTGAGATCGACCACCGGCACGCCGACGCCGCGCACGTCGATCATGCCCAGAAGGCTCGCCGGCGCATTGGCCATGCGCTGGATCGGCTTGTGATCGAGAACCTCGCGGACCTGGCGCACGTTGACGGCAAAGGCCGCCGAGCCGAGCTGGAAGGTCAGCATCTCGTTGTTGCCGTCGACATCCTCGTCTTCGAAACGGGAGGACTGGAAGGGCGTGTTCATGCTCTCATCCCTGTAGGTTCGGCTCGGCGCTGGATGGAAGGGGTGGGGCGGGTTCAGGCGTCTTCGAGAAGCCGCTCGACATCGAGCAGCACCACGAAGCGGTCATCCTGGCGCACCACGCCGTCGAGATAGCGGCTCGGCCAGCGCGTGCCGTACTCCGGCATGGCTTCCACCTCGCCGGTGCGCACATGAATGACCTCGAACACCGCGTCGGTCTTGATGCCGACATGGAAGGTCTCGCCCGAGGAGGAGACCTCCGAGACGATCACGCGGCTCGTCTCGGTGTCTTCGGTGGGCTCCATGCCGAAGCGGTTGCGAAGATCGATGAGCGGCAGGACATTGCCGCGCACGTTGATGAGGCCCGGCGCAAAGGACGGCGCGTTGGGAACGCGCGTCATGGCGGGGGGATCGAGGACCTCGTGCACCAGGGCAACCTTGATCCCGAAGAGATCGTTGCCGAGGGCGACGGTCAGATAGTCCTGCAGGGACGGATCGGCGGATTCGGTGATCTGCGACATGGGAGCGCTCCGTCAGGCGGCGATGCGGTCGGCGCGGGGCTGGGCCACGAACCGGGCAAGGGGATTCACGTCGAGGATGAGCGCCACGGCGCCGTCACCCAGGATCGTCGCGCCGACAAGGCCGGGCGTCTTGGCATGGAGCGGCGAGAGCGGCTTGATAACCGTCTGGTGCTGGCCCACGACCTGATCCACGACGACGCCGAGCTTGCCGGAGTCGTTTTCGGTGACGACCACGATCGAGCCACGCTCGCTCGTGCCGAACACTTCGTTCATCCACAGAAGCGGAACGAGCGTTCCGCGAATGTCGACGAAGTTGCGACCACCCGAGGCCCGCGATTCGACGGCGGCGAGTTCCACGCATTCCTCGACGCTGGTCAGCGGCAGGATGCACTGGGCATCGCCGATCGCGACCTGGAGGCCGTCGATGATGGCGAGCGTCAGCGGCAGGCGCAGCATGAAGCGCGTGCCCTCGCCCGGCCGCGAGTCGATCTCGATCGTGCCGTGCAGCTCGTTGATTGTGCGTCGCACCACGTCCATGCCCACGCCCCGGCCCGACAGGTTGGAGACGGCGGCGGCCGTGGAGAGGCCGGGATGGAAGATCAGCTCGTCGATCTCACGATCGGGCGGGATCACGCCTTCCGGCACGATGCCGGCCGCATGCGCCTTTTCCAGGATGCGCGTGCGGTTGAGGCCGGCGCCGTCATCCTCGATCGTGATCACGACTTCGGTGCCTGCCTGGCGGGCCGACAGGCGCAGGAGGCCGCGCTTGGTCTTGCCGGCCGCCTCGCGGCGCTCGGCCGACTCGATGCCGTGGTCGCAGCTATTGCGGATGATGTGGACCATGGGATCGCCGAGGCGGTCGAGCACGGTCTTGTCCAGCTCGGTCTCCTCGCCGGAGAACTGAAGGTCGATATCCTTGCCCAGATCCGACGAGATATCGCGCACGACGCGGCGATAGCGGCCGAACAGGGTTTCGATCGGCACCATGCGCATGCCCATGGCCGAGTCGCGCAGGTCCGAGGACAAGCGTTCGATTTCTTCGGCAACGGTGGTGAGAACGGGATCGTGGCGGTTGCGCGCCAAGGCCGACAGGCGGGCCTGGGCGATCACGAGTTCGCCGACCTGATCGAGAAGCATGTCGAGGCGCGAAGCCGAAACACGCACATTGGCTTCCGCCACAGCGGCCTTGGCTTCGTCCGCCTTGGCGGGCTTGGCAGCGGGCGCGACGGCGGCTTTGGGAGCCGCAGGGGCGGCGGCAGGCGGCGGCGCGGCGACAACCGGAGCCGGCGCAGCCGCGACTACGGGCGCGGCGGCCGGAGCGGCAACCGGCTCGACGCTCTGCGCTTCGTCGCTCAGCTCGTCGACACGAACCGCGTCCGGGCCGTCCACGAAGATGAACACGTCGTCGATCGCCGAGCGGCCTTGCGAGGTGACCAGCTCCATCTCCCAGCTGATGTAGAGGTCGGTCGGCACCAGCTCTTCGAGCACGGGCACGCCGGACAGAACGCCCGTCACCTTCAGCTCGCCGAGATCGCGCAGCTCATCGAGAAGCGCCAGCGGATTGGTGCCGAAGGCCAGCGCGTTGCGCTCGAACTGAAGACGGATGCGGAAGCGCTGCATCGCCTTGGCGCTGGCGGCCACCGGGGCTGCGGCCTGGGGGGCGGCAGCGGACACAGCGCCCGCGCCCGGCGCTTCAGCGACTTCCGCCAGCAGCGCGTCGGCGAGGCGACGGCTTTCGGCCGAATGGTCGCCGTCGCTTTCGAACAAGAGCTTGCGGATCTGGTCGGCCGACTGAAGAAGGAGGCTGACGAGCTGCGGGGTGACCGGAGCCTTGTCCTGACGCACCTTCTCGAAGGCGTTTTCCAGCTCATGCGCAAACGCCGCCATGGCCGGCGGGCCGAACATGCCACCCGAACCCTTCAGCGTGTGAAGGGCGCGGAAAGTGGTGTTGATCAGCTCGCGGTCGGTGGGCCTGCTTTCCAGATCGAGCAGCGCTGCTTCGAGCTGTTCCAGAAGATCACGCGCTTCATTGAGGAATACTTCGAGCATATCGCCGCCCATGGACATCAGGCTCCGATCAGCTTGTTGACGACGGCGACGAGCTTCGTCTGGTCGAACGGCTTGACGATCCAGCCGGTGGCGCCGGCCGCTTTGCCTTCCTGCTTCTTGCCCTCGTCGGATTCGGTCGTGAGCATCACGATCGGAACGCCGGCGTGCTGGGGCATTTCGCGCACTTTCTTGATCATGCCGATCCCATCGAGATTGGGCATGTTCAGGTCGGTGATGATGAGCTGATACTTGTTCTGGTCCAGCTTCGTCAGCGCGTCGGCGCCATCCACGGCCGTGTCGGGCGCGTAGCCTGCACTTTCGAGGGTGAAGGACACCATCTGACGGATACTGGCGGAGTCATCGACGCAAAGGACGGACTTGGTCACGGACTGCACCTTTCTGGGTACGGGATTGAACGTTCGGGAGGAAAGGAGAATGCCGGCTCAACGGCCTGGCACGACGACCCCGGCGCGCTGAAACAGCTGCTCGACCGAGTCGGACAGGGCGAGCGTCAAGCTGCGCCCCTTGGCGGACATCGAAGCCTGGAAGCTCACAAGGAACTGAACCAGACCCACGTCCCCCCGATCCACCGCCGTCAGGTCGAGATGAACCGGACCTTCGGGATGGCGACGGGCGAAATCGAGAAGCTCTCCTTGCAACTCGCCAAGACGAGACAACTCACAAGAGCCTGACAGGGCGAAGGCATTTTCAGAAGAAGACATCGCGACACGACCTCGCTTTCGGACAAGAACAAAATGTCTGAAACAGATTTCGCAGCCGTTAAATCCATCGGCCAGCCTGACAACTGAGTCCACAAGGTGAACAAAGCATTTTTCACCCGCACTCGAAGCCTTCATGACAAAGAGACTCTAGGGAGCACCGCAACCAAACCTTCCCATCGCAGACCAAGGGAGGGTGCCGGAGGTTACCGATGCATCAATATTAATAAATGCTTGCTTCGATATCCATTTGCTACTCAACACAATCTTATCGTTTCACTCGTTACAAATCGAGCGAAGACGATCGGTCCGTGCTGGATGCGATCGGCGAACCGGCCGGCGCCCGGACGCTCGGCCTCCTCCACCTTTCCCAGGTGACGGGTCGCCGATGCCAGGTTCAGCACCGCTCCGTTCGTTCAGCCCGTTTCGCCAATCGCGGTCGCCGCACGCGCCTGCTCCGGAGACGTCATGCTCGCGTTCAAGAACTTCCCCACCTCGCGCAAGCTCCTTCTTGCCTTCGCTGTGACGACGGCGGGCTTCGGCATGGGCGGCGCGGCCATTCATCAGAGCGTGAAGGACTCGCAGGCCGCAAATGCCGCCTACGACGCTCTGCTGGACCGCGCCCGTGCCACCGACGCTCTGGAACGCGCCGTTCTGGCGCGCAGCACCGCGGCACTCACGCTTCTCCAGCAGCCCGGCAATGAGGCGGCCACCGCCTTCAAGAGCGCGGGTGTCGAGCTCGGCAGCGCGGTCGGCGCGCTTCAGGGCCGATTCGAAAGCGCGACCGACGCGGCCCGTCTGGAACGCCTGAAGACGCTCGACGCCGACTTCCGCGCCGATGTGGAACACGCCCTGTCTGCGGCTCCGGCCCCGGCTGCGGTTTCGCCCAAGACGCGCGCGGAGCTGGCCTTGCCGGCCGTGCAGACCGCGCCCGACGCCGCCCCGATGATCGCCCTCGCCCGCACGCTGAGCGACGGCGACGATGCGGCGCTGAGCGCCGCCGGAACGCGCCGCGAGGAAGCGCGCGCCACCTATGGCCTGACCTTCCCCTTCGCGCTCGGCCTGCCGCTCGCGCTCGCCGCGCTGTCCTGCGGTCTCCTCATGCGTGGCGTCGCCTCGCCGCTGCGCCGCACGGCCGACGAGATGAAGCGCCTCGCCGATGGCGAAACGGATGTCGTGATCGGCGCGGCCTCGCGCGGCGACGAGATCGGCACGATCGCCCAGCTCGGCGAAACGCTGCGCGGCGTACGCCAGAAGGCCGCCACGCTCGAAACCCAGATCGGCTCGGTGCGCGCGGAGGCCGAGACCAAGGCCTCGGAAGCGACGGCCGAGCGCCAGCGCATCGTCGATGAACAAACCCTCGTGACCGGCACGTTGCAGGACGCGCTGACGCGCCTGTCGGCCGGCGACCTCACCTGCCGCATCGAAGGCGAGTTCCCCTCGCGCTACATCAAGCTGCGCGACGAGTTCAACGCCGCCGTCAACCACCTGCACGACATGGTGGGCCGCGTCACGCAGTCCGTCTCCTCCATCTCCAACGGCACGAGCGAGATCGGCCATGCGGCCGACGACCTGTCGCGCCGCACCGAGCAGCAGGCCGCCAGCCTCGACAAGACGGCTTCGGCGCTGGACGAGATCACCGCGACCGTGAAGCACGCGGCCGAAAACGCGGCCTCCGTCGCCTCCTCCGTGGCGGTCGCCCGCCAGGATACGGAGCGCTCGGGCGAGGTCATGCGCGAGGCGGTGGAGGCGATGAACTCCATCCAGAAGTCCTCGCAGCAGATCGCCCGCATCATCGGCGTGATCGACGAGATCGCCTTCCAGACCAACCTTCTGGCGCTGAACGCCGGCGTCGAGGCGGCCCGCGCGGGCGACGCCGGCCGTGGCTTTGCGGTGGTGGCGCTCGAAGTGCGCGCGCTCGCCCAGCGCTCGTCGGAAGCGGCCAAGGAAATCAAGACGCTGATCAGCGCCTCGTCCGGCCATGTCGGCAACGGCGTGGATCTCGTCAACCGCTCGGGCGAGGTGCTCACCCGCATCGCCGCGCAGGTCACGCAGATCGACGCGCTGGTGCAGGAGATCGCCGGCTCGGCGCGCGAACAGTCGATCGGTATCGCCGACGTCAACGACGCCGTGAACAAGATGGACCGCGTGACGCAGCAGAACGCCGCGATGGTGGAGGAAACCACCGCCGCCACGCTGTCGCTGCGCAGCGAGACCGAAGAGCTCGGCCGCCTCGTGTCCTCGTTCCGCGTCGATGGAACCAATGGCGCTGTCGCCCAGCTTCGCTCGCTCTCCGCCGCCATGAAGACCGCGCCGAAGGCGCACGCCGCGCCCGCGTCGCGCCCGGTTGAAGCCGCGCCGGTGGCCAAGCCCGCGCTTGTCGCCATGGCCGCCTCGGCAGTCGCCGCAGCGCCCGCCGCCGCAGCTGCGGCCGAAGATATGGGTTGGGAGGAATTTTGATGGGTTCGAACCAGACGAACACCGGACCGAAGGCCGCCGCGCCGGCTCCCCAGGACGAACTCGTGGTCGCCCTGCCGCCTGAAATCCTCGCCATGATGGCGGCGAGCGAAGCGGCGATGGCCGACACGGACGAGACAGGCGAGCCTGAGCCCGCCGACCTCGCCCCGCCCGAGATGGCCGAGCCGAGCGCTGAGTCCGCCGAGAATGCGGCGAACGAGAGCGAAGCGGACGAGATTGAAGCGGTGGAGAGCGAAAGCGAGATCGTGTCGCTCGAGCCCGCGACCCTGGAACTCGGCGAGACCGAAGCCCTCGAAGACGAGCCGAACGCCGCTGCCGAGATCGAGCCGCTCGCCATGGCTGATATGGCCGAAGACGGCGGGAGCGACGACGAGACGGCCGACGAGACGCTGGCGGCCAGCGCCGCAAGCGCCGAGAACGCCGAGCCGGAGACCGGCGACGAGCCCGAAGCCCGCGACGAGCCGGCCACGGCCGGAGACGCGCTGCCCGACTTCGTCCTGGCCATGATGGCCGAGGCGAGCGCGCCGGTGGAAGGCGAGGTCGTCTGCGCCCTGCCGGCGGTGCTCGACATCACGGCGGCGAGCGGCCTGCACGGCACGCTTCTCGCCCATCGCGGCGCGCCGCTGGCTCTCGACGCCAGCGCCGTGAAGCGCCTGGGCGGCCAGTGTCTCCAGCTCCTGATCTCGGCTGGGCGCACCTGGGGCGCGGACGGCGTTCCCATTCGTCTGTCGGACAGTTCCGAGGCCTTCCAGCGCGATCTCGCCCTCATGGGCCTCAGCTGCGACGAGTTGTTTGAAAGGGAGGCCGCGTGATGGGCAAGACCATCCTGACCATCGACGACTCGCGCACCATGCGCGAGCTGCTGCGCTCGGCCCTGGAGCCGGCCGGCTTCACCGTCATCCAGGCCGAGGACGGGCTGCACGGGCTGGAGGTGTTGGGCGCAAGCGAGCCCGACGCCATCATCACCGACATCAACATGCCCCGGATGAACGGGCTGGAATTCATCGAGGCCGTGCGCGTCGATGCCACCAAACGGGCGATCCCGATCATCGTCCTCACCACGGAAAGCGACACAGCCAAGAAGGACCGCGCCCGCAACGCCGGCGCCACGGGCTGGATCGTCAAGCCGTTCGATCCCGCCCGGCTGATCGCCGCCATCAATCGCGTCGTCGCCTGAGGACCATCCGCCCATGAGCGCACTCGACGAAATCAGAGTCGTCTTCTTTCAGGAATGCGACGACCAGCTTCAGGAGCTGGAAGACGGCCTCACCGCCATGGAAGGCGGCGAGACCGACGACGACACGGTGAACCGCGTCTTCCGCGCGGTGCACTCGATCAAGGGCGGCGCGGGCGCGTTCGACCTGCACAAGCTGGTCAAGTTCGCCCACACGTTCGAAACCGTTCTCGACGAGGTCCGCTCGCACCGTCTGGCGGCCGACGACACGGTCATGCCGGTCATGCTCCGCTCGGCCGACCATCTGCGCGATCTCGTGGCCGCCGGCCGCGACGGCGGCGATGGCGACCAGGAGCGCTCTAAGGAGCTGATCGTCGAACTCGAAACGCTGATCGGCGGCCCCAAGGGCGGCCATTCGGCGGCCGAGGACGGCGCGGACGAAGACGGCGGCCTGAGCTTGGCGGATTTCGAGTTCACGCCGGTGGCGATGGACTGGAGCGCGATGGGCTTCGGCGACGCGCCGGCCCTGGACGCCGACGAAGGCGGCCCGGCGGTTCGCATCTCCTTCCGCCCGCGCAAGGATCTCTACGCCAAGGCCAACGAGGCCGCCGTGCTCCTGCGCGAAGTCGCGGCACTCGGCGAGGCCGTCGTGCGCTGCGACACGTCGGATGTGCCGATGCTCGACACGATCGACCCCGAGGGCGCCTATCTCGCCTTCGAGATCGAACTCGACGGCGAGAATGCCAGCGAGGCGAAGGTTCGCGAAATCTTCGAATTCGCCGAATGGGACTGCGATCTCGAGATCAAGGCGCGCGGCGGCGCGATGCCTGATTTTTCGGCAATGGGCGATGACGATGCGGGCGGCCTGTCGGTCGCCGATCTCCTGGCGCGTCTCCAGAGCGAGATTTCGACCGAGCCCGCCGAGGGTCAGACCACCGGTCAGGCGGAGGGCTCCCCCCTCCCCTCTCTGAAGCCGGCCCCCGAAGCCTCTGAGCCCGCGAAAGCCGAGGGCAAGGAGGAAAAGGACAAGGCCGGCAACAAGGGCGAGGCCGAAGCGCCCGCCGTCGTCATTCGCGTCGAATTGCACCGGGTCGACAAGCTGATCGACCTCGTGGGCGAACTCGTCACCACTCAGACCATGCTGGCCCAGAAGGTCGAGGAAGCCGGGCTTCCCACCGGCTCCGAGGTCGTCAGCTCGATCGAGGAACTGGACCGCCTGACCCGAACGCTGCAGGACAGCGTGATGGCCGTGCGCGCCCAGCCGGTGAAGTCGGTCTTCCAGCGGATGCCACGCCTCGTGCGCGAAACCGCCTCCGCCACAGGCAAGAAGGTCAACTTCATCACCCATGGCGAGAACACCGAGGTCGACAAGACCGTGGTGGAACGCCTGTCCGACCCGCTGACGCACATGATCCGCAACGCGATCGACCATGGCTTGGAAAAGCCCGAGGATCGCGTGGCCAAGGGCAAGCCGGCCGAAGGCACGGTGACGCTCTCGGCCGCCCATCGCTCGGGCCGCATCATCATCGAGATCTCCGACAATGGCGGCGGCATCAACCGCCCCAAGGTGCGCCAGATCGCGATCGACAAGGGCCTCATCCCGGCCGACGCGGTTCTGTCGGACGAGGAAACGGACCAACTCGTGATGCTGCCGGGCTTCTCCACGGCCACCACCGTTTCGGCGATTTCCGGCCGCGGCGTCGGCATGGACGTCGTGAAGTCCTCGATCGAGGCGCTGGGCGGACGCTTGTCCATCTCCTCGCGCCCCGGCCTCGGCTCCTCCTTCACCATGAGCCTGCCGCTGACGCTGGCCGTGCTCGACGGCATGATCGTGCGGGTGGAGGACGAAACGCTGGTGGTGCCGCTGAGCGCCATCGTCTTCACCTTCCGGCCCCAGCCGGAAGACCTTCAGCTGGTCGGCCAGGGCCGCGCGGTTCACGTGCGTGACCAGATCGTCCCCCTGATCGATGTGGGCGTTGCGCTCGGCTACCGCACGGAGCCGGTGGATCCGCTGACCTCCGTCGCCATCCTTGTGGATTGCGACAACAACCGGCGGGTGGCGCTCCTGGTGGACGACATCCGGGGCCAGCGGCAGGTCGTGATCAAGAGCCTGGAAAAGAACTACCGTCCCGTGCCGGGTATCTCGGCCGCGACGATCTCCGGCGAGGGGCGCGTGGCGCTGATCGTCGATGTCGATGCCATCGCGGGTGACCGGACGCTCGACAATTTCATCTTCGGTATCGACAACGTCGCGGCGGAGTAAGCATTCATGTCGAACACGGCCCGCAAATCCATCGGCTACGGCGTCGAGATGGTGGCCTTCCGCGTCGGTCCTCAGGAATTCTGCGTCGACATCAAGGCGGTGCGCGAAATCCGGGGCTGGACGCCAGCCACCACCCTCCCCCACGCCCCCCATTACATCATGGGCGTCATCAACCTGCGCGGCACGGTGCTGCCCGTGGTCAATCTGGCGGCCCGGCTCGGCCTGCATGTGGACGAGCCGACGCCGCGTCACGTCATCATCGTCGTTCAGGCCGAGGACCAGACCTTCGGCCTCCTGGTCGATGCCGTGTCGGACATCCTCTCGGTCTCGCCCGAGCTGATGCAGGGAGCGCCCGACCTCGCGCAGGACTCGGCCAAGGCCTTCGTGTCTTCGGTGATCGCGCTGGAAGATCGCATGATCGCCCGCGTCATTCCCGAGCGGATGCTGCCCGAGCGCCTCAGGCTGAACTGACATGGAGGCCGCGCGTCTTCTCGCCTCTGTCGCCAGCGACGACCCGGTCCTTTCCCCGAGGGATTTCGACCGCGTCGCCAAGATCATCCGCAAGGAAGCGGGCATCTATCTCGGCGATGCCAAGACGTCGCTCGTCTATTCGCGCTTGATCAAGCGTCTGCGCAATGTCGGCATCTCGTCTTTTGCCGCCTATTGCGATCTCGTGGAATCGGCGGGCGGCGCGGTCGAACTGAAGAAGATGGTGGAGGCGCTGACCACCAACTATACGTTCTTTCTGCGCGAGCCCCATCATTTCGAGCATCTGCGCCGCCAAGTCCTGCCCGATCTCCTCGCCCAGGCGGCCAAGGGCCGGCGCGTGCGCATCTGGAGCGCGGGCTGCTCGATGGGTCACGAGACCTATTCGATCGCCCTGTCGCTGCTGGCGGTGGAGCCCGAGATCGCGCGCTGCGACGTGAAGATTCTGGCGACCGACATCGATCGCAACGTGCTCGCCACCGCGCGCGCGGGGCGCTACGACGAGGCGACGCTGGCCGCGCTACCCAAGGCCGATCGCGAGCGCGGTTTCCTGCCGGCCGGCCCGGACGGACATTCCGTGGTGCGGCCCCAGATGCGCGAGTTGATCACGTTCCGGGAGTTGAACCTTCTCGACGACTGGCCGATGCGCGGCGGTTTCGACATCGTCTTCTTCCGCAACGTGGCGATCTATTTCGACCAGCCGCTGCGCGAGGCGCTCTGGGTCCGCATGGCCCAGCAGATTCCGGCGGGAGGCTGGATGTATGCCGGCCATTCGGAGCGCATCACCGGCGCGGCCGCCCAGCTCTTCAGCCATGAAGCCACCACCACCTACCGGAGGCACTCCAAATGACGCCCGTGCGGGTGCTGGTGATCGATGATTCCCCCACCATGCGCATGTTGATCAAGAACGCGCTGCGGGAGGAAGCCGACATCCAGGTGATCGGGGAAGCGGGCACCGCCGTTGAAGCACGCTCCGCCATCAAGGCGCTCGACCCGGATGTGGTGACGCTGGATGTCGAGATGCCGGGGATGCCGGGCATCGAGTTCCTGGAAAAGATCATGCGCCTGCGCCCGATGCCGGTGGTCATGGTGTCGAACCAGACCGGCCCGGGCACGGCGACCGCGATCGAGGCCCTGTCGATCGGCGCCTTCGACTGCCTGGCCAAGCCGCAGCGGGCGGGCGATCCCGCCTTTGCGCATCTGGGCGAGACGCTGCGCCAGGCAGCGGCGTCCAAGAAAGGGCTGATCGGGATTTCGGCCCGGCGCGCCAATGCGGCCATCGCAGCACAGGCCGCCGGAGCCCCTCTCGGCATCCGCCCGCGTATCTCGCGCGACGAGCCGAGCGTCATTGCCATCGGCGCCTCCACCGGCGGCATTGAGGCCTTGACGACATTGTTCTCCACCTGGCCGGCGGATGGGCCGCCGACGCTCGTCGTGCAGCATCTGCCGGCCGGCTTCACGCGTGGCTTCGCCCAGCGGCTCGCCCGCCTGTCCCCGGCCCAGGTCGTGGAAGCGGAAGACGCGATGCCGATCGAGCGCGGTCATATCTACATCGCGCCCGGCGGCCAGCGCCACCTCATGGCGCTGGGCTCCGAGCCCATGTGCTCCCTCGTGGAAGCGGCGACGGTGAGCGGGCATCGCCCGTCCGTTGACGTTCTCTTTCACTCCGTCGCCCGTCGTTTCGGAAAAAAAAGCCTTGCCGTCATTTTAACCGGCATGGGCAGCGACGGAGCGCAGGGCGCATTGGAGATTCGTAAAGCTGGAGGGAGGACAATAGGCCAGAATGAGGAATCCTCCCTCGTCTACGGAATGCCACGTGCCGCTTTCTCGCTCGGTGCCATCGACGAGGAACACCCGCTCGAATCCATACACCGCGCCGTGTTCGGTGCCTGAAACGAAAGCCTAACGCCGATGTCGCTCACAAAGCAGACGATTAAGATCCTGATCGTGGACGACCAGACCACGAGCCGTCTCCTGATGCGCGACGCGCTGCAGCAGATCGGATTTGCCAATATTCCGTTCGCCAAGGACGGCGAAGAAGCGCTCAAGATGATGATGTCGAGCCCGGCGCATATCGTCGTGTCCGACTACAACATGCCCAAGCTCAACGGGCTTCAGCTGCTTCAGGCGATCCGCACCTATCCGGCAACCCGCATCACGCCCTTCATCCTCCTGACCGGTTCGGGCGATCGCGAAGTGCTCCAGCGCGCGGTGAAGCTCGGCGTCAACAACTACCTGCCCAAGCCTGTGCAGCCCGCCGCCCTTCAGAAGGCCATTCAGGCCGTCACAGGCAATCTGGCCTGATGACGCTGGCAGGCGGCCGAGCTCACGTCGCGCAAGGCGAGATCCGCGTGGAAACCCGCTCGGATGTCTGCCTGACGACGATTCTCGGCTCCTGCGTGGCGGCCTGCATCTTCGATCCGATCGCGCGGACGGGAGGGATGAACCACTTCATCCTTCCCGGCGACACCCAGCATCAAAGCGGGGCGGCCGAGCGCTACGGCGTCTATCTCATGGAAGTGCTGGTCAACGGGCTTCTGGAGAAGGGCGCCGAGCGTCAGAGGCTTCTGGGCAAACTGTTCGGAGGTGCCAAAACCACGACCGGGCGCGGCGAGATCGGCGCGGCCAATGCCGCCTTCGCCAAGCGCTTCCTGGCGATGGAGAACATTCCTCTCGTGAGCGTCAGCCTCGGCGGATTGCGAGTTCGCCGGGTGGAGTTCTGGCCCTGCAGCGGCCGCGCGCGCCAGCTCTATATCGACGCGCCGGAGCCCGCTCCGCCCCCCGCGCCCGAGCCTTCGGCCTTGGGCCAGGTCGAGTTTTTCTAGACCCCATCGCTCCACGAGGCGCGTCCGCCACCGGGCTGCCGCGATCTTCCGCGCAAGATGTCGAGCCGGCGGCAAGGGTTTCCTCGAGCCAGTGGCCGAGCGACGAGCGAATGGATCGACCATTGCCTCCCGCTCTGGTGGCCAGGCGATGCGAAATCGCCTATCCGGCCCGCTCGCGCTGAAATCCGCGCTGGCCGCCTTCTTGATGCCGCGTTTGGGTTTCGATACCCGACCTGCTGAAAGCCACGCGCAGTCCCGGCAGAAAGGTTTCCATGCCCCATTCGCCCTCCCCCCTCCTGTCCGCCCTTCTCGAGCGGATCGGCCACGAACTCTCCGCCGAGGCGGCCAAGGTGCGCGATCTCCATGCCCTCGTGGAAGGCGGGCAAACCGCCCATGCCACCATGGTCACCGCACAGACGATCGACACGACCTCCCAGCATCTTGGTGAACTCTCGGCGCTTTTGACATGCGTCGCCGCCTCGGCGGGCGGAGCGGCCGTGCCGGCGGCCTGTTTCGAGGCGATGACCCTGTCGAGCCTGCGGTCGCGGCTGCTGGGCGAGAGCGAGACCGCCGCCGAGTCGGGCGAGGTCGACTTTTTCTAAAGGCTTCGTTGGCTTACGTCATGCGATACGCAAGCCATTGCGCTCATGCTCCGGGCGACCGTTGCATGGCTGGCGGCTGGGCCGCCAGCGGTTTGTGCCCGCAAGGCCCACCGACGCGTCGGTGAAGGACGGGCAAGGCATACGCTCTCGAACGCGCGACACGAATCGCTGGCGCCAGGGCCTTTCCAACGAAAGCCGAGGCGGCGTTTGCGCCGGGACAACGCGGAAAACAATCCCCTCGCGCGCAAATTGATAGTCGAAGCATGTGCTCCGACGCGGCTCCATATGGCAGATGGCCAAAGCAGAAGCGAACGTCGCTGCTTCCATCAATGCCCACATTTCTTATAAAATTCATTCAACCCAGGTTCTGGCGGGCGCAGGCCGCAGCCTTTCCAGCGCTCCGGCGCTCTGGGGCAAATTGAGGCTTTTTTGCATCTGCTCAGTGGCAGCGCCGCAACATGATGACTTGATTCCAGCGAATCAAAACCGTAAAATTGGAACGATTACATTAACCTGACTTATCTTTTTTTCATCCGTCAGCTCGAAATTCCCTTGCTAAATCGTTTCAGACGCTAGGGCGTCACATTTCTTGATTTTTGACATCCCCTTAATGAGAAAAAATCGATCACCTTATATTTCAGAGATCACGATTTGCTGCAAAGCACAACGACGCGGAATGCGTCGCACAAAACAAGACGCCCAAGCACGTCCGTTACGTTCGCGTTTTCACCATGCGGAACAACAAAACTACGAGAAAAAGAACGACCACAAGACCACGTCGAATAGATTTTTGCAGTTTTCATCTTATTATTTCCAAGCATGTCGACGCAGAAAATTTCTGAGTTCCCTGCCGTAAGCTTGGCGTAAGACCGCAGGAAAAGAAAATATCTCGGTTCCTTGCATAAGTTATCCATCGAGATCCCATCATCAAATACGAAAAACGAAAAATCACAAAAACAACAGTAGCATTATTCGATAATATTTGGCGTAGCTCGATCGACCCACGCGCCTCAAAAAGCAAATCCCAAGAATGCAACCGAAAGGCGTAGATTCGGCGCGCACTCGACAGGGAAAATTGACGGATGATCAAGGTTATCCAATCCTTAATGCCGCGATTCGGATTCGAGGCAGCTTGCTTGCCGTAACGACAGACTTGGCCATAAAGCTTCCCTATCACCGCCCCCGGTATCGAGGCCCTAGGTCATGACGAAGCTTTCTTCCCTGGCTGAGATCAGCAAGGACGTCCCAGCGCTCGGCTACGCCCCCGTGGGCGGCCACGCCAAGCGCAGCCTGGACATCCTGATCGCCGTCACGGCGTTGATCCTTCTCAGCCCGCTGATGCTTTTCATCATCGTTCTGATGAAGATCACCGATCCCGGTCCGATCTTCTTCGGACACAAGCGGGTCGGCTTCGACGGACAGCATTTCCCTTGCTACAAGTTCCGCTCCATGGCGACGAACTCGGCCGAGCTTCTTCAGAAGCTTCTCCAGAGCGATCCCATAGCGAAGGCCGAGTGGGAAGCCTCGCAGAAGCTGCGCAACGACCCGCGTGTCACGCGAATCGGCCGCATCCTCCGCGAGACGAGCCTGGACGAGCTGCCGCAGCTGTTCAACGTTCTGAAGGGCGACATGAGCCTCGTCGGCCCGCGCCCGATCGTGGACGACGAGATTCCGCGCTACTCGCACCGCATCTCCGCCTACAAGCGCGTTCGCCCCGGCGTCACCGGCATGTGGCAGGTCAACGGACGCTCGGACACCAGCTATGCCGCCCGCGTCAAGTTCGACAGCTACTATGTGCGCAACTGGTCCGTGCTTCTGGACCTGCGCATTCTGTTCAAGACCGTCGGCGTGGTTCTGAAGCGCGACGGCAGCTACTGAGACCGGACGGTGGGCTTCGGCCCGCCGCAGCATTCTCGATAAGGCTTGCACCTCCGCGGGCCAGCATGTGAAACGGGTCTTGAGCGCACTCAAGGCCCGTTTTTTCATGTCCGACCGTCTCGATCGCATCGTTTCCGCCGCCCTTCGCGCCGGCGCGGCCATCATGACGATCTATGACGGCTGCATCGAAGCTGAGACCAAGAGCGACGGCTCTCCCGTGACGCAAGCGGATCGGCTGGCGGAAGCGATTCTTCTGGAAGCTCTCGGGGCCGACTTTCCGGATATCCCGGTGATCGCGGAAGAAGAGGCGGCGGCCGGGCGCATTCCCGATGTCGGCGAGCGCTTCTTTCTGGTGGACCCGCTGGATGGAACGCGCGAGTTCATCGGACGCAATGGCGAGTTCACGGTCAATGTCGGGCTGATCGAGGCGGGCGCGCCGCGCCTTGGCGTCATCTATGCCCCTTGCCTCGGCCGCGTTTTTGCAGCCGATGGCGCGTCGTGCTGGCAGGGCGAGGTCTTGGATGGCGCCATCGTAGAGCGCCGCGCCATGCGGGTCCGAGCCGCACCGGCCGAGCCCGTCACCGTCGCCAGCCGCTCTCATGCAACGCCCGAAACCGCGCGCTGGCTGACGCGTCATGCCATCCGGCATGTCGCCTGTCGGGGCTCCTCCCTGAAATTCTGCCTGCTCGCCGCCGGGGAGGCCGACCTCTATCCGCGCTTCGGTCGGACGATGGAATGGGACATCGCGGCCGGACACGCGATCCTGCAAGGAGCAGGCGGCCTCGTCACGACACCGGAGGGAGAGCCCCTGCGCTACGGCAAGCGCGACCAGCATTTTGCCAATGGCGATTTCATCGCGGTGGGAGACCCCGCGCTTCTGACGCTTTTGCGCTAGCGCATCCCAGCTGCGGCGGGCACGCCGGGTCGAGGGTTCGATCGACCAAAATTACGGCGAGCGTCAGGCCAACGCCCAGACCGCAAGGCCCGCCCAGAAGCTGGACGAGATGGCAAGACCGAGGAGAATGCCGCGCGCCGGCGCCAGGCGTTCGCGCGCATCCGAGACATCGCGTTGCGACAGATCGATCGTGCCGGTCACCAGTTCAGCCTGGAAAGGGATCATTTCGATATCTCGCTGCTATCCGCCATCGACCCGCCCCTCGCATCTCGCGCGAAGGGCCGATCCGGCGTCTTGTCTGCAAGACATTAAAAGCAGTGCTTGAAAGGAAGCTTGCGGCAATCGCTCAAATTGCGCCCAATTGACGGAAGCGACGTCAAAAATCCGCAAATGAGAGAATGTAGACAATAAAGGATAAACTTTTGCCGCGAGTCGGTTGCCGCCTTGCATCACCCAACGTACAAAGCCCTACCCATGCTGCACCGCAACGCGGCAGGGACCCTGACGACGACAGCGCCAAGAATGGACCCAAGACGATGGGCAACGTGCCGCCGCTCGAAAGCACCGCTTCGAACCTCGCTGTGATCGGAACCGGCTATGTCGGCCTCGTGTCCGGCGCTTGTCTCGCCGAAGCCGGGCATCACGTCGTCTGCGTCGATCAGCTGCAGGCGAAGATCGACATGCTGCGCGCCGGTGCCATCCCGATCTACGAGCCGGGGCTGGATGAGGTGGTTCGGCGCAATGTCGAGGCGGGTCGCCTGCGCTTCACCACCGATCTGGCGGAAGCCGTGGCGGACGCGCAGATCGTCATGATCGCGGTGGGCACCCCCACTCGCAAGCTCGACGGCAATGCCGACCTTCAATATGTCTTCGCCGCCAGCCGTGACATCGCCCGCGCCCTGACCCATCCCGCCGTCATCGTCACCAAGTCCACCGTGCCGGCCGGCACGGGGCGCGAGATCCGGCGCATCATCGAGCGCGAGAACCCCTCGCTCGATTTCGACATCGCCTCGAACCCCGAGTTCCTGCGCGAAGGCAACGCCATTTCAGACTTCATGAAGCCGGACCGCATCGTCGTCGGCACGGAGTCGGCGCGCGCGAGAGACGTGATGGAGGCGCTTTACAAGCCCTTCACCGCCCAGGGCTTCGAGCTGATCTCGACCGACATCGTTTCGGCCGAACTTATCAAATATGCCGCCAACACGTTCCTTGCCACCAAGGTCTCCTTCATCAACGAAATGGCCGACATCTGCGAGAAGGTCGGCGGCAACATCGCCGACATTTCGCGCGGCATGGGGTCCGACAAGCGCATCGGGCGCGCCTTCCTTCAGCCGGGGCCGGGCTATGGGGGCTCCTGCTTCCCGAAGGACACGCTCGCGATGGTGCATATCGGCGAAAAGGCGCTGAGCCCGGCGACGATCGTCGAAGCGGTCATCGCGGTTAACCGCGCCCGGCCGCACCGCATGGTGGCCAAGGTCGTGGCGGCGGCGGGCGGCGATGTGCGCGGCAAGACCGTAGCGCTGCTTGGCCTCACCTTCAAACCCGAGACCGACGACGTGCGCGACAGCGTGGCCGTTCTGGTGGCCGAACAGCTCGCCGCCGAGGGGGCGATCGTGCGCGCCTACGACCCGCAGGGGATGGGCCATGCCCGCGAGCTTCTGGGCGAGGCCGTCCACTATGCGCCGAGCATGGACGCCGCGCTGGAGCGTGCCGATCTCTGCGTGATCGCGACCGAGTGGCGGGAATTCTCCGAGCGCCCGCTCGCCGATTACAAGCGCGTGCTCGCCGTGCCCATGATCGTCGATTTCCGCAATGTCTTCTCGCCGGCCGAGGCTGCGGCCGCCGGGCTGGGCTATATCTCGATCGGCCGCGCGAGCGTGCCCGCGCCCGAGCTTCTGCCGGCCTGACCATCCCTGCCCCACATCCGGCCCGTCATGGCGGGCCGGTTGACAAAGCCGGGAGAGGCCGGCATCACTCATGCCATTCCGAGGGGTGCGCCTGATGGCGCTGAGATGGCGAAAGCCGAACCCTTGAACCTGATCCGGGTCATACCGGCGTAGGAACGGGAATGGGCGACGCTTCAGTCGTCTTGGCACCTTCTTCGCTTCGCTCCGGATCTCTTGCGGCCCGTTCGGGCCTGAGGAGATCGCATGGGTTTCATTCGACTGAACGCCACTGAACCGCCCTCGCGGCCGAGTGCCGATGCAGGTTCTAGCGCTTGCGCGAAGCCGAGGGCGCGGGTCCCTCGGCGCAGGGACCCAGACAGTCCGCGAGGCCATGGCGCGGTACAGTCGGCGCTTCGTCTCCGCGCCTTCCTGCTCTGGGCCTCCCACAGTTCCTTGTCTTGCCACCCGCCTCGCGAGGCCTGAGGCCATGCGCGCGCTTCGCGCCACGCTGTTCGGACTTCTGGCGGTTCTTCTGATCTGGGCGGGCTTCGTCGCGCTGGCCGCGCCGCCGCCCTATATGCTGCCCTCGCCCGCGCGCGTCGCCACAACGCTTTGGGCGCGCTCCGGCTTTCTTCTGGCGCAGGGCTGGCTGACGCTAGTGGAGACGATCCTCGGGCTCGTTTTCGGCGCTTGTGCCGGCGCGCTGGCGGGGCTCGGCACCGTGCTCTGGCCGCGTCTCGGCCGTGTCGCTTGGCCGCTGCTCCTCGTGCTTCAGGCCATGCCCGTCTTCGCTCTCGCGCCGCTTCTGGTGCTCTGGTTCGGCTTCGGGCTCGTGTCCAAGGTCGTGATGGCGGCGCTTGTTATCTTCTTTCCCGTCGCCTCCGCCTTTGCCGACGGGCTGCGTCGCACCGAGCCCGAGCTTCTGGACGCCGCAGCCCTGACCACCGCCACCCATTGGCAGACGCTGCGCTTCGTTCGCATTCCCCTCGCCCTGCCGGCCCTCGTCACGGGCCTTCGCGTCGCCGCCCCGCTCGCCCCGCTCGGCGCGGTGATCGGCGAATGGGTCGGCGCGTCGGGCGGGCTCGGCTTCGTGATGATCCAGGCCAATGCCCGGATGCAGACCGATCTCATGTTCGCCGCCCTCGCGCTTCTGGCCGCCATGACGCTGGCGCTGCGCGCGCTGGTGGACGAGTTCGCGCCGCGTCTCGCCCCCTGGGCGGCCGAAAGCGGCCCCTCACCCTTTCCCTCCCTCCTTCGAAGGAAATCGTCCTGATGCGTTCCCTCTTCGCGGCCGCCGCCCTTGCGGCCTCGCTTCTGGCAAGCCCCGCGCTCGCCGCCGACAAGCTGACCGTGCTTCTGGAATGGTTCGTCAACCCCGACCACGCGCCACTGGTGATCGCCAAGGAAAAGGGCATTTTCGAAAAGCACGGGCTCGATGTCGATCTGGTGCCCCCGGCCGACCCCTCCGCGCCGCCGCGCCTCGTGGCCGCCGGGCAGGCGGATGTCGCCCTGCACTACCAGCCCAATCTCATGCTGGATCAGGCCGGCGGCCTGCCGCTGGTGCGCTTCGGCACACTGGTCGAAACGCCGCTCAACACGGTCGCGGTTCTCGCCAACGGTCCGGTGAAGAGCCTGGCCGATCTCAAGGGCAAGCGCATCGGCTATTCCGTGGCGGGCGTCGAGGAAGCGCTTCTCTCCGCCATGCTGGGCTCGGCCGGGCTGACGCTTGCCGACGTCACGCTCATCAATGTCAATTTCGCGCTGACCGCCTCGCTCGCCTCCGGCAATGTGGACGCCACGATTGGCTCCTATCGCAATTTCGAGGCGACGCAGATGCGCCTCGAGAAGCATGAGGGCCGCTTCTTCTACCCCGAGGAAAACGGCGTCCCGGCCTATGACGAGCTGGTCTATGTCACGCGCCGCGATCTCCTGAACGATGCCCGCCTGCCGCGCTTCCTCGACGCTGTGGAGGAGGCGACGCTCTACCTCACCAACCATCCGGACGAGGCGCTTCAGCTCTTCCTGAAGGCCTATCCCGATCTGAACGACGAATTGAACCGCACCGCCTTCGCCGACACGCTGCCGCGCTTCGCCAAGCGCCCCGGCGCGCTGGACACGGCGCGCATGGAGCGTTTCGCCGCGTTCCTGAAGGACAAGGGCGTCATCACCGCCGTTCCCCCTGTCTCGGATTATGCGGTGGAGCTGAAGCGATGATCCCGGTCGCGCTCACCATTGCGGGCTCGGATTCAGGCGGCGGTGCCGGCATTCAGGCCGATCTCAAGACCTTCTCGGCGCTCGGCACCTTCGGCACCAGCGTTCTCACCGCCGTCACCGCGCAGAACACGCGCGGCGTGACGGCGGTCGAAACGCTGAAACCCGCCATCGTCGCGGCGCAGATCGACGCCGTGCTCGGGGATTTCCATGTCGGGGCTATCAAGATCGGCATGGTGTCGAGCGAGGCGGTGATCCGCGCCATTGCCGGGCGCCTGCGCGCCCATGGAAGGCGCGCGGTTGTGGACCCCGTGATGATCGCGACCTCGGGCGACCGGCTGATCGACGAGGATGCGCTGGGTGCCTTGAAAGAGGAGCTTCTGCCGCTGGCCGAGGTTCTGACGCCGAACCTGCCGGAAGCCGCGCTGCTTCTGGGCGAGCGCGTGGCCGAGACGGAAGCGGAGATGCGCGAACAGGGCCAGCGCCTCCGCGCCCTCGGGCCGCGCGCCGTCCTGATGAAGGGCGGACACCGTCAGGACGCCGAAAGCGTGGACTGGCTCCTGTCGGATGCCGGCGAGCTGCGCCTCGCCTTTCCCCGCGTCGAAACGGTCAACGACCATGGCACCGGCTGCACGCTGGCCGCCGCCATCGCGGCGGAACTCGCCAAGGGCCATCAGCTGGACGAGGCCGTGCGCGAGGCACGGACCTATCTGCAAGGCGCGCTGCAATCCGCGAAGGATTGGCGACTGGGCGGTGGGCGCGGGCCGGTGCATCATTTCCATGCCCTTTGGCCTGCGATCGCAGGGGAGCGCGCATCGTGAGCGCAGGCGCGCCTGAGCCGCAAGGCGTCGCTGAGCCAGCGAGCATTACGGATTGCGAGCGCTTCAGCGAGCGGCTGCGCGCTGCCGCCGAGCCGGACTGGACGGCAGCCGTCACGCATCGCTTCACGCGCGAACTCATGTCCGGCACGCTCGCGCCCGATGTCATGACGCGTTATCTCGTTCAGGATCATCGCTTTCTCGATCCGTTCCTGATGCTGCTCGGCGCGGCCATGGCGACCAGCGACCGATTCGAATCGCGCCTACGGCTCGCCCGCTTCGCCGGCCTCGTGGCGGGCGAGGAGAACACCTATTTCGAGCGCGCCTTCGAGGCGTTGGGCGTCTCCCCTGCCGAGCGCGAGGCCACGCCTGACACGGCAGCAACCGCCGGCTTCCAGGCGATCATGCGTGAGGCGGTCGAGCGGCGCTCCTATGCGGCGGCGCTCAGCGTACTCACCGTCGCCGAATGGCTCTATCTCGACTGGGCCTCACGAGCACCCCAGCCGCTTCCCGGCGATTTCGTGCACCGCGAATGGATCACGCTGCACGACAATCCCGGCTTTCGCGATTTCGTCGCCTTCCTGCGCTCCGAACTCGACCGGGTCGGCCCGGAGCATCACGCGCTCTGTGAGGATCTGTTTCGCCGGGCCGTCGCGCTGGAGCGCGCTTTTTTCGAAGCGGCCTATAGGGCGGAGGCTTCATGAGCGATGTGTTCGAGCGCTTGAAATCGGCGGCCCAAGAGGACTGGGACGCCTATGTGAACCACATGTTCGTCTTTCGCATGGGCATCGGCGCGCTGCCGGAAGCGGCCTTCCAGCGATACCTCGTGCAGGACTATCTCTTTCTCATCCAGTTCGCGCGGGCCAATGCGCTGGCCATCTACAAGAGCCGGACCCTCACGGATATGCGCCGGGCGAAGGCGGCGCTGTCAGCCATTCTGGATGTGGAGCTGAACCTTCATATCCGCCTGTCGGAACGCTGGGGCCTCAGCTCCGGCGATCTGGAACAAGCGCGCGAGGAGCCGGCGACAACCGCCTACACGCGCTTCGTCCTGGACTGTGGAGCGTCGGGCGACCTTCTCGATCTGCACACGGCTCTCGCCCCGTGCGTCATCGGCTATGGCGAGATCGGCGCGCGGCTGGCCGATTCGCTGGGACCGGCCCATCTGGCCGGACATCCGTACCGCGAATGGATCGAGGAATATGCGGGTCCGGCCTATCAAGAGGTGGTGGCCGCAGCACGCCTGCATCTGAACGGCTTGGCGGAGCGCGCCCTGACGGAGCGGCGCTTCGGGGAACTGGCGGGACTCTTCGGCGAGGCCTGTCGCCTGGAAGCGGATTTCTGGCAGATGAGCCTAACGATCTAGAATTAGAAGTTCCCCTCTTCCAGCGCAGCCTCGCACTGGAAGCGCAGCCTCGAACCGGCCTTGGCTTTCAGGTCTACCGGCGCAGGTTCGCATGGGTCCGGCAAGAGGCGGCTCGCCCGCTGGCCGCCTTCCTTCAAATCAGGCATAGGATTTCGAGGAGGCATTTGTTTCGATCGACGTCCTGCGCCAAATGAATGGACCGGCTTTCCGCCCGCCATTCATTGACCGTAAAATATGTGTTTTCCAGTCTTCTATAGATCCTGAATTTTATAAATCCCTCGCCAGCGCTGCCCATCATCCACCATCGCGCCATCCAGTCCTAGACATGGGACGCCCCGCATTCCCTTGAGGAATAAAGGCCAGTATCAGCCAAGTTGCGTCGCCAGAAAATTCCTTTGCAAAGCAAAACAACCCGACATTGTCTCATGAACTTCAAGACAGGTTCGGAGCAGAAACGAAGATGGCCTCGCCCAATCGAGCGAAGCCTATTGATAGCCTGCCACAATCTCCGATTTCGCCAGTATGAAACAAGTGGCACGGGTGATTCGACGATGGAAATGACGGCGCCATGCAGATGAAATTTGCATGCAATTTGAATTATTGCGCTGCAAGACAGGCAAATCGCGTCACCCAATTCGAGTGTGAAACACCCGGAACCGATGGAATGTCTCGCCCCTGCGCTATTTCGACTTGAAATAGAACGCCGTCACAGGCAAATACACGGGCAATTATTAGACAGCGGTGATCGCGGTATCACTCCAGCGTAATGAGGAGTCTGAAAGGGCATGGAAGATCATTCGGACCAGGTTTCGTCCCGTCGCTATCTCGCGGCGCAGATCGTCAAAGCCTATGTCAGCAACAACCATGTTCCGCGCGACGATCTTCCCAGCCTGATCGCGATCGTCTTCGACGCCCTGCAGTTCGACACGCCGACCGAGGCGCAGCAAGTCGAAGCGCAGCCGCTCGTGCCGGCCGTCCCCGTCAAGAAGTCCATCACACCGGACTATATCGTCTGCTTGGAAGACGGAAAGCAGTTCAAGTCGCTCAAGCGCCATCTGATGACGCATTACAATCTGACGCCGGAAGCCTACCGTCAGAAGTGGAACCTGCCGGCTGATTATCCCATGGTCGCAGCCAATTATGCGGCCAAGCGCTCCGAGCTTGCCAAGAGCATCGGCCTCGGCCGGAAAATTGCGGCGCCGGAGGCCGAGATGCCGGAGCCCGAAGCGAGCGCCCCGGAAAGCGCGGCGGACAACGCCGGCAAGCGCCGCGGCCCGCGCAAGAAGGCAACGGCCGACACCGAAGCCTGATCGAAGCGGCATCTGCCCGATTTCGCCATTCGCGCTCCCGCTGGCCCTGCTGGCGGGGGCGCTTTCGCGTCAGCGTCCCACACAGCTTCCCAGGCGCTCAGACGTGACGAGCGATTTCGAATGGCGGCGTCAAACCGAGCTTAATCTGCCTGATGTATGACACATCAAGATTTGCGATCGCCGGTGCCGATGTCCCTTCTCCCGCTTGCCCCACCTGCTCCTGTTCGGCTGACGGAGCTTCTGGGCGCCCTCAGCCACGCATTGGATCTCACGGAGGGCCAGCCGGCGGGCCATTGCGTCCGCTCGGCCTTTATCGGAACGTGGATCGGCCGGGAACTGGGGCTCGACGCGGGCGCGCTGGCGGATTTGCGCTATGCCATCACCCTCAAGGATCTCGGCTGTTCCTCCAACGCCGCGCGGCTTTGCCAGCTCTATCTGGCCGACGATCTCACCTTCAAGCGAAGCTTCAAACGTCTGGACGACGGGCTGCCGCAGGTGCTGCGCTTCGTGATCGAACAGACGGGCCTGACGGCGGGTCTGGCCGAGCGGTTTCGCGCCATCGCCCACATCTTCCGCCATGGCGGCGACATCAGCCGGGAGCTGATCGAAACGCGCTGCGACCGGGGCGCGGGCATCGCGCGCCGTCTGCGCTTTTCCGAGCGGGTGGCGGGGGCCATTCTGGCCTTGGACGAACATTGGGACGGCAAGGGCCGCCCGCACGGTCTCGCGGGCGAGGCGATCCCGCTCTTTGCCCGCATCGCGCTTCTGTCGCAGGTCGTGGATGTGTTTCATCGCGGCGAGGGCGCGGAAGCGGCCTTGAACGAGGTCGCGGCACGCAACGGCCGCTGGTTCGATCCGGCGCTGGTGTCCGCCTTTCGCCGTGCGAGCGCCCGGCCGGGTTTCTGGAGCCGGCTCGAAGGGCCGGAGGCCGATCTCTTTCCCGCCTGTGAAGAGGACGAGGGTTTCGTGGATGAAGACTATCTCGACGAGATCGCCGAGGCCTTCGCCGATGTGGTGGACTCCAAGAGTCCTTTCACCTCGGGCCATTGCAAGCGGGTCGCCCTGTTCACCGACCTGATCGGCGAAACGCTGGGCTTCACGCCCGAAAAGCGCCGTTGGATGAAGCGCGCGGCGCTTCTGCACGATATCGGCAAGCTCGGCGTGTCCAACATGATTCTCGACAAGCCCGGCCCGCTGACGGACGACGAGGTCGCCCTGATGCGACTCCATGCGAGCCACAGCCGAACCATCCTGTCCCAGATCGGCGCCTTCGCGAGCCTCGCAGAGGTCGGCGGCGCGCATCATGAGCGGCTCGACGGCAAGGGCTACCCGGAGGGATTGAAGGGCGAAGCCATCAGCCTGGAAACGCGCATCGTGACGGTGGCCGATATCTTCGACGCGCTGACGGCCGACAGGCCCTATCGCGCGGCCATGCCCGTGTCGAAGGCGCTGGGTATTCTGGATGCGGAGACCGGCACGGCGGTGGATGCGACCTGCGTCAAAGCGCTGAAGGCCGGCCTTGCGCGAATCGATCCCGCGATGATCGGCGGTCCGGCGGCGGAGCCGAAGCGGAGCGATCGGGCGCTGGCGGCCGTGGCCTGAGTTCGCAAGCCGGCGCGAATCCATCTTGAGAAAAGAACGGGCGGCGCAAGGCCGCCCGGTTCGGCGGAAAGGCGATCATGGCGCAAGCCATGAGACCCGATCCACTCAGCCGCAGCTTTCCGCGCCCGAGCCGTCCGCCGGTTCGATCTGCACGCGCGCATGGCCGGCCGACACGAAGCCGAGCTTGGAGGCCGCCGCTTTTGAGAGATCGATCATCCGCCCCTTGATGAAGGGGCCGCGATCGTTGATGCGCACCACGACGGAACGCTTATTGTTGAGGTTCGTCACCTTGACCTTGGAGCCCAGCGGCAGCGTCTTGTGCGCAGCCGTGAGAGCGGAAGGATTCATGCGCTCGCCCGAGGCCGTCCGCGAATGGAGGGCGTACCAGGACGCGCCTCCGCAGGTGGTTCTGACGCCCGCCGCCTCGGCGGCATGAGGCGTTGCGAGGAGGAAAAGCGAGGTCAAGGCAGAGGCCGTCACAGCCAGCGTTCGTATGTGCAAAAGTCCGCACCCGATCCGTTTCATACGCGCGCGGGCCGAGCCTATTGAATTCCTTAACGAAATCCCCTCGTGGCCCCCGCCGTTCGATCCGGTGGGAATGAAGGCCGGAAAAGGCCAAAAAGGGACGGTTCCATCACGAAAAATAAATTACTGAAATCTTTACGAAATACTCCGTGATCGAATCCCCGGAGACTCAGGGCTTCAGCGCCCCCAGGCCTTCACGAAAGGTCGGGAAAAAAAATTCGTATCCGAGCGATTTGAGCCTTTGATTTCGCACTCTCTTGTTCTCTCCATAGAAAGAACGTGCCATCGGCGTGAGATCGGCTGATTCGAAATCCACCTCCGGCGGCAGGTCGAAGCCGCCAATTTCGGCCGCGAAGGCGACCACATCCTGCGGCGGCGCGGGCTCGTCATCGGTCACGTTGACGATGGCGTTTTCGTTGCGGGCGGCCAGCAGACGCAGCGCGCCCGCGATGTCGTCTACGTGGATGCGGTTGAAGACCTGGCCCGGTTTCACCAGCCGCCGCGCCTTGCCCGATTTCAGATTCTCGAACGCGTTGCGCCCCGGCCCGTAGATGCCCGACAGGCGCAGGATCGAGAGTGGCACGCCGCGCCCTCGCGCCAGCCGCAGCCAGTCCGCCTCGGCCTCGACGCGCTCGCGCGAGCGCTGCGAGACCGGGCGAAGCTGCGTCGTCTCGTCCACCCACGCCCCGCCATGATCGCCGTAAACGCCGACGGTCGACAGATAGCCGATCCATTCGAGCTCCGGCATCATCGAGCGGATCGCATCGCCATGATGGCGCAGCACAGGATCGCCCTCGGGGCCGGGCGCGATCGAGATGAGAAGATGCGTCGTCTCGGCCAGCGCGGCATCGATCCCCTCCCCCGGCCCCGTGCCGTCGAACAGGAAGGGCACCAGACCCTCGCTCGCGAAATGCCGGGCCTTGTCGGGCGAGCGGGTGGTGACACCCGACACGTCCTCGCGCGCCAACCCTTCCACGAAGCGCTTGGCGCTGTAGCCGCAGCCGAAGACGAAGAGCCGCGTGGGGCGGGCGCGGAGCGGCTGGGTCGAGGCGGCTGGCATCATCGAGTGAGGTCTCCGGAAGAGGCAGGCGAAGAGATGTCGGACGGGAGCGCGATCGTGGCGGCCCATTCCTCGCGCACGAGCGGGTCGTCCTCGCGCGTCCGCGCGGCTTCGCGCATGGAGGCGAGATCGGGCGCGCCGAGGCGGGCAAGCGCCCAGACGGCCATGGCGCGTACCAGCGGAGCGGCATCGCTCAAATGCGGGGTCACGAGCGGCACGAACGCGAGGTCGCCGCTGTTGCCGGCCGCGATGAGGCAGTTGGACACGAATTTGTCCCGCCCGATCCGTTTCACCGGAGAGCCGGCGAAGAGCGCGCGAAAGCCGGCGTCGTCCAGCGCCAGAAGGCTGGCGAGCGACGGCGCCTTCAAGTCCTCGCGCGCCCGCAGCTTGGCCTCGGCTGCCTCCTGCGCGAACTTGTTCCAGGGGCAGACGGCCAGGCAATCGTCGCATCCATAGATGCGGTTGCCCATGGCGGCGCGAAACTCGCGCGGGATCGGGCGGCGCGTCTCGATGGTGAGATAGGAGATGCAGCGGCGGGCATCGAGCCGGTAGGGCTCGGGGAAGGCCTGCGTCGGGCAGGCATCCTGACAGGCGCGGCAGGAGCCGCAGAGATCCTGCCCCGCCCGATCGGGCTCCAGGGGAATGGTGGTCGCGATCGATCCCAAGAACAGCCAGGAGCCGAAAGTGCGCGAGACGAGATTGGTGTGCTTTCCCTGCCAGCCGAGGCCCGCCGCCTGCCCCAGCGGCTTTTCCATGAGCGGGGCGGTATCCACGAAGACCTTTACATCATGCGGCCGCCCGTTCGCCTGCATGCCCGCGCGCGCCACAAGGCGGCCCGCCAGTTCCTTCAGCTTGCCTTTGATGACGTCGTGATAGTCGCGATGGCGCGCATACACGGAGATCGCGCCCCGGTCGGGGCGGTGGAGTAGATCGAGCGGATTCTCGTCCGGCCCGTAATTCAGCCCCAACACGATGACGGCGCGCGCTTCCGGCCAGAGCGCGTTGACGGAGCGGCGGCGCTCGGCCGTTTCGGGCAGCCAGCCCATCGTGCCGTGGAAGCCCGACGCGATGAAAGCCTCCAAGCGCGCCCCGCTCACGCCCTCATCAAAGGCCGGCGCGACGCCGAGCGAGGAGAAGCCCAGACGGCGCGCGTCCTCGTCCAGAAAGCGCCTGAGCGCGGAAAGGGAAAGCGGATCGGCCATGGCGTCGATATAGGTGATCGCGCGCCGAATGGGCAGCGGGCAAAACCCGTAACGAGAGCGTCGGGCCTGAACGCGACCTCACCCGAAGGGCGTCACGCTCCCAGTGCCTCGCCTTGCCAGAGCGGGAAGATCATCGACATCCGCTGGAGGCGCTTCGAACCTCTGCGACGCGTCAAAAGTCGAGTTCGGGATAATGGGCGGCGGGCGGCAGACCGCGCACGCGCTCGGCCAGGAAAGGCCGGAAGGCGGGCCGCGACTTCATGCGCATGTACCAGTCCTTGGCCGCCGGCTCTTCTTCCCAGGAGACTTCGCCGAGATAGTCGAGAATCGAGACCGCCGAGGCGGCGGCAAGATCGGCATAGGAGAGCTTGGGGCCGGACAGCCAGTTCCGGCTTTCCGCCAGCCAGCCGATATAGCGCATGTGATTCTTCAGATTGGCGCGGGCGGCCCGGATCGCCGAGGCGTCGGGCGACCCGCCGCCCTCGTTGGCACGCATCTCCAGCTTGAAGATGCGCTCGCGCACGAGATAGCGCGTCACTTCCGAATCCATTTTGCCGAGGAACCATTCGGTCAGCCGGCGGATCTCGGCGCGCTCGGCGGGCTTTTCGGCGAGCAGCCGGCGCTCGCGCTGAAACGCGCCGCGCGTCTCATCGAGATATTCGGCCGCGACCATACCTCCGACGATACCGGGGCCGCTGTCTTCGACGAGAACGGGCACGGTCGCCGCCGGGTTCAGCGCCAGAAATTCCGGCCGCCGCTCCCAGGGACGCTCGTCCACCAGCTCCGCGCGCTCGCCGTACTCGCCGAGAATCAGCCGAACGAAGCGGGAGGCGGCGGACATGGGATGATGATGGAGGGTCAACATGAAGGGTGAGGAACTCGATGCTTCCGGGCAGATCGGACCAAAAGGACGACGGCACCGCCGCAAGGCTGCAACCCTACGGCTGAAATCGTTGGCGGATCGTGAAGGATCGTTGCGATCCGCATCTTGGCGAGCACATAATCGAATCGTTCGAATGCGCAAGACGGGGGATGCGGTGTCATCGCGCCGAAAGCTTCGTCGCGCGCCCTGCCGACCGCCCCGCCCAGACGGAATTCCGGCCCAGCCGCTGCCTCGCAGACCGCCTTTCAGGACCCTTGATGGACACTATCCAGATTTTCGAAGCCATGATCCTCGGCGTGATCGAAGGCTTGACCGAATTCATCCCCGTGTCCTCGACAGGGCATCTGATTCTCGCCCGAGATTTGATGGGCTTCAAGTCCACCGGCAATACATTCGAAGTGCTCATTCAATTGGGCGCCGTGCTCGCCGTTCTCTCGGTCTATTTCGGCAAGCTCTGGCATCTCGTCACGACCCTGCCCTCCTCGCCGCGCTCGCGCCATTTCATCACCGGCATTCTGGTGGCCTTCCTGCCCGCCGTGGTGATCGGCGTGATCGCGCATGATTTCATCAAGGAGGTTCTGTTCGAAACGCCGATGGTGATCTGCGTGGCGCTGCTGCTCGGCGGCATCGCGCTTCTGATCATCGATCGTATTCCCAGCCAGCCGCGCTACACGGACATCGAATCCTATCCGCTGTCGCTCTGCCTGAAGATCGGCCTGTTCCAGTGCCTTGCCATGATTCCCGGCACCTCGCGCTCGGGCTCGACCATCGCGGGCGCGCTCCTGCTCGGCACGGACAAACGCTCGGCGGCCGAATTCTCGTTCTTCCTCGCGATGCCCACCATGGCGGGCGCCTTCGCCTTCGATCTTCTCAAGAACTACAAGTCGCTGAATTCGGCCGATGCCGTGACGATCGGCGTCGGCTTCGTCATGGCCTTCCTGTCGGCGCTGGTGGTCGTGCGCTCGCTCCTCGCCTTCGTCTCGCGCTACGGCTTCGCGCCCTTCGCTTGGTGGCGCATCGTCGTCGGCTCGATCGGCATTGGCGTCCTCCTGGCGCTGCGCTGAGACGCAGCAACCACCACATCAGACACACAAAAAAGGAGGGCTCCCGCCCTCCTTTTTCATATCCGCGATCTTCTTCGCCGGACATCAAGCCTTGGCGACGCCCTTGTCGCCCGGCAGCGACTCGTCCTCGGCCGGACGGTCGTCATGGGGCTGGGGCTTGGAGAACTGGCCCTGCGGCCGGAAGCGCACGAGATAGCTCGGCAGCACGGCGTCGAGCGTGGTCGGCGCGATGCCGAAAGTCTCGAAGGTGCGACCTTCGCGCTTGGCCGCGTCCGAGACGATATTGTCGTGCTGGAGCTGCTCGACCTGATCGGTGGTGAGCGGCGCGCCGGGCAGCTTGCCGAGCGTCTTGGCCAGCGAAGCGGCAGTGCTGAAGGACAGATCGATGAAGCGGCGGCGGCGCTCGATGATGCGCAGCATCTCCTCCATCATCTGGCGGTAGGACAGGACATTCGGCCCGCCCAGCTCATAGACCTTGCCGCCCGGCACGAGACCGTCCACCGCATCGGCCACGGCCAGCGCGACATCGTTGACGAAGACCGGCTGGAACAACGTCTTGCCACCGCCGATCAGCGGCAGGAAGGGCGACAGGCGCGCCATGTTGGCGAAGCGGTTGAAGAACTGGTCTTCCGCACCGAAGATGATGGAGGGCCGCAGCACCACGGCGTCCGGCCGCGCGGCGAAGACACGCGCTTCGCCCTCGGCCTTGGTGCGCGCATATTCGGAGCGCGACTGCGCATCCGCGCCGATCGCCGACATCTGCACCATGCCGATGCCGCGATTGGCGGCGGCTTGCGCGATGTGACCCGCGCCTTCGGCCTGAAGCTGCGTGAAGTTCTGCTTGCCGACCTCTGCGAGAATGCCGACCAGATTCACGACATGGTCGGAGCCTTCTACCACACGGTCGATCGACCAGGGATAGCGCAGATTGGCCTGCACGGCTTGAATCTGGCCAAGACGGCCGGCAATCTGGAGATGATAGGCGAGATCCGGGCGGCGGCACGCGACGCGGATGCGGTGCCCGCGCTTGGCGAGCGCGTGGACGACATAGCGTCCGAGGAAGCCGGATCCCCCGAACACCGTGATCTGCTTCTTCGTATCGACTTCCATGACCGCATAGCCTCGCTTCAGGGGGAGCCGGAGCCTCGTCCGCGCCTCGCTCATCTGTCGCGAACTGCTTTAGCGGCAATGCGTGAATCGGAAAAGAAGACAGGACGCAAAACCCGCTGCCCTGCGGCATCACTGCCCGGCTCATCGCAAGCTGCACGTCCTTTCACCGATCTGTCGTAAAGACGATTGACAGCACGAAGCCCGCCCCCTATTGGTCCGCCCGTGCCCAGGTGGCGGAATTGGTAGACGCGCACGGTTCAGGTCCGTGTGCCGCGAGGCGTGAAGGTTCGAGTCCTTTCCTGGGCACCAATCCTCTCAAGAGCTATAGGCCAGAGAGGTTTCCCACCAAAATTCGGTATGATGCGAAGCCGGTTCGTCGGCGTTCGGCTGTTCATTGTCTGGCGGATACTCCGCCATTTCGAGCGCGAATGCTGGCGTCTTGCATGGCCCTCTCCCACGCATCGAGACGGGATTGACAAGACGATCCGCGCCCCCTATTGGTCCGCCCGTGCCCAGGTGGCGGAATTGGTAGACGCGCACGGTTCAGGTCCGTGTGCCGCGAGGCGTGAAGGTTCGAGTCCTTTCCTGGGCACCATTCCATCTGATTCGTCAGGGAAGCCAAAGAGTTAAGCCAAAACACCAACTTAGGGTCGCCCGAGTGATACAAGCGGGTGATACAAATGGCCCTTCGAATGGCTCAACCGTGGTCGCATCCTAAGACAGGTATGTTCTGGTTTCGGCGGGCTGTTCCTGCCGATCTTCGTGAGGCCGTAGGCAAGCGCGAGGAACTCGTTTCGCTCGGCACCAAGGACCCCAAGCTCGCGCGTGTGAAGTACGCGCAGGTGCTGGCGGAGGTCGAGGCGCGTTGGGCGAACCTGCGCAGCGGGCAGCGTACACTGACGGAGCGAGAAGCCCATGAGATCGCACGCACCGCGTACGACACGTGGCTCGAATGGCATCAGGACGAGCCCAGCGAGCAATTCGCGTGGACGCCTCGTTTGTACCGGCACCTCTGGCTTCAGTCGCCTCCGGTGAAGAAATGGCCCGAAGGCTCCCTGCCAGTCGATAACCTGCTCGTGACTGCGATGCGCAAGCTCTGCTTCGCGCAGGCCGACAACGCCCTTGCGCACCACGGTATGGCCGTTGACGAATTCAGCCGCCTGAAGCTTGCCAAGGCCATAGGCGCCGCGTTTCAGCGTGCCAGCTTGACGATTGCGGATCTGGCCGCCGGCAAACTATTCCCCGAAGACATTCCGGCTTTATCGAGTTCCAGGAAGACTGCGGGCGTCCCCACGGCGTCGCATGCCCCGCACTCTCTAGATCGCAGCATCTCTGCCGAGGGCCAGACGCCTGCTGTAACGATGACGGGCCTCTTTGACGCTTGGTGGAGAGAGGCACAGGCGGCTGGGCGCAAACCGAGCACGTACGAGAGCTATTCCAACACCGTCAGAAGCCTCGTGTCGTTTCTGAAGCATGACGATGCCGAAAGAATCACGGCCGAGGACATCGTCGCTTACAAGGACCATCGCCTCACCACGCCCTCACCGCGCACTGGCAAGGTCCCGAGTGCGAAGACGGTGAAGGACAGTGACCTATCCGCGCTGAAGACCCTATTCGGTTGGGCCGTCATGAACCGGAAGCTGCTGGCGAACCCGGCCGCTGGCCTGACGATCAAAATTGGCCGGAAGGCGCAGGTGCGCCCAAAGGGCTTCATCGAATCAGAAGCGCATGCGATCCTTTCCGCAGCCCTTAGCTATGAGGCCGGGCCTCGGGAGCATCGGAAGACGGCTGCTGCCAAACGCTGGATTCCTTGGCTATGCGCGTTCAGCGGCGCGCGAGTTGGCGAGATTGCGCAGTTGCGGCGACAGGACATGCGTCGTGAGGGTGATTGGTGGGTCATTCGGATTACACCAGAGGCTGGCACCGTCAAAACCAATGAGGCGCGAGACGTAGTTCTGCACCCTCAGTTGGTCGAGTTGGGTTTTCCGAAGTTCGTCACCGCTAGCGAGAAAGGCCACCTATTCCTCGTACCCGCCGAGAATGGAGATGTTCTAGGGCCGTTGGCCGGCCTGCTGAACCGTATGCGGGAGTTCGTTCGACCCATTGTGCCCGATCCCAAAGTGCAGCCGAATCACGGCTGGCGGCATCTTTTCACGACTCTGTGCATCGATGCCGAGATCGAAGGGCGCGTCTACAACGCAATCCAGGGGCATGCCGCTCGCAACGTTGCCGAACATTATGGCGACGTGACAATTCGCGCAAAAGCAAACGCGATAGCCCGATTACCGTCGTTCGATTTGCAATCGCTTAAAACAGGCCTTCTCTATCGACGGACTTGAACTAGCCTTTGTTTAGGCTAGAATCAATTTTGGCAACGAGCAGTGACGAGACATCACTGTAAGAGTCCGTTCTTTGGAGCGACCCCCCGGCCTATGCCGAGGCAGCCATCCCCGTAAAGCAAGGCGCTTGGCGGTGGAGATGGCTTGGGATCAAAAAGAGCGTCTCCATCTTCACGCACATCGAAGTGGAGACCATAATGAAAGACAAAAGTCCGGCCCAGATCAAGCAACCCGACTTCAATAAGCTTATTGAAGCCGCAGTGGATATCGAGGTGACCGGCCCACCGAAGTCGGGAGAGTTTCTCGCGACGATGGAAGTTCTGAGTCAGGCGTCACACCTGGAAGAAATGCGGCATGACGGTATCGCCGACAGGTTGTTTGTTGAGATCTATAAGCAGGCCTTTGTTGCCTCTCACTGCCCTGAGGCCTTGACGGAATTCCTTCGACATCCCTTCTGGGAGGGAAGACCCAAGAAGCCGTCTAAAGGTGATACCGAAGCGATTTTGCGAGGGCTGTTCCAGTTCAGCCTTCGTCACCTGCCTCAGGAGAGGGCACGCAAGCAACTCTACACCAAATTCTCCGCAGGACGCGAACTGCTGGCGCGAGGAACGAAGCCCAACGAAGCACTCGCGGTCCTGCAGAGTGCCGAGAAGGGTGTTGCTGGCCTGCGGGACGCCTTCAAGCTCCGTCGCCGCACGCAACCGGTAACGAACGACGAACACGGCAGCGCATCGCAGAAGAGTGTGACTTCTTTTCCGACTCGGCTCCCCGTCTACAGTGCGCACGTTATCGGGTTTCATCGTTACAACTCCGGCGATAATTATCTGGAGGTCAACATCGGCGGAACGACTCACTACATTGCAGAAAAGGACATCAAGCTGGCGAAGAAGCGCTAGCAGCCGCTTGGTGTTATACGCAATTCGGCCAACTCAATATCACCCCTAATAAGCTCAGTTCGGCACGGCTTCGACAACCGTGCCGAACCTTTTTGCTATTTTTAACATTGCGATGGGTAGAACTATGAAACGTCGCTTTGAACCTACTTGGAAAGAGCGGAAGGCAACTGCGAGGCGTTTTGATAAGCGCCTTCGTAAGTTTGCCATCCGCAAGGGCAGTCACAATAAGCTTTCAGACGCTCTTGTCAGCGACATGTTTGGAGTGAGTGGCACTGAACTGAGAAGCGCATACATTCCAGCGAGGATTTCGTTCACCAGCTTCGCTCGAAAGGTTGCTACCGAAAGGCTGAAGGTTTCAAGATATACGCCGGCATTTATGGTAACCCTCACCCCTCGACAGTTCGCGCTACCGTTTTCGGAAGCCCTTGAATTTGATTGGTCGCAGTTGCAGTTATGGTGCGACCACACTCTCCAAGGCATAAACTACTTCGGGATAGTTGAAGTGAGCTATTATACCTCTCATCCAGTCCCCCGATGCAGAGAACCTATATGCCATTTTCACGCTCACGTTATCGCATGGGGTGTAAAACGACAGGATTTGAGGGAAATCGAACTCCGGGTAAATCAAAAGGTCCCCGCTTTACTCCCCGGCAGACTGTGCTTTAAGGCAGATACACTACGGTCAATCAAGAGAGTACGTTCGAAGTTAGCGTACTTTTTGAAACCGTTGATGGCCGACTATCGAGGATTCCCGTTGAAGGGAGGAGCGACCGCTGGCTGGGGTCAAAAGAAGCGGGACCTTCGTTCGGGAGAGGCCGCGAAAGCGCTGCGGGTTTTTCAAGGCGTAAATATCGAAGACCTTTGCATCGCGGGCGGTGAGGGAGTCGGGCTTCTTGAAGAAGTAACGCGGCGCGCGAAGCAAAGGCTCGAAATTCAACATGCTCGCAGGACATCAGCGTTCATGCGCATCTTTCAGTGACTTACTAACAGCTTCCGATAGTCGAGAAGTCGGGTCATCGAAATGTCGCCTCAAGGCGACGTTTAATGAGTCATAGCGCAGTGTTGCAGGAGAGCGAAGCTGGAACGAGGATGACGCGCATGGCAATCAGCCCTTTTTGTTTGTGCGAGAGGACAGGAAGTTGCGCTGGCCTCAACGTCACCAGCGCTATCCCTTGAGTGAAGAAGGTCGCAGCGAGCGCATCCGTCGCATCTAGCCCTCGTTCTGTCCGTGAAGGCTCTCCACCCTAACCACCGTGGATTAGCCCCCATGCATCCTAACTCATTGATTCATATATTCTATCAAAACCGGCTGGGCTGGGAATTGGTAAATTCGTCCTGTATTATCGAGCTGGCCGGCAACTTCATACCTGCCGCCGCGCCCACTGTTGGTCGCCAGGAGCAAATCATTTCATGACCATCGCTTTAGCCCTCATTGCCGACGCCGATCGGCCCGGTTCGCCGGCCCAGCGACCTTGGTCGCACCGTGCGCACCGGCTCGGGCCGAGGCCATGGTCATCGAACCGGCCAGCGCTGCAGCATCCGTCACGAGCATCGATCCAAGGGCCCCTCTCCGGGGCCCTTTCTTTTTGGAGCAACCCATGACCGCCATGACATTGATCGAGACCACCCACCGGCCCGCCGCGCCGACGAACGGGCGAACCTCGCATCCTGCCTCGCCACCCACGCGCTCTGCTTCGCCGCGCTCCTTGCTCGCCCCGCTGGACGCCGACGCCAAGCCCGCCCGCCGTGCACCGTGCCCGAGCCTCTTCCATCAGCCCGCCCTCGTCGTGCTCGGCCGCGACGATCGCGGCAGGCCTCACGCTTCGTGGTTCGATGAGACTGAGGTTAAGGCCGCAACCGCCGCCGCTCGCGTGATGGGAATGGCCGCGCTGGCAGTGTCGGGCGAGGCTCAGATGGTTCTCGCCAACCGATTGCCGCACGGCCGGCTGTTCGCCAGCGGCAAGGCCTTCGTGCCCTTCGTCAAGGAAGAGACCTTCGAGGCCTTGGCCACCCATCTCCCGGAGGGTGCGTTCGAGGCGGCCGGAGACGATGCCACCGATGCGAAGGCCGACGAGGCTGGTTCGGGCGACACGGACGACGACGGTCACGCTGGCGAAGACGAGATCGGCAGCGAGGGCGACGAGGAGACCGGCGAGAGCGCCGGTAACGGCGATGGCGGCGAGGCCGAAGCCACGCGGCCCGAGGGGCATCGCCCGGCCGACTGGTCGCGCATCGCGGTCGGTAGCCTCGTGCTCGCGACAGAGGGCGGTGACGACGGTTGGTACGAGTCGATCGTGGAAAGCGTTCGCAAGGGCGATGTTATGCTGCTGCGGTGGCGCGATTGGCCCGACCTGCCCCGCTTCACGCGCAAACGTCACCAACTTGGCCTCCTGCCACCGCTGCGCTCGTGAAGGAGGCCGCCATGACGCGCCTCACCCCACTCGCCGATCAAACCCGCCATGCCCGCACCGAGGCAGGCCTGTCGCCCTCAGCCGCCCTTAACGACGCCTTTCGCCGGAGTTTCACCGGCGGACAGGTCATGCTGACCGGCGGGGTTGCCGCGCTGGACCCGCCCGAGCGCCTTGCCGTGCTCGATGCTGTGCGCGGCTTCGACGCCTTCACGGCTGGCTGCGATCCCTATGGCGAACACGAGTTCGGTGCCGTCGAGGTGGCGGGCACCCGGTACTTCTGGAAGATCGACGCCTACGACCGGGACTACGCCTATGCCTCGCCCGACCCCGCCGACCCGGCCGTCACCTGTCGGGTCCTGACCATCATGCGCGCCGACGAGTATTGAGATGAAGGCGCGCCCGTCTCATTCGCCGCCCGCCTTGAATTTACGGCCAGCCTTCAGCGGCAGCGGCCAGCTGACCGGTTCGGCTGGCGCCTCGAACAGCGCAGCCACAGGAACCTCCAACACCTTGGCGAAGGCCTCTAGCGTCGAGACCGTGACGTTCTCGGAGCCCCGCTCGACCCGGCCGACATACGAGCGATCGATCTCGGCGGCCAAGGCCAGCCGCTCCTGGCTGAGGCCTCGCTCGACGCGCAGCTTGCGCAGGTTCCAGCCGATGAGTTCGCGAACTTCCATGCGGTCGCGACAAAAGCCTATCTGCGGCTTGACAATCGACGGACTGACAGTCCCTGATTGCTTGACACAACCATCTGCGTCGGCCCCGCCTCCGCGCCGATGTCGTCGCACTTGCCGTCATGCCTGCCGCCCCATCGCCCCCAGCCCTCAAGGGCACCGCCTGACTCGCCCCTCCCCCTGCGCCGTCCTTGGCGCAGCAACTCAAGAGCCGTTCGATGCCTTTACCGACGCCTGCCCCCCTTCCTTTGATCGCCGGTCGTGCTGTTCTTCGGACAGCCCACCGCCCAGCTCGCCCCGTGGCCCATGCGGCTGCTGTCGCGGCGCTCGGCATCGGAGTTCTGTCGCTTGGAGCCGCGCCCGGTCATGCCCGCAACATCCGCGTCGGCGCATGGCATCTGGGGACCTACAAGGGGAGCCTCCCGGCCCAGTGCATCGCCGTCAACCCGAGCGACGAGCACGGCGCGATGCTGGTGGCCTATGTCGTGCCGTTCGGCGTGATCCGGTTCGCCTATGCCAAGGACGGAATGCCATGGCGGCAGGGCCAGCAGGTCGAAGTCGAAGTGCTCGTGGACGGCCAGCCGGTTGGGCTTGGCTCGACGGAGGCTTTGGATGCGACCTCCGTGACGATGGTGAGCAAGGTGGCTGGCCGCCAAGCGGGGAGCCTGCTGGCTGCGGTGGAGAATGGCCAGCGCGCTGTGGTGCAGACCGGCGACGTGCGATCGACCTTCACACTGGCCGGCACCAAACGGGCCACGGACCTTCTGAGCCAGTGCGACATGAACAAAGGACAGTTGCCGGCCTATGTCACGGGCGACAGCGACGGCACCAGCGACAAAGGGTCGGCTTCGAACTTGAACCGATCAACGGCCGCAGACGAGGAGGAAGCCGCGCTCGAAGCCGAAGGCGACATGGCAGAGGCTGCCGCTGCGGCGCGCAATAGGCAACAGGCTTCCGGCGGATCGGGCGGCGATACGCGCGGCGATGCTGACGCGCTGGGCCGGGCGCTGGACGGCATGACGGGGGGAGGATCGTCGCCGGTCGCGCAGTTCCGCTGCATCCTGTCGGGCGCGGAGGTCACGGGCCTGCCACCGGCCGTCATTGGAAGCAAGACCGGCCAGATGACGATCACGATGCTGACCGACGGCGGAGCGCAGGTGAACGGCGAGACGCTGAAGCCGATCCGCACCAAGGGCGGGGCATCGGGCTTGGCCTCGGCGGTCTATTCGGCGCAGGACGTTCTGCGCGCGTCCATGGGCCGGCAAGGCGAGCGCGCGCCCGTGATGGGGCTGAGCGAGCAGCAGACGGACGCCTTCAACTTCATGATGGGCTGGGCGCGGGACGTGACGGTCCAGACGATGGGCGACAAACCCCGCTACATGCTGCTGGCACCGGACAGCGACACCGTCGCCTTCTTCGACCTCGACCGCAACGGCCAGCCCGTCAACCAGACCACATCGGACTGCGTGCGCACCCGCTAGGACGAAGGCGGGCGTGGCCGGTCACGATCGCCCATGGCCGCGCAAAGGCTGACCCGGCCGTGCACTGGCCGGCAGGAGCCGACACAGCCGCGCGTCGCGGGCCGCGACAGACCCGCCTCGGGTCCAGATCGGGCGAAAGTATTCGCCGCCACGTGCCCGCGCGTGGATCGGCCACCCCACCCTCATGCCTTCCCACCCCCTACCCAACCCCTCGTATGGAGACCCCTTCCCGTGAAGATCGCTGCCGGCATTCTGTCCCTGTTTCTGGGACTGATCGTTCTCATGCAATCCTGCGTCATCGCCTCGACGGCGGGGCTCAGCAAGAACGCCACCTTCCAGCAGGCTGGATCGGTCGGCCTGCTTGTCGGACTTCTGTTCTTCGTGGCCGGTGCCTTCGCCTTTGCCCTGCCGCAGGTCAGCGCTGTTCTTCTCGTGATCGCCGGCCTGTTCACGCTCATGGTCATGGAGCACTTCCCTGACATGGGCATCTGGGCCGTGGTGGCCTTTGCCCTCGCCGGTATGGCCCGTTTGGCGTGGAAGCCGCTGCGCCCGGGCGAGAAGGGTGGAGCAACAACTGATGCCCCGGCACCCGCCAATCCGACATCGGCCGAGCGCCGGGAGCCGACCTTGGGCGGCCCGTCGAACGGCGACGGGGGACGGGCATGATCGCCGGCCTCGCCAAGCGCCGTCCGCTATGCAGCGCACCCGACACAGCGACGCGAACCGGAACGGCCGCCAGCGGACCGCTATGGCCGTTTGTGAGGCAGGCCGAAGCTCGGGTGGCCACCATGCCAGCCACCGAGCCCACCAAGCCTCGCACTGGCCGCTTCATCAGGTTGGTTCTTGCAACCTCAATGGTCGGCAGCCTTGCTCTCGCCCAGCCAGCCCCAGCCATGGCGCAGACAGATCCCACGCCGCAGTTGGGTATGCCCGGCTTCGCGAAGGGCTTCGAAGGCTTCTTCAACGATGACGGCATGCGAACCGAGGATGACGATCGCGCCCAGCCGACCCAGTTGCGTTCGTCGCGCTTGTCTTGGAAATGCGTGTTCCCGTTCGAGGAACTGGCTACCCTCACGGTGACGATCGACGGCCTGACGCTGAACAACTTCAGCCTGAGGGAGGACACCGGCGTTCTGTCGCGTCGCCCCTATGCCGAACTCTCGTTCAGCCTCGTCAACCGTTCCGCCAAGCCGCGCCTGCCGACCGTCCAGTTCATCGCCTACGATACCACAAGCCCGCTGCCTGCGCTGGCCTTCTCGGCAGGGCCAACCCTCGACATCATCGATGCGCGAACCACCGATCAGATCACCGCCAGCGTCAACATACGGGCCGGGGAGTTCCAAACGCTGCGGAGGTTCTGTGTCAGGGTTGATGGGTAGCTTATAGCGACTTGGAAGTGCCCAGCCGTGTTGATGGCGATTGCCCTATTCGAACGACTGAAGCATCTGGCGCAATCCAAAGTAGTGATCTATCGTCCTCGTTTGCATGGCAAACTAGGCAAATTCCGTTGAGCATTTTCTCTGAAAACGTCGAAGCACTCGCGGCTCTTTTGAAAGCGATCGCTTGGCCTAGTTTGGCTGCATACGCCGTATGGAAGGTCGCGCCTTCACTCCCGATTATTCTCGACAACCGCCGGTCTGTTGCCATCCGCGGTTTTGGTGTCGAGGCTACGATCAGTAAGATTCAGGACGCGCTGTCAACGGCAGCGATAGTCAAAACGGAAGACGCCGCTACTGCCCCGAGTGCAGTCGCAGAAGTTGCTAAAGTAGCATTCTCGACGGTGCAATCCCTTGTGACGGGCGCGGTGGCAGCTAAAGCTCGGAATTCTGCAATCCTCTGGGTAGATGACAACCCTCACAACAATGAGCTTGAACGGACAGCCATCGAAGCATTAGGCTTCACCGTTCAGGCAGCAATTTCGACTGATGAAGCTGTTCAGGCGCTTCGCCAGACTCATTTCGTTCTGGTCATCTCTGACATGCAACGCCCTGAAAGTGATCATGCCGGATTCCAGTTGTTGGAAAAAATAAGATCGTCTGGGAATCGTGTTCCCGTAGTCTTTTATAGAGCATCGGATAGCGTAGACCTGCGGGTGGAGGCGCGAAAGGCAGGAGCTTTTGGATCTACGAACAGTCCAGTAGAGCTATTCCGACTTGTTATCTCAGCAATATCTAATTGATTTTAATCGCTAGAAATTTTCGACAAAATTCACACCGCGTCGATTGTAGGTTGAAGATGAAATCTCTCAATGAAATTCCTCGCGAATATGTCATACGTGCCATTGAAAACTGTCGTAAGCAAGGACGAGTCGCTTTTGATGCATCCTATGGCAAAGATGCCCCTTCACGCTATCCGCTAATCTACCAAGGCGAGGAGTTCACGCCTAAGTCTATCTTCCTAGAAACAGTGAAACTGTTTGAAGCGGACCATGGACGCATCTTAGAACGCCGACGCCTTATCGGCGGCTACAAGAGTAGTAATGGTGTAACTCGCGTTGTCGGTAACTGGGGTTTTGAGATTCTAGACCGCAAGACCGGGCTGCCTCTAAACGCCGGCGATTTTCCGTCCGAAGAACCAGTTCCGGAGGACGATAAGGATGGGAATGAGGCTATTATCCTCACACAGGCGTTTGACCAGACTGAGCGACCAGCCGCTGACATTGACCAGGAAATCAACGGATTTGGTCCTCCCGAAAGGATAACAGCGAAATCAACGCGCTTTCGGCGCAACATGCTCATTCGAGCACGCGTATTGCAACTGGCGGATGGCATCTGTGAACTCTGCGAGGAAGAGGCGAGCTTTATCACGCCTAGCGGCTACCCTTACCTTGAGGTTCATCATGTTTCAGCTCTGAGTGTAGGTGGACATGATGAAGTTGCGAACATGGCTGCCATCTGCCCAAATTGCCATCGCAACATCCATTTGGGCTATGACGGCCGGAGCTTGAACGACGAGTTGGCTGGAAAGGTGGCCGAGAGGTCTAATCCGAAAGCGCAGCCGAACGAACAGTCTGGTACAAATTCAGTCACCACGATTAAGACAAGAGGAGACCGGCTGAGTTCGATTGCTTTCGAGCCATACATTGGACCACGCTACAGAGATAGCAGTGTGAGGCTTATGCTCGTTGGGGAAAGCCACTATGGCGAACCCGATGATAACCCACTCGAATACACTCGGGCCGTCGTGCAAAAATGGCGCAGCGGAGAGTGGGCCGTTCGTTTTCTCACCATTGCTGCGCGCGTCCTAACCGGACAAAAAGCATGGGAAATCGACAAGCAGTCCGCCTTTGATGATGTCGGCTTCTACAATTTCATTCAAATCACGATGCCAAACCTTTACGTTAGGCCAACTGGCGACCAAGCCCGAGCCTCGTACGATGCCTTTCGCGAGATGCTACGTGAATACGATCCAACTCATCTCGTTGTGACCGGCCGCAGCTTTCTATGGTCCAATATGCCGAGGTCGGACCGCGAAACAATGCCGCTCAATCTAGGCGGCGAGCTGTTCGAACGGAAAGACTATAAAACCCCCTCGGGTCACGCCTGCGCAATCGCAATCGCGCATCTCAGCCGTGCCTCCGCTCCAGAATGGCAGGCAGCTGTCGCTGACTTCAAAAAATTTCGCCCTTGACGCTAGCAGCAAGCATGCGGCGAAAAATGCATCCTCAGACCGATCGCAGAATTCGGTAGACCTGCATACGCGAGCACCCGATCGCCTTCGCGATGGCGGCTGGGCCGAAGCCTTCGGCATGAAGTTCGGCAATCTGTTGGCGATCGAGGCGCTGCCGACCGCCTCGATAGATTCCACGGGCCTTGGCCCGTTCGATACCTTCCCGCTGGCGCTCCTTGATAAAGCGACGTTCCATTTGAGCGACCATGCCCAGCACCGTGATGATGACGTGCCCCATCTCCCCTCGCGTCGAGATGTGAGGATCAAGCACGGTGACGAAGGCCCCTCGCGCTTCACATTCATGCACGAGATTCAAAACGTCCCGCGTGTCGCGCCCAAGCCGATCGATGCGGGTCACGACCAGTTCGTCACCCGGCCGAAGGAATTGAAGTACGGTGGCAAGTTCGATCCGACCGTCCCGGCTGGCGCCAGAGACCTTTTCGGATCGAACGATGGCACAGCCTTCGGCTTCGAGCTTGGCGATTTGCAGTTCGAGGTCTTGATCAGCCGTGCTGACGCGGGCGTAGCCGATGCGTGTCATAGGTCACCTCAGGGTTTAGGCCTGAGGCGTAGCAGGTCACAAATAGCAAGCGTCAACCCGGAGGTTACATAGCTTCCCCGATGCCGGCGTGCGTAGCATCAAGGTGTGCCGCATAGTGACATTGAGCGCTGCAGGGACAGCGTTCATTTCTTAGAGAATGGGTCAATCGGCTGTACTCCTATATGACTAACGAATCTATGCTATATGATATATCATCAAAAGAACGCAAAGCGTCTCTATTATTGGCCCCCTACAGCGACATATTGATCGAAGGCCGAATAGCCAGCTTGAGAGGCCGCAGGCATGACTGCCTATGCTTTTCCATGATGCCCCTTCGTTCGAAAGCGAACATGGGTGCAGCGATGCTCGGCCGCTGGCACCATTTTCGAGAACGGCACCCGCTTGACAAGCACACCCGTAATATTATCTTACAACCCGTAAGGCGATTTCGGAGGATCTGGTCGTGGACGAGAAGACCGTAACGAAAGCCATTATCGATGTGATTTCCAAAATGGAGGCATCGTTCGGGCATGCGCCGCCAGTCTTAGGTTCAGCAGACGTTCCGGAAGAGAAGTGCGTGGAGTTCGACTCTAAGATGTGGACAGTAGCCATAACGCGCATAGCCCGTACTCTAAGCGTATCAATACCAAAGGATGTAGCTGTGTTTGGTCGCCGGAATGGAGCGGGCATAACGATAGCCGAAAGCGCTCGCAAAATTTGTAAGGCTGCACAGCCGAAGCCACAATTCCTTCAGGCTGCGGAATGAATATAGATAAGTCACAGGACCGATCGGAAATTTTAGCAACACGCCTTCGACAGGCACGCGAACTCGCAGGTCTGTCTCAGGGTCAAGTTGCCAAGTTGCTGAGCATGCATCGGCCCACAATTAGCCAGATCGAAGCTGGACAGAGAAAAGTTTCTGCCGAGGAGCTTTTGCGGTTCAGCGATCTCTATGACGCCAGTCCTGACTATTTATTAGGTCGCACTCCAACAACATTGGAAGCTGACGACCCTCGTGTGCGCTTCGCAGCAAGAGAACTTAACAAATTAAAGCCTGAAGCACTCGAAGGGCTACTCAAGATAATTGCGTCATTTCAAGAACCAAGCAGCGGCAACAAGGACTCTAAATGACGAGTCGTCGCTCGCTTTTTCAGGATGGCAGCCGCGAAGCTGCGCAGTGTCGAGATAACCTCAACCTCGACGACAGCGATCCAATCTCTCCCTACTGCGTGGCGGAACGCCTCGGAGTTCGCATACGCGTAAAGGCGCTCGACATGGAAGGCACATACGTACCCGAGCCACGTCCGCGTATCGTCCTCTCCTCTTTACGACCCATGCCTCGACGAACGTTCACGGTCGCTCACGAACTCGGCCATCACGTCTTCGGCCACGGTATGTCTATTGACGCTCAAGAGAATGCCTATCAAGCTGGACGACCAGTGGAAGAAGATTTGGCGGATGCCTTCGCCGGTCACCTTCTGATGCCAGCCTTTGGCATTCGCCAAGCACTCCACGTGCGGGGAATCAATCGGTCGGCCCCCTCGCCGCTGGAGATTTTTGCGATCGCTTCGGACTATGGTGTAGGCTACGCCACGCTTGTTCAGCATTTGAGATGGGGTCTCAGCGAGTTCGGCGAAGATACGGCAAAAGTCCTACTCAGGAGTCAGCCGAAGGCTATTCGCGCTACCCTAATTGGCGACAACAATCTCAAAAGTCTGACGTGGCTTGACTGTCACTTCCGAACAACATCAGTAGAGCTTGAGGTGGGCGGTGGGCTTCTAGTGACAGGTCCGCACGACCATCATGGCTCCGCGTTGCTGTTCGAAAAGGTCACAGCCGGTGGACGCCTCTATCGGGCAGTTGCAAGGGGACGAAGCACCATCACGCGAGGGGGGCGTCAAACGCAGATCAACGTCTGGCAGACTGACTTCGATGGCGACGCGAGATACCGAGCCCTAGAGGACAACGACGATGACTGATTTCCCAAAAGTTCACAGCGTATCAGGGGATAACGTATCATTTGTTTGGGCTGAAATTGCCTGCGCTCTCCTCCAGCCTGGACGAACAAAAATTTCTCCTCTTACAGTTACCATCGAAGATGTTGGCGGCGATGCCATCGCTGAAGATGGCGAGATTCGAGCACAGGCAGATAAGATCATCGAAGCAGTCGATGGACAAAGTGTTGAAACGGCTGCTTGGACGATCTTTCCCCAGCGTCATTGGAGCATTATGCAAAACGACAGAAGCGCCTTTCTCGAAGAGGCCATCGAAGCTGTCGGTCGCGCTCAAGAGATGAATCGCAAGCATAATGGACGAGGCACATATTTTCAGCGCCTTGTCGATTTTGACGGGGACGGCAAAGGACCCAATCAATTAGAGCGACTTTTGAGCAAACATGACAGCCATCCAACAGCTCGACAGTCGATGTGGCAGATGAGTACCTTTGATCCGCACCGGGACCATAGCGATAGTGCGCAGCTTCAATTTCCTTGTCTTCAGCAGATCAGCGTATCATTCACAAGTGATCAGAGGGTTGTGCTACATGCGTTTTATGCAACCCAACAAATTGCGGCGCGCGGGTACGGGAATTATCTCGGGCTGATGCAGCTTGGTCGGTTTTTGGGAAGCCAAATGACAATAAACGACGTAGCCAGAGGCTTCGCCGGCATCAGCGTATATGTTGGAACGGCCAAGGCTGAGAACATAAAAAAGAGCGATCCAACCCTTGCGGACTTGCCAGCATTGTTGGAGGAGCGCTTAGCGTTATCCAATCATCGAGTGCATTCTACCCTTGCCGAAGAACGAGCCTCCTCAAAACGAATTTAGCCGCTCAGGCCCCGGGCACAATTTCCTTCGTGCTCTTGAGCCGACGCGTGTTTTTGACAGCTACTGGCGCTTCGCAGCCGAACGACAGGAAATTTTCTACCGCCGGATGAACGGCGATTCAGCTCCGTGGTCCGCCGATCCCATTCTTAGAAACTACCGATTTACCAACGCCTACCGGGCGTCTGATCGGGTAAGTCAATACCTCATAGGTAAAGTTCTTTATAACGATCAGTCGCAAGACGCTAAGGAGATTTTTCTTCGGACTATTTTGTTCCGCTTATTCAACAAATCTCAAACTTGGGCTCTGATCGAAGCGAAGCATGGCCCCATTACGGTCAGTGGATTCAATCCCACAGAATACGAAAAGACCCTTACGAATGCGAAGGAGCAGGGGCGGCGCATCTACTCATCCGCATATATTATCCCGCCAGTGGCAAGCTCTCGCCCGCAGCCGAAGCATGTTGGCCATCTAAGATTGATCGCCGACCTTCTGGATAGAGATTTTAGCCACCAACTGGAACAGGCAGATGGTCTAGCTGACCTGTATCGCAATCTGCGGTCAGTGCCCTCCCTAGGTCCGTTCCTGGCCTTTCAACTTACAATCGATCTCAATTATTCGAATGCCTTCAATTTTGACGAAGATGACTTTGTCGTCGCCGGTCCCGGCGCTCACGACGGGATCGCGAAATGCTTCGCACGGGCAAAACCCGCTCAGGCCAGAGACATCATTGAGATGATGCGTGATCGGCAAGAAGCAGAGTTTGAGCGGCTGGGGCTTGCGTTCAGAGACCTTGGAGGTCGTCGTTTGAAGTCAATCGACTGCCAAAATCTCTTCTGTGAAATTTCAAAGTACGCCCGGGTTGCACACCCTGAGATTCAAGGAGTAAGTGGGCGCACACGGATCAAACAAGTCTTTCAGCCAGTCCGCGACAGATTAACCCTAAACTATCCCCCGAAATGGGGGGTGCAACTTCACATACCGCCATCAACGCTGCTACCAAACGACTTGTTCGACTAACCTGTCGGCGCGCTCAGCCCAATTGCGATACCGAATACGAGATCTGCGTTCGATAGACCAGCTAATAGGATTTGATCGATGCCCTTGCGACGAAGCTCTATAGCGGCACCGCCTGTTGCTTTGAGACTTGGATAGTTCAATAGCGCATCACATATTTCCAAGTCCGTTGGCGCAAGGCCATCCTGAAAGCCACCTAAAACTTTAACAACGGCCTCGCGTAATGCCCAAACAGACGTTAGGTAACGGATCGGATCCTTATTTCTATCGGCCGCCGTACACTCGTTAGGAGTGAAAACGCCTTGCCAATCTCTAGGATCGCCGTAAAGAACATCGGCTTTGGATAAGCGCATCAGATCCATTCCAATCGCGATTATGGTTCGATCGCGACAGAGGGGCTTTCACTTGCTTACAGCGCGACGCAAGGCATCGTCGTAGATATGACTAACAGCCTCCTGCTTTCTTCGTAAACTGACGGCGAAATCCTCTGTCACTCGCTGCATATCCTCCCGCCTCTTTTCCGCAATCGCGCGTACCCGCTCGCGACGCTTAAGCGCTACTAGGTCCTCGTTGATATCATTCGACATCGGCCGATTCTCCAATTTTACGTGCGGCTTCGATCCTCTCGAAGAACCCTTTTACAATGTTTTCCAATTCAGCGAGCACGTCCGCTGCAGCGACACGATCTTGTGAGAAGTCCGCGTCGCCGTCAATCTGCACAACCAGCGGTCCGTCTCCCAAATCAGTCGCCACAGGTACAGCCATGATCCAGCGCCGATTCGCCCAAATTGCCTCACGACGCGCAACATGGTCGTCGCCGTGCATCATGATATGTGGTGTGAACGGGTGTGTTTCAAACACCGCCTGTCTCGTCTTCCAAGCCTGCCCCGCAGCCGTACCGTTAATCGGTAAAAGCAGATCAGCATCATAATCTGCCTTGAAGCCCTGCGCGTAACGAAGACGTAGGGAGTGATGGTAGTCTAGGTCTTGAAGAGCCACGGCCGCGCGAACACGACTTCCTTCGATGCCAAGCACTTCTTCGATTGCCTCTTCGGCAATCGCCTGCACCAAGCCGCAGGCATTCCGGTAGTTCCTCGGCGTCTCCACTAGGCGGTCATCGAGTGCGACACCAGCAGCCGTTCGGGCATCTGCAACCACTTCGCAGGCTCTATCAAGAGACATATCGAATTCAAGCGTTTCCACCTTGGTTGGAAGCTTGAGGAACTCTGCTCGACCCAGCGCGCGCAAGCTTAGTCGCCCCGCACCAAAGAGCGCAGTCATCGTCAGCGCTTCGAGCCAATTCGTATCTGATTTGCTCGGAACGCTTACAACCTGGACCGCGATGGTAATCGTATTGGATGCTAACTCGCGCTCCTCATCGAATGGCCACGCGGGAAGATTCGATACAATTCCTCCGTCCACGTGACGTCGGTCCTGAATGACATGAGGTTTGAAGATAATTGGCAGACAGCTCGAAGCAGCTACCGCGTCGGCAACAGGAACATCTGGAGTTTCCTCAGCAGAGAAAAGCCGGATATCACGCATGTCGATGTCAGCGCTTACTATCTTTAAGGAGGGACCACCGTTCTTTCCCATGTCCCCCATACGGACTACGCGCCCGACATCGTTGGGAAACATTTTCTGTTGGAGCAGTATGCCAAACAGCCGACGAACGGTATCAACGCGGTTTAGACCTTGCCACGCTCGCCAGAAGAAGTACCCCCCAGTAGTTATTGTGGCGAAAAAAACGACGGACGAAAACATGCAAAGCAACCACGAAGAGCGAGCCGCGCTCCAACCTACCCCAAAGCAACTGCTTGCAAGGATGGCGAGACTGAGACCTCCGATGACTTTGGCGTGCCTCGTAATGAATCGAAGCTTTTGGACACGTCTCCAACCGCCAATCCCGAAAAGATCGCGTCCTGATCTGATCGTCGGGTCAATTTCGGCCATGTGATCGATCAACGTCAACCGCCCGGTTGAATTAACGATCTCATCCGACCGAAATCCAGCTGCAGCGAGAGCTGCGACGATTGAGCCTGCCGAGGTACCGGAATAGCCACGCACTTTGATATTGCGGTCTTCCAGTGCTGCTAGCGCTCCTACATGAAGCAGCCCCTTCGCTCCTCCTCCTTCGAAAGCCACAAACGCTGAAGACAAGTTTCCAGACATCGCGCAGGCTACTCCCTTTTGGTATCATTCGTTTCCGTCCACCGTCACGAATGGGATGCATCCTCCCGGGCCAGACGACCCGCTCGCGTTGCGGTGACATGGACTACGAGTTAAGACGTTGGTGACGCTCTAGGTGCCGGATTAGTAATGATGGACAAACTTGCCAGCCAACAAAAGATGCAGTTCGCGCACGATGCGGCTAATCATCAAGATATCCACTGCCTGTCTAGGACAGATCGGCTAAAGCATTACGGTTTGCATTACGGTAAATATTGCGGACGTCTAGCGCGTGGCAGCGGGAGCCACAGCTACCACAAGACGATAATCGACTGGATGCTAGTTGCATTGAGCGCCTCTATAGCGCTGCAGGACAATCTTGCCGATGTTCATCTGGCCACGGTGTTAGTTGACGATGATGAATCGGCTTTTCGCCGCCTCTGCGATGCATCAGGCCGTTTTTGTGACGGATGCGAGAAGATCGATCATCTTGAGTCGTTTAGAGAGATCGTAGTTCAAGCGAACCGCGATCTTCTCATGCTTTTAATTGGAGAATTCGCGCGCCTTGAACTGGAACTCGGTAGCGCTTTAGAGGAGCGCCGGGCTGAACTGCGCATTCGCGCTTTTTATTCCGAATCTTAGGTGTTCGCAAATGTCTTTTTGGTCCCTTTCCAGATGGCAAAGCGAAGCTCCCAACATAGTCGAGTCGCCGGGCAACCATGAGGTTGAATTTAAAGATGGCTGTTTTCGACTGAGCCTAGGGGATGAAGCTTACACCTCCTGCGCAAACGCCAAGGATTTACGTCACGACTTCGAGAAGCAAAGCGTTCTGACGCTAGATCCAGGTCAGTTTGCCTATTTGATTACTCTAGAGCGGTTGCACATGCCGCTTAATTCGATCGGGTTAATCAACGTCAGAACTGATTTGAAGCTTGAAGGCCTAATTAACGTGTCTGGCTTTCATGCAGATCCGGGATACTGCGGGAAACTAGTTTTCGGAGTTTTTAATGCTGGCCCTCGTGCAATCTGCCTATCACGTAGAGATCGGATCTTCCGCCTCTGGATTGTTGATTACGACGGCACAACGGAGGAAAAGGTTACCAAAGGCTACGAAGCGATACCTAGGAGCTTGATACAGAACCTTGTTGGGTCTTATCCATCTTCTTTTCTTCTTCAACAACAGATCAACGATCAGGCCCAGCGGCTTGCGAAGCTCGAAGGAGGCCGGTTTAAGTCTGGGTTAACAGTGGCTATTTTAATACTACTAATAACACCGTTTATCATAAGTCTTTATACCGCCGTCTTCGCGCCCCTCCTAAGCAAGACGATTACGCCAAATTTGCCTGCTCTCTGGAGTTTTATCTTTGGCTAGAGTGAATTCGTTGTTTTGAGTTCGGCTGATTGACGCTCTGTGTAGTGTATAATTGAGAGTCCGAAGCTTATTGACATCAAACGTCAGCAGTTTGCGTATTCTGACAGCTTCGCGCGGATAACATTGAAAAAGTCGGGCGCTTGGTCTCGCGGTCCGGTAGGGCGAGCATGGGGTAGAATGAAATTTCGAATGAGGTAGCCCTTGGATGTCGAATTGGCGCTTGGTCTCGTCAAAAGCGGATTGTCGCAAATCCACTCACACGCCGAAGCCGCAGATTACTGCTCGACGACTTTTTCAACACTACCAGCGCAAGGTGGACATTCAAATTGCAGGTCATACCCCCAGCGCAAGCCGCATTGCGGGCGATACGCCGTGGTGATACAAACGTCGAAAGCTAGGCACTCGTAAGTAGCTGTTTTGTCTGATCTTTGCGCCCGAAAGGCCTTTTCCTTTCCTGGGCACCAATTCACCGGACAAGTCCGGGAAGCCCGCTCTTCTCCATCTTCGAAATCGAACATCGGCGGATCAGTTTGATTTTCCGGCGGCGCTGCATTGGCCAGCGATCGTATGGCGCGAGCTGGTCTTGGCGGCTGGGATGCTTAGCCTGCGTCATAGGCGCGAGGCTGTCCGCCATTGAACGTCACCCTTTCAATCTGCGTCGGATAGCCCATCCTGCTCGTGCAGATAATCCGACAGGGCGGTGCGGCGCCCCTCCCACGTATCGGTCATCAAAGCCTGGATTTGCCGGGCGCGCGTGGCCCAAACGGGAGAGCGGAAGCTTTCGGGCTCGCGCACGCAAACATCGTCCATCCCGTCGCGAAAGAAGTGGCATCCCAGGGCTTCGAGCCCCAGAACGAAATCCTCGACCGACAGATCGGAATGAACGGGATAGTTTCCGATATCGCTCTCGCGCACGGGATAGACCTGCCCACGCGCAACGATTGGAATGAAGCCCGGCGACGAGCGGCAAATGCGTAGCACGACGGCTGCGGCCGGATCGGCGAGAAGACGCTGGCTCATGCCTCACATCTCCTGATCGGCGGCAAGTTCGGAGAGGGCGGCCGTGATCCGGCACCTGAGCCCGGCCGGATCATAGTCGAGTTCGACTTGGCCCGGCCCGGTACGCGACAGGCCGATGCCGACGAGCCGCGTGCCGAAGCCCTTGCGGGCGGGCGGCGTGACAGGTGGCCCCCCTCGCTCGCGCCAGAGCAGCTCGAAGCTCGGCTCGCGCGTTTCATCGCCGTCGATCCTGCGCCAGACGACGTCCACGCGACCTTCGGGGACGGACAAGGCGCCGTACTTGACCGCGTTGGTCGCCAGTTCATGGGTGATCAGCGCCAGTGACAACGCGGCATTCGGACCCACGAAAAGGTCGGGCCCGGACAGCGCGATCTGCCCGGCCGCGTCGTGGATCTCCAGGGCGCTGCGCAGAATTGCTTCCACTGAGCCGGCGTCGCGCTGGCCGATCAGCAGAATCTCATGCGCCTTTGACAGGGCTTGGATGCGCTGGGACAGGGTGCCGCGCGCGGTCTCGATGTCGGGCGCCGAACGCAGCGTCTGCGAAGCGATCGATTGCACCACGGCCAGTGTGTTCTTCAAACGGTGCGACAGCTCGCGCGCCAGAACCCGCTGCTGCGCTTCGGCGCGCTTGCGGTCTTCGATGTCGGTGGCGCAGAGAACCGCGCCGCGCAGCCGCCCCGTCGCATCATGGATGGCCTCGCCCAGGAACTCGATCCACACCCGGCTGCCGTCGGGGCGTTCCAGATGCGCTTCAAGCGTGGCGCGATCGGCCTCGCCGTTCAACATGCGCCAAAGCGGAAAGCGCTCGACGCCGATCTTCAGACCTTCGCCGTCGAAGGCAACGAAGCCGAGATCGGCCGCTGGCAGAATACTGGCGACCGGCCGGCCCAGAATATCCTCCATGCGCCGGTTGCTGGCGATCAGCCGCCCGCTGCGCGCCTCGGCCAGAAGCACGCCGACCGGCATGGTCTGGACGAGGGTCAGAAGGCGCTTCTCATTGTCGCGCAAGAGGCTTTCCACGCGCCGGCGTTCCAGCGCGGCGCGAATGCGCGTGGCCGCATCGCGCACGAAGGCGATTTCCTCTTCGCTCCAGCGGCGCGCGCTGATATCGCCGACATGCAGCACCGCCGCCAGACGTCCGTCCTCCATCACCGGATGATCGATGGTGGAGCCACTCTCCGCCTCCTGGAAGACCAGCACCTCCCCTCGACGGAGCCGTTCCAGCGCCTCCGGCTCGACCAGAGCGCCCTGGGGTTCGATGGCGCCCGCTTCCGCCTCCCTTCGCCATTGGCGCAGAATGAGCAGGGCCGTTCCGTTGTCCGATGGATGGGCATAGGCGACGGCGGCCACATCCAGCGTGCGGCCGAGAAGCCCCGTCACACAGTCCAGCATCTCCGCTTCGTCCTCGACCAGAAGCAGGAGATCGCCGATCCGGGCGAGCGCGTCGCGATGCGCCTCGGCCTTGGCCCGGTGCGTGACCTCGGTCAGGAGAATGGCGAAACCGTCGCCTTCCGTGATCTGCATCACGCCGTCATAGGAGCGGCCGAGCGCTTCGATCGAGCGGGTGAACCGCGCGGCGTTGCCGGTTTCTTCGGCACGCACGAAATCCAGCATCCATTCGGCCGCGAACTGGGGAAAGATCTGGCGCAGCGTCCGGCCTGCCACCTCGCCCGGCGGGCGGTCGGCCATCTGGCACCAGGCGCGGTTCACCGCCTCGTAGCGCAGATCCAGCATCCGGCCGCCCGCATCGCGCACGATGCGCCCCACCGCGAAACCATCGTTCAACTCCTCGAACAGGCCGCGCCATTTGGCTTCGCTCGCACGCAGCTCGCGCTCGGCGTCGATGCGCTCGTACACCACGGAGGCAAAGCGCGCGAGCGTTGCGAAGAAGACCAGCGTTTCGGCGTCGAACGGTGCAGCGTCCCGCCGGCTGAAGGAGATGACGCCGCGCACCCGCTTCTTGCTGATGATCGGAAAGCCGGCATAGGTGTCGAAGCCGACTTCGCGCGCGATCGCATGACGCGGCTCGCCATCGCCCAAGAGGCCCGACAGGATGAGCGGCTCTCCCGTCTCGGCCACGATCCCGCAGAGCGGGCGCTCTCGCGGCACATGGCTGAGGCTTTCGCGTAAGGAAGGGTCGAGGCCGATGCCCTGCGCCAGATGAAGATGGCACCCGTCTTCCGCCACCTCGAACAGGTAGCATTCATCGAAGCCGATCGGGCCCGCGCCGGCGCCCAGAACCGAGGCCAGCGTCTCGCTCGGCTCCTGGCTGGACAGGAGCGCCGAGGAGGCTTCCGCCAGAAGCGTCAGCCGATCCTCACGCCGACGCTCCACCGTCCGCTCGCTGACGATGACGACCCAGCCTGTGCGCACCCCGCCATCGTCCAGAAGCGGGGTGATGCGACTGGAGGCGAAGAAGCGGGTGCCGTCCGCGCGCTGACGCCAGCCTTCCGACAAGGCTCCCGTGCTGGCGCCATCCAGAACAACGGAGATCGGGGGCATGGGGAGCGACAGACCGGCTTGGCGAAAGACGAAATCGGCCTCCCGGCCCAACGCCTCGTCTTCACCCCAACCCCAGAGCGCCTCCGCCCCCCGACTCCAGGCCGTGATCCGGCCACCGAGATCGAGCGACAGGATCGCGTGGTCGAGCGCACTGTCCAGAATCTGCCGGTGGCGAAGATCGCCCTGGCGCTTCTGCAGAAGCGCGCGATCCCGCTCCTGCACAGCCCGCCGCAGTTCCATCTCGCTCATCACCTGCCGGGCCAGCGCCAGAAGCGCGCTCGCCTCGTCCTCGCGCAAGCCTTCGGGCCGTGGCGCATGGTCGATGACGCATAGCGAGCCGAGCACTTCGCCCGATGGCGTGATCAAGGGCGCGCCGGCATAGAAACGCAGGAATGGGTCCTGCGTCACCAGCGTGTTGGCCGCCGTGCGCGCATCCTTCGTCAGGTCGGGAATGACCAGCAGCCCTTCGCCGCCGAGCGCATGGATACAGACGGATTGGCTGAGCGGCGTCTGCTGCGGCTCGAACCCCGAGCGCGCCTTGAACCATTGGCGGTCCCGGTCCACGAGGCTGACCAGCGCCACGGGCGCGCTGCACAGGCTGCGCGCCAGAAGAACGATGTCGTCGAACCCTTCTTCGGGCGGTGTGTCGAGAATGCCATAGGCGGCCAGCGCCGCAAGCCGAGCTCGTTCGCGCTCGCTCGGCTCCAACGAGTCTCCGGGTGACACGTCCTTGACCATCGATGTCCCATCAGGCGCCGAGCGCGATCGCACGTTCCTAAATTCCTTTCCGCGCGATGAAAAGTCGGTCCCATCGACATCACGCGAAATGGCGTCTTCGAGCGGACCAGCAAGGGCGCGGGACGGCCATCGGAATGGGGGGAAATGGCCTCGGCCTCCGGGGCTCTTCCTGCAGAAGAGAGGCCATCCACCTTTTTCCAGCCCAGCCCGACGCTTGACCCAGCCCGCTCCCGCACTTTCTCTGGCTCGATGGAGCCAGGACTAGGCTCGCGCGCCTCACCTTGCCGCGAGGCTCCAGCCCCCGAGCGAAAGGCCCTGCCATGCGGATCGAGCCGACCTTCCTTTTCGATCTCGACGGAACGCTGGTGGACAGCGTCTATCATCATGTTCTCGCTTGGCAGGAGGCGCTGGACGCCGAGGGCATCGACCTGTCGGTCTGGCGCATCCATCGCAAGATCGGCATGAGCGGCGGGCTCTTCACCAACCAGCTCCTGCGCGAGACCAACACCGACATCAGCCCAGAGCTTCTGGAGCGCCTCCGCCATCGCCATGCCGACGCCTATGGCCGGCAGGCGCCGCGTATCCGCCCCCTGCCCGGCGCGCGCGCGTTGCTGCGCACGCTGACCGAGGCCGGCATCGCATGGGCCATCGCGACCAGCGGAAGGATGGAGACGGCGGCTCACAATCTCGCGGCGCTGGATGTCGATCCGAACGAGGTTCCCGTCATCACGCGCGATCTCGTCAAATACGCCAAACCCGACCCCGACCTGTTTCTGGCCGCCGCCGAGCGCCTGAACCGCCCCATCGAAACGGCCATGGTGGTGGGCGATTCCATCTGGGACATGCTGGCCGCCCAGCGCTGCCGCGCCCTTGGCGTCGGCCTCCTGTGTGGCGGCTATGGCGCGGGCGAGTTGGAGCGCGCCGGCGCCTATCGCGTTTATGAAGACCCCGCCGATATGCTGGCCCATCTCGATGAGGTCGGCGGGCGTTTGTAGGGCCTATCGAAAGGCCTTGGCGGTCGGTTTGTCGTCCGCCCTCGAATCGGCGCGAGGGCTCGCCGATCCCCATTCATCGGCGCGGTTCTCCTCCATAAGGACGGGCAGGCACCCAGCGCCCGTCCTCAAACCGCAGGCCTGTCGGACGCATTCAGAGCGGCTTCAGGAAGGCCGCGATATCGCCCAGGAGTTGACCGGCCCGATCGATCCGGTCGTTCATCTGAAGGAAGGCGTGGATCATGCCGGCATAGCGACGGCGCTCCAGCGGTACGCCCGCAGTCTCCAGCGCGTCGCCATAGGCGTCGCCCTCGTCGCGCAGCGGGTCCGCCTCGCAGATGGCCAAAAAGCAGGGCGGCAGACCGGCGAGATCGTCCGCCACGAGGGGCGAGACATCGGGCTTCAGCCGGTCGGCATGACGCGGCACGGATTGATCGGCTTCGTAATGGAGCGAGGCGCGCGTCATGATCCGCCCCTCGTTCTCCTCCAGTGACGCATGGGTGCGCGTGTCGCGAAGATCCGTGTTGGGGTAGAGCAGGATCTGCGCCTGCGGCAGCGGGCGAACGCCCTCCTCGCGCAGCGCATGGGCCGTGGCCGTCGCGTAAAGACCGCCGATCGAGTCTCCGCCGATTGCCCAGTTCTCAGTTGGCAAGCCGAGACCGCCCTCGGCGACATAACGCGCAGCGTCGAAGCAGTCTTCGTGTTGAGCGGGGTAGCGCGCTTCGGGAGCGAGGCGGTAGCCGACCGACACGACGATCCGCCCGGTGCGCTCGGCGAGCGCCATGAGCGAGGCCTCGTGCGTGTCGAGCGAGCCCGCGATCGCACCGCCGCCGTGAAACCACAGAAGCACGCGGGACGCGCCGGAAGGGCGATACAGGCGCAACGGGATGGTATGTCCGCTCCGCCCTTGCGCTTCGCCGTGCTCGACCTCGACGCCGGCAGGAGGCGGGGCCGAAAAGCGCGCGAGCGAGGCCGTGTCGGCGCGCGCCTGCGCCAGCTTTTCGGCTGCGTTGCGCGGCATCGGCTGGCCTTTCGATCTGGCCGCGATCTCGTCCAGCACCGCCTGCGCCTGCGGGTCGATTCTCATGCCCGGTTCCTTTTCTCCAACGCCCAGGCCACAAAAAGCCCGGCCGCTTTTAAAGCGACCGGGCGGAGCATGGTTGCCTCCGTGGCGTGGCGGCGTTCAGCCGCGCCCGCCGAAGACGCGCTTGGGATGGAAGGCGCCTTGATCGATCGAGCCGAGCGCGACGAGGCGGCCATGGCCGGTCGCATAGGCTTCCTCGCAGAAGGCCGGCGCATCACGCCCGCGCAGAAGCACGGGATTGCCCGACAGGACGCGCCCGGCCTGATCGTCGCTGAGCGCCACTTCGTAGAGGTCCGACAGCGCGGTCGCGGCATCCAGCACGAACTCGTCCAGCGCCTGGAAGCGCACGACGCGCGGGCGTGCACCCGAATCGATCGCTTCCTGGTCGAGCTCTTCCAGCCCGTCCTCGGCGGCGTCCATCAGATCGTCCAGCGTGATCAGATCGTCTTCGTCGAACGCGCCGACGCGGATGCGGCGCAGTTCCGTGACGTGGCCGAAGCAGCCGAGATCGCGGCCGAGATCGCGCGCGATCGAGCGGACATAGGTGCCCTTGCCGCAATCGGCCTCGAACACGGTGGTCGTCTCGTCCATCGAGACGATGTCCAGCTTGTGGACCGTCACGGTGCGGGCTGCGATCTCCACGGCCTCGCCGGCGCGGGCGAGATCATAGGCCCGCTCGCCATCGATCTTGATGGCGGAGAAGGCCGGGGGAACCTGCGAAATCTCGCCGATATAGGCGGGAAGGCGCGATTCCACCTCGGCACGCGTCGGACGGCGGTCGGACGTGTTCGTCACCGGGCCTTCCGTGTCGTCGGTCGTGGTTTCCGCGCCCCAGGTCACCGCGAAGCGATAGGTCTTGCGACCGTCCATCACGAAGGGAACGGTCTTGGTGGCGTCGCCCAGCGCGATCGGCAGCATGCCAGACGCCAGCGGATCGAGCGTTCCGGCGTGACCCGCCTTCTGCGCGAAATACAACCACTTGATCTTGGCGACCGCCTCGGTGGAGCCCATGCCCACCGGCTTGTCGAAGATCACCCAGCCCGAAATCGGGCGCCCCTTCGGCTTCTTGCCGCGCCGTGCCATCAGCGTTCTTCCTCGTTATCGTCCCGGCCCTCGGTTTCCTCCAGGTCTCGCATCACGTCGGGCGAGCGCAGAAGCGCGTCGATCCGGGCGTAATTGTCGAAACTGTCGTCCTCGCGGAAGCGAACCTCGGGCATGTACTTCATCTGCCGAAGGGCCGGAGAGAGCCGCCCCCTCAGATACTTCGCGTGGCCGTTCAAGGCGTCCACGAAGGGCTTCAGCTCGGCTTGGCCGAGAACCGTGACGTAGGCGGTCGCGAGCTTGAGGTCGGGCGACATGCGCACTTCCGACACGGTCACGACGGCGCGCTCCAGAAGCGGATCGCGCAGATCGCCGCGCTGAAGCGCCTCGGTCAGCGCGTGGCGAACCTTTTCGCCGACCGACAGCTGACGCTGCGACGGCCCCTTGGGGGTATTGGCATGCTTAGCCATGTTTGCCTCTTGCAACGCTGCGCCATCGGCCGCGCCCAAGGGGAGCGACCGCACCGGTTCGAACGGAGAGTTTCGAGCTCAGCGACGTCCTGGCCGTCTCGCTCGGAGACCGGCCGTTTCGATCCACACGAAGAGAACGGCCCGGCGTCACCGCCGGGCCTCATCATCCTTCGCTGGAAACTATGGCCGCCCTTGGGCGCGCCGGTTTCCGTATCGATCCCGCCGACCGCACCGCGCGCCATTCGGGCGCAGGGCGGACTCGCCGGGAAGCGGGGCCGGCGAACCGGCCCCCGATCGCCCTCGCCTTACAGCGAGCGGGCGATGTGCTCCACGCGGAAGTTTTCGATGATATCGCCGACGCGGATATCGTCGTAGTTCTGGAAGGCCATACCGCATTCCTGACCGCCCGGCACTTCGGCGACTTCGTCCTTGAAGCGCTTGAGCGTCTTGAGCGTGCCTTCGTGGATGACCACGCCGTCGCGGATGAGGCGCACGCCCGCACCACGCTCGACCTTGCCTTCCGTGACGCGGCAACCCGCGACCTTGCCGACTTTGGTGATCTGGAAGACTTCCAGGATCTCGGCATTGCCGAGGAACGTCTCGCGGCGCTCCGGCGAGAGAAGGCCCGACATCGCCTGCTTCACGTCATCCACCAGATCGTAGATGATGTTGTAGTAGCGGATCTCGATGCCCTCGCGCTCGGCGGCCTGACGGGCCTGCGCATTGGCGCGGACGTTGAAGCCGATGATCGCGGCCTTGGAGGTCGCGGCCAGCTGAACGTCGGACTCGGTGATGGCACCGGCGCCCGAATGGACGATGCGAGCCTGCACTTCGTCGGTGCCAAGCTTTTCGAGCGCCACGTTGATGGCCTCGACCGAACCCTGCACGTCGCCCTTGATGAGCAGCGGGAAGGTCTTGAGACCCGAATCCTGCAGCGTCATCATCATCTGCTCGAGCGAGCCGCGCTGGCCGGCGGACTTGGCCACGGCCTTGTCGCGCGTCAGACGCTGGCGGTACTCGGTGATCTCGCGGGCCTGCGCCTCGTCCTTGACCACGGCGAAGCGGTCGCCCGCCAGCGGCGTGCCCTGCATGCCGAGGATCTCGACCGGGGTCGAAGGACCGGCCGTCTTCAGCTGGCGACCCTTGTCGTCCACCAGGGCGCGCACGCGGCCCCACTGGTCGCCGGCCACCACGATATCGCCCTGCTTGAGCGTACCGGCCTGGACCAGCGCGGTCGCAACCGGGCCACGGCCACGATCGAGCTGCGCTTCGATGACGACGCCTTCGGCGGTGCGCTCGGGATCGGCCTTGAGATCAAGGATTTCGGCCTGAAGGAGAATGGCTTCGAGCAGCTTGTCGAGATTGGTGCCGGCCTTGGCCGAAACCTCGACGTCGAGCACTTCGCCACCCATGGATTCCACGAACACCTCATGCTGGAGGAGGTTCGTGCGCACCTTCTGGGCGTCGGCGCCGGGCTTGTCGATCTTGTTGATCGCCACGATGATCGGCACACCGGCCGCCTTGGCATGGCTGATCGACTCGATCGTCTGCGGCATGACGCTGTCGTCGGCCGCCACCACGAGGATCGCGATGTCGGTCGCCTGAGCGCCGCGAGCACGCATGGCGGTGAACGCCTCGTGGCCCGGCGTGTCGATGAAGGAGATCAGGTGACCGTCCCGCTCGACCTGATAGGCGCCGATATGCTGCGTGATGCCGCCGGCTTCGCCCGAAACGACGCTGGTCTTGCGGATCGCGTCGAGCAGCGAGGTCTTGCCGTGATCGACGTGACCCATGATCGTGACGACCGGGGGACGCGAGACGAGCTTCTCGGGATTGCTGGCGACGTCGAAGATGCCGGTTTCGACGTCCGACTCCGCCACGCGACGGGGCGTGTGGCCGAATTCGGTCGCGATGATCTCGGCCAGATCGGCGTCGATCACGTCGCCGGGCTTCATCATCTGGCCCTGCGCCATCAGATACTTGATGACGTCCACCGCCCGCTCGGACATGCGGTTGGCGAGTTCCTGGATGGTGATGGTCTCGGGGATGATCACTTCGCGGGAAATCTTCTCACGTTGCTGGTTCTGCTGCGAACGCTTGAACTTCTCCTGACGGCGACGCATCGAGGAGAGCGAGCGGCCGCGCGCATCCTCGTCCGACAGGGCGCGCTCGACATTGACGCGGCCGGCGCCGCGACGGTCGTCGCCGGTGCGCGAACGCGTCGGCTTGGGCGCCTCGACGACGGGCGTGCGGCCCGGAGGGCCACGGCGCGCGCCAGCGGGGCCGCGACGATCGTCCTCGTCGTCCGCACGGGTCTTCTTGGTGAGGTCGGTGCGGCCGGCCGGGCGCAGGCCCAGGCCATCGTCTACCGGCGGCGGGCCGGGGATGACTTCGGCCGGCTTGGCGCGGCCCGTGGTCTGCGGCCGGGCGGCGGCGCGGCGAGCGGCGTCCTCCTCGGCCTTCTTGCGGGCAGCGGCTTCCATCTCGACGCGCGCGAGTTCCTCGGCCTGACGGCGCTCGGATTCCTCACGCTCGGCGCGGCGACGCTCGTCTTCGGCGACGCGGCGCGCTTCTTCGATCTGGAACAGGCGACGGTCTTCGACCTCGCGCTGCTGCGCGAGAATCAGCGCGCGGCGGCGGGCATCCATTTCCTTGGACGACAGGTCCGACAGGACCGCGCCGCGCGGCTGCTTCGCGCCGGGGGCCGCGTTCTGCGCCGGAGCACCCGGACGGCTGCCCTGCGGCTGGCCGGGACGCCCCGACTGACCGGGGCGCTGCTGACCGGCCGGGCCCTGGCCGGGGCGTTGCTGGCCGTAAGCGCCGGACTGGCCGGGACGAGCACCGGCAGGCTGGCCGGGGCGCGCTGCGCCCTGCGATCCGGCCGGACGATGGCCGTCGGTGCGGCCCGCGGGCTGGCCGGGGCGCGCGGGGGCACCCGTAGCCGGGCGCGCGGCGCCGGTGGGAGCCGGAGCGGCAGGGGCCTGTGCGGCCTTGGTGGATTCGGGGGCGGTCGGCTTCAGGGTGTCGGCTCTTGGCGGTTCGGGCGGGGAAACGGGAGTGGTCGCAGGCGCAGCGGCGGCGGCAACCGGCTCGGACGGAGCCTCTGCCACCGGCGCGGCCGGAGCCACGGGTTCGGCTTGCGGAGCCGGAGCGACGGGCGCTTCGGCCTTGACGGGTTCAGGCGCGGGCGCACTTGCAGCCGGGGCCGGCGCGGGGGCTTCTGCAACAGGGGCGGGCGCCGGCGCGGCGGCTTCCGCCACCGGAGCGGCCGGCTTGGCGGCGAGCGGCACATCCGGGGGAACGGGCGCCTGCGGGTTTTCAGCGGCACGAGCCAGCGCCGCCTGCTGGGCGGGCGTCAGCGCGGGGCGCGCGGTCGCACCGGCCGGCGCTGCAGCTCCAGCGGCGGGAGCTGCGGGCTTGGCCGCGTCCTCGGGCTTGGAGAACTTGCGCTTCTTCGTTTCGACGACGACGTTGTTCGTACGCCCATGCGAGAAACTCTGGCGGACGGTCGCCGGCGAGGCGTTGCCGCCGGGCTTGAGGCTCAAGGTCTTCTTCGGGGTGACGCTCAGCGTCTTGTCGTCGCCGGATTTCGTGTCGCTCATGTGTATTTCCGCTTCCTGCGCGGGATCGTGTCCTCGCGCCCATTATCCGTGCCTAGAGCATTTCGCAACCAAGCTTTGTTGTTGAACATTGATGCGGCCTCATGGATCGGCCGGGAGAAAAGTGTCCTGACCGGCCTCTTCGCCTCGATACGCGCAAAGCGCTTCGAGGCGCTGGACGAGCGCCACCCCGGCCATGCCGGGCAAGATGGCCGCGTGTACCACATTTTCGCCGCCCAAGGCCAAGCTCATTTCGTCTGCCGTGAATAAACGGAACGAAACCGTCGGGCTCGCCCGCCCGGAGACCTCTCCGGCATGGCGCGCGCCGTCCAGCTTGCGGATGCCGTCGGGCGCCGCGTCGCTGGCATGAAGCGTCGCGGCCGCCTTGCCGGTGCGCAGAGCCGCGTCGACCTTGGCCGACCCGGTGATGATCTGCCCCGCCTTGCGCGCCATGGAGAGCGAGCCGAGCGCGGCACGCAGGAGCAGCGAGTCGAGATCCGCCGCCAGCGTTTCGAGGCCGGAGACTTCGCGCTTCAGCGCGCGCGAGAAGAGCCGGCGCTTCACGGCCAGTTCCACGGTCTCGCGCCGCGCCTCGACATGCGCGCCCCGACCCGGCAGCCGGCGCTTGAGATCGGGGACGACCCGGCCATCCGGCGCGGCCACGAAGCGCACGAGGGCGTCGGGCTCGAGAGAGCGGCGCGACACGATGCACATACGTCCGTTCATCACCGCCTCCTCCAGTCCGTCGTCCAACGCTTCGTCCATATCCGCCTTCGTCAATCCGTTATTCGTTCGTCAGTCCGCCTCAGACGTCTTCGTCTTCGGCGACCTCAACCTCTTCGGGCTCTTCCTCGACCCAGCCGGCCTTCACGCGGGCCTGCATGATCATGGCCTCGGCATCGGTGCGGCTGACATCGAAGCCCGACAACGCGCCTTGGAACCGCTTGGTTTCGCCGTCCTTGCGCTCGCTCCAGCCGATCAGGTCGTCTGCCGCGCAGCCGGCGAAGTCTTCCATCGTCTTCACACCGTCTTCGCCCAGCGCCACCAGCATCGGCGTCGTCAGGCCGTCGATCTCGCGAAGCTCGTCGGCAACGCCCAGCGCGCGGCGCTTGTCGTCCAGTTCGGCCTCGCGGCGATCCAGATATTCCTTGGCGCGGTTCTGGATCTCGGCCGCCGTATCCTCGTCGAAGCCCTCGATCGCGGCCACGTCGTCCACATCGACATAGGCCACTTCCTCGACCGAGGCGAAGCCTTCGGACGCGAGCAACTGGCCGACCATTTCGTCGACATTGAGGGCGTCCATGAACAGGGCGGAGCGCTCGGCGAATTCCTTCTGGCGGCGCTCGGATTCTTCCTGCTCGGTCAGGATGTCGATGTCCCAGCCCGTCAACTGCGAGGCAAGGCGCACGTTCTGGCCACGACGGCCGATCGCAAGAGACAATTGGTCATCGGGAACGACGACTTCAATACGCTCGGCGTCCTCATCCAGAACGACCTTGGCGACCTTGGCCGGCTGAAGCGCGTTGACGAGGAAGGAGGCAGCCTCCGGCGACCAGGGAATAATGTCGATCTTTTCGCCCTGAAGCTCGGCGACGACGGCCTGAACGCGCGAGCCGCGCATACCGACGCAGGCGCCGACCGGATCCACCGAGGAATCGCGCGAGATCACGGCGATCTTGGCGCGGGAGCCGGGATCGCGCGCCACGGCCTTGATCTCGATGATGCCGTCGTAGATCTCAGGCACTTCCATGGTGAAGAGCTTCGCCATGAACTGCGGATGAGTGCGCGACAGGAAGATCTGCGGTCCGCGCGGCTCGCGGCGCACGTCGTAGACGAAGGCGCGCACGCGGTCGCCGTAGCGGAACAGCTCGCGCGGGATCTGCTCGTCGCGGCGGATGATGCCTTCGCCCTTGCCGAGATCGACAATGACATTGCCGTATTCGACGCGCTTCACCGTGCCGTTGATGATCTCGCCGACGCGGCCGATGAACTCTTCATACTGCTTGTCGCGCTCGGCCTCGCGCACCTTCTGCACGATAACCTGCTTGGCCGACTGCGCGGCGATGCGGCCGAACTCCATGGGCGGGAGTTGCTCGGCGATGAAGTCGCCCGGCTCGGCATCGGGATTCTTGTCTCGCGCCAGTTCCAGATAGATCTGGGTCGCGGGGTCCTCGACCTGCTCCACCACTTCCAGCAAGCGCTGGAGCTTCATTTCGCCGGTCTTGGTGTTGATGTCGACGCGGATATTGGTTTCCTGGCCGTACCGCGAACGCGCCGCCTTCTGGATGGCGTCGGCCATGGCGGCGATGACGATCTCACGATCGATCGACTTTTCCCGCGCGACGGCATCCGCGATCTGCAGAAGCTCGAGTCTGTTCGCACTGACTGCCATGTTCGTCTCCTCGTCGTGAACCGGGGAAGGCCCGAAGGCTTTCCGCTCTCGGCTCGCGCCCGCACGGAGCGGGACTTCGTTTCATGGGCCGGGCGGCCCTTGGGTCGCTGTCCGGCTGGGATGGGCTCGCCCGTCAGTTCAGGGCGGCGTCGCCGTCCTCGTCCTCGTCCACCGGCTGGCCCCGCGCGCGGCGGGCGTCCTTGTCGGCTTTCAGCGAAGCGGCCAGAAGATCGTCGGTCAGGATCAAGCGCGCCTCGGCCAGCGCGTCGAACGCGATTTCGACAACCGCCTCGCCGCCCTCCGAGGCAACGCCGTCGCGCTCCAGACGGATACCCTCGGCACTCACCTCGGTGACGCGGCCGCGAAAGCGCTTGCGACCTGAAACGAGCCGGTTGGTCTCGAGTTTCAAAAGCTGACCTGTCCAGGTCTCGAAATCGCCCTTGCGCACCAGCGGACGATCGATGCCGGGCGAGGAAACTTCCAGATGATAGGCGCGGTCCATCGGGTCTTCGACGTCCAGCACCGGCGACACGGCCCGGCTGACGGCTTCGCAATCCTCGACCGTCATCGAACCGTCCGGCCGCTCGGCCATGATCTGCAGCGTCGCGCCGTTCATCGCCGACACGCGCACCCGCACGAGCCGGTATCCGATCTGTTCGATCACTGGCTCCACGATCGCGGCGACACGCGCCTCGATGCCTTGTTCGATGATGATGCGATCCGTCACGAAGTCTCCGAATGGTTCACGAGGCGATCGGATCGGTGTCGTCCGATCCCTGCCCCGGTCGCGACGCCGACCCCTTGTAACAAAAAAGAGCGGGACCGGGTGGACCCACTCTCACGATCGCATCGCAGAGAATTTGAGTTTCCTATACGCTTCAACGCGCTTCCTGGCAAGCCTTGCGCCGCGCTGGCGAGCGCCCGCCGTCCCGGACTTTCGCCAAAGCTGTTGATCCAAGATCGCCGCCATTCGACAGACGTCGCGGAACAGGTCAACCTGCCCGTTCCACAGGCCGGGAGGACCAAGCGCATGAGACACCAGATGACACGCCTGATCGCCGCGAGCGGGCTGCTGATCGCGACCTTCGGTTCGGCGAGCGCGGCCGAACCCGTTGTCGGCAACTGGCGAACGGCATCGGGCGAGATTGCCAGCATCGCGCCCTGCGGCGACGCCTTCTGCATCAGCCTCACCACCGGCAAGTTCAAGGGACGCCAGATCGGGCGCATGAGCGGCTCGGCGGGAACCTATGAGGGCGAGATCACCGATCCGCAAGCGGAGCGCACCTATGCCGGCAAGGCCGAGGTGGCGGGCGCGTTGCTGAAGCTGACGGGCTGCGCCCTCAAGGTCTTCTGCAAGACGCAGAGCTGGACCAAGCGCTGAACGACGCTGCCCTCGCCCCACGCTATGTCGCGGGGCGGCGGGAGGGTCGCAAGCTCAGATCCGGCGGAAGGTGAGATAGGCGCCCTTGCGCCCCTCGCGATGCGCCTTGGCCTCGTAGCGCGTGCCGGGCCAGCCCTCATAGGGCGTATGCCAGTCGGCCGGGGACTGCGCCAGCCATTCGAAGGCCTCGTGATCGCGCAGATGCGTCAGCGTCCAGTCCACATAGGTCTCGATGTCCGAGGCGAAGCGGAACAGCGCGCCGGGCTTCATCACGCGGGCGAAGCGGCGCAGCGTGCGCTCGTTCACGAAGCGGCGCTTCCAGTGCTTCTTCTTGGGCCAGGGGTCGGGATAGAACAGATCGATGCCGCTCAAACATGCATCCGGCAGCCAATCCAGAAGCAGCGTCGCGTCGTCGCCGAACAGGCGCAGGTTGGGGCGCGGCTCTTCTTCGAGCGCGACCAGCATCTTGGCCATGGAGTTGCGGAACGGCTCGACGCCGATGAAACCCGTGCCGGCATGACGGCCGGACTCCATGTGAAGATGCTCGCCCCCGCCGAACCCGATCTCCAGCCGGACGCCTGAGACCTCGGCCTCGAACAGCGACGTGAGATTCCCCGGCGCGGGCTGCGACAGGTCGAGGCCGAGCACGGGCATCCGCTCGTCCAGGAGATCGGCCTGGAGAGGGCGCAGGGTCTTGCCGCGAGAACGGCCGAAGAAGTTCTCGCGGACTCGAGCCTTGGTGCCGTTGATGCGTCGTTCAGCGGCCAAGAGCAGACTTCAGCTTGGAGATGAGGTCGGTGCGCTCCCAGGAGAAGGAACCGTCACGGCCGGGCTTGCGGCCGAAATGGCCATAGGCGGAGGTCTTGGCGTAGATCGGGCGGGTGAGCTGGAGATGCTCGCGAATGCCGCGCGGCGTCAGGTCCATGACCTCGCGCAGCGCCGTCTCGACGGCCGCCTCGTCCACCGTGCCGGTGCCGTGCAGATCGACATAGACCGACAGCGGCTCGGCGACGCCGATCGCGTAGGACAGCTGGATCGTGCAGCGATCGGCAAGCTTGGCGGCCACCACGTTCTTGGCGAGATAGCGCGCGGCATAGGCGGCCGAGCGGTCGACCTTGGTCGGGTCCTTGCCCGAGAAGGCGCCGCCGCCATGAGGGGCCGCGCCGCCATAGGTGTCCACGATGATCTTGCGGCCCGTGAGGCCCGCGTCGCCATCCGGTCCGCCGATCACGAACTTGCCGGTCGGGTTGACGTGCCAGACGCAATCGGCCGCGATCGGCAGTTCGGCGACGGCCTCGCGCACGAAGGGCTCGACGATGGCGCGCACGTCCTTGGAATTCAGCGACTCGTCCAGATGCTGGGTCGAGAGCACGATCGACACGATCTCGGACGGCTTGCCGTCCTTGTAACGAACCGTCACCTGCGTCTTGGCATCGGGGCCGAGCTTGCCGGCGTCGCCCTCGGCCGCCTTGCGGGCCGTCGCCAGACGCTCCAGAATCTTCTGCGCGTAGAAGATCGGGGCCGGCATCAGCTCCGCCGTTTCGCGGCAGGCATAGCCGAACATGATGCCCTGGTCGCCCGCGCCTTCGGTGTTCTTCTCACCGCCCACATCCACGCCCTGGGCGATGTCGGCGGACTGCTCGTGCAGGAGAACGTCGATCTTGGCGGTCTTCCAGTGGAAGCCGTCCTGCTCGTAGCCGATCGCCTTCACGGCCTTGCGCGCCGCCGAGCGGACCTTCGACTTCAGCCGGCCCGCCTCGACCGAGCAGCGCACTTCACCGGCGATGATGATGCGGTTCGTGGTCGCCAGCGTTTCGCAGGCGACGCGCAGAAGCGAGGCGTCCATGCCGCTCTTGCGCGCTTCCTTGTAGAGAAGATCCACGATCTCGTCGGAGATGCGGTCGCAAACCTTGTCGGGATGTCCTTCGGAAACGCTTTCCGAGGTGAAGAGGTAGTCGCTGCGCGCCATGTGCCTGGAACTCTCCCGTGCCGTCGGAGAGGGTCCGACTTGCCGCTTCAGCCCACTTCGGTCGCGGGCTCGCCGGGGTTAGGAAATGAGGGCTCTTCGCGCAAGCGAAATTTCCAGCGCGAAACCGCCGGATCGCGCCAAAATCGACCAGTTTCAGTCGTTTTCGCCGTCATCGTCTGCGGAGGACAAGGCTCGCACGAGGTCGAGCACGCGCCGGCGGACCTTGGGATCGGCAATGCGCTGGAAGGCGCGTGTCAGCTGGAGCATTTCGGCCGAGTGCGGTGCGTCATGCACGAAATCGCTGGCCGGCTCGTTCAGCTCTGTCAGCCCGGAGGGCTGGGAGTCCAGCCCATCGAAGAAGAAGGACACCGGCGTCGAGAGCACGGCGGAGATGTTCTGCAACCGGCTCGCGCCGATGCGGTTGGTGCCCTTTTCGTATTTCTGGATCTGCTGGAAGGTGATGCCGAGATGCTCGCCGAGCTTCTCCTGGCTCATGCCCAGACTCGTGCGGCGCAGGCGAAGCCGCGAGCCCACATGAACATCCACAGGGTTCGGCGTCTTCTTCGCTTCCACCATCGCCGTGCCTTCCGCCCCCGCCGTCGCAGACCGCAGCGGCATGACGTCCGGTCGGCGGGCGCTACGATTGATCTGTATGTATTCCTACAGAGGTTTCGTTAGGGAGTGCCCGTGCGCGCGTCAATCGGCGGAGCGGCGAAATCGGACATAGCCGATAACAGCCGCAAGGCCGAACAGCGCCAGAAGCCCGTAGAAGACCTTTTCGCCCCATCGCGCATAGGGCGTCGGCGCGCCGGGCAGGGGCAGGTCGGCATCCACCGTCCCTCCTTGCCCAAGCGCCAAGCCGGCCACGGGCCGCCCGACCGAATCGGTGACGATCGAAATGCCCGTATTGGCGGCGCGCACGAGCGGCAGGCCGAAAGCCACCGCCGTCAGTTGGGCTTGGCGCAGATGCTGGTAGGGGCCGGGCGTGCGGCCGTACCAGGCATCGTTCGTCACGTTGAGGATGAAGTCAGGGCGCGTGGCCCGCGTGCCGATCTCGCCGGGAAAGATGATCTCGTAGCAGATGAGCGGCAGGAAGCGCGGGCCGCCCGGCCCCGCCTCCAGATCGCGACGCGAGGCACCGGGCGAGAAGCCGCCTGGCAGATGCGTCAACTGATTGATGCCCCAGCTTTCGAGCAGCGCCTGAAACGGCAGATATTCGCCGAAGGGCACGAGATGCAGCTTGTCCTGCGCGTCGAGGATCGTCCCGTCCTCGCCGATCACATAGACCGAATTGAAGAAGCGGGCCTTGGCGCCCTCCCCTTCCATGCGCGTCGCCCCTGCGATCAGCGTGTCGCCTGGGCCCAGCGCCTCGGCAAGGCTCGCCACCGCGTCCGGCCGCTGGGTGAGAATGAAGGGGAAGGAGGATTCCGGCCAGACCACGAGGCGTCGGCCGGGCTCCGTGGAGGGCGTCTGGGCGCTCCCATCGCCCTGGAGAATCGGCGCGGGCGGCATGGGCGCTTGGGTCAGTTCCAGCTGGCGCGAAAAGATGCGCTCGGCCTCGGCCGGGTCCCATTTCTGGCCCTGCAGGATATTGGGCTGAACGAGGCGCAGGGTGACGCCGGCGACATGGCCGGCGGGCGCATTCGAAACATGCCACCAGCCATAGGCAACATGGGCGCCAACGAGCACAACGCCGAACACCGACGCCAAGGCACGCCCGCGCGCCGGGGTCGCCAGGAGCGCCGGCAGCGAGAACACGAAAACGGACAGCAGCGTCAGCCCGTTGAGACCAACCACCGAAACCGAGCCCATGAGCAGCGGCACGGGCGCGGCGATGGCGCCGACCGTGTTCCAGGTGAAGCCGGTGAGGAGCATTCCGCGCAGGTCCTCGAACAGGGCGATCGAGGCCGCGAGGGCGAACAGGCGCAGGGCGCCATCGCTCCAGAACAAGCGCGCGAGTGCGGCCGCCAAACCCCAGTAGATCGCGAGCGCCATGGGCAGTGCGAACACGGCGAGCGGCAGCGCCCACCAGAACTCCGCCCCGTCCACCAGGATCGCCGCGCCCAGCCACCAGAGACCGGCCACGAAATATCCGAAGCCGAAGCACCAGCCGATGCGGAAAGCGGGGCAGGAGCGCCGGATCAGGCCCGCGCCCGGCTTTCCGCTCGCGCCATCCAGAAGCCAGACGAGCAGCGGAAAGGAGACGAAGCCGACGGCCGGCACGTTGAAGGGAGCCAAGCCCAGCACCAGGACGGCGCCGGCCAGAAAGGCGATCAGGGCGCGCGTCCAGCCGTCCGACAGAATGATGCGCCCCGCCAGACGCTGAAGTCCTGTTTGCAAACCGCTTCCCCTTCATGACCGGCCCGGTCCCTGCCGCGCCGATAAAGATGTCGGCGCGCCACGTCCAGAGGCCGTCATGAAGCGAGCACGAGCCTTGCGCCGCCCGCACCGATCCGTCGAGACCGAAGCGGATGCGCGCGCGGCGGACAGGCGGGCCGCCTCGAGGCCCGCCAGCCAGACGCGCCGGCCAAGAGCCGAGCCCGTCGCGGCCGCGATCAGCAAGGCGAGTTCATACGTTCCTACGCCAGTTCCGGCGACGGGCCTTCTGGAAAGCGCACGATGCGCAGGCGCTTCACACGGCGCGGATCGGCGTCCAGCACTTCGATCTCGAAGCCGGGCACGGCCTCGATCACCGTGCCGATCTCAGGCAGGCCACCATGGGCTTGCACCACGAGACCGCCGATCGTGTCGGCTTCGTCCTCATGAGCGCTGACGTCGAAATCGGGGCCGACGAGCTTGCAGACGTCCTCCAGCTCGGCGCGCGCGTCCGCGTAGTAAACGCCGTCGCCGGCATGGGTGACAAGGATTTCCTCGTCGTCATGCTCGTCCTCGATGTCGCCGACGACCATTTCCAGGATGTCTTCCAGCGAGACGAGACCGTCCGTGCCGCCATATTCATCGATCACCAGCGCCATCTGGATATGGCTCGCCTGCATCCGCGCCATCAGCTCGGCCGCGTGCATGGACGGCGGCACGAAGAGAACCTGACGCAGGAGCCCGAGATCGGCGATCGTATGGTCGAGATCGACGCGGGCGAGATCGAGCGTGGAGCGAACCGGCGCGCCTTCCTGCTCCTTGTCGTGGCCGAAGCAAAGGGCGGCGCGGGTGATGTGGCCGACCATGTCGCGGATATGGACCATGCCCAGCGGATCATCGAGCCCGTCGCCATAGACGGGCATCCGCGAGCGGCCGGTTTCCTCGAAACGGGCCATGAGTTCGGCGAGCGTCGCGGTGACCGGCACGGCGTCGATCTCGGTGCGCGACACCATGACGTCTTCCACGCGCATGTCGTGGAGTTCCAGAATATTGGTGAGCATGAGCCGCTCACCGGGAGAGAAGCCGGTCGCTTCCGTTCCCTCGCCCATCAGGGCGTCCACCAGTTCCTCGCGCAGCGAGGGCGGAACGCGGGGCCTCAGGAAGGTGACGAGCTGCTCGAAGAAACCGGGCTCGTCTTCCCGCGGCCGCCGCCGACTTCGGACATCAGGCGCTTCGGGAGCGTGGCGCTCGCCCGAAGCCGTCTCGTCCTGGTGATGGGTCATGCTCATAAAGCGTGTCTTTCGTTTTGGTCAGTCTCGGGCGTTGCCGTCAGTCTTGGGCGTTGCTGTCGGTCGCGACCGATAGCTCGGATTCCGCATAGGGGTCGGCGATCCCGAGCCCCGCCAGAATGCGGATCTCGGTGCTTTCCATGTCCTCCGCGTCCTCGTCCGTCTCGTGGTCGAAGCCCAGAAGATGCAACATGCCATGCACAATCAGATGACGCACATGATCGGAGGGCGTCTTCCCCTCCTCGGCCGCTTCGCGCCCGCAGGTTTCGGCCGCCAGAACGAGGTCGCCCAGAAGCGGTCCGGGCTTTTCGCCCGGCTCCAACTCGGCCATGGGAAAGGACAGGACATTGGTCGGCTTGTCCTTGCCGCGCCATTCCTTGTTGACCTCCCGAACCTCGGCGTCGTCCGTCAGCGTGACGGAGACTTCGGTGTCGAGATCGACGGCAAAGCCTTGATCATCCGCTACGGCGAAAATCGCCTCGCGCACGAGAGGTTCCGGGTCGCCCTTCAGGAGCTCGCGCCAGAGATCGCTGTCCTCCGAGAGGAGGATGCGCGGCGCGGAGCGTTGTCGCCCGTCCGTCACGTGCGCTTGGCCTGCTGCGCGCGCTTCTCGCTCGCGTCGCCCTCGTAGGCTTCGACGATCGACTGCACGAGGCGATGGCGCACCACGTCCTTGGATTCGAAGCGCACGGAGACGATGTTGGACACGCCGTCGAGAATGCGCAATGCTTCCACGAGACCGGAGGTCTGGCCGGGCGGAAGATCGATCTGCGAGGGATCGCCCGTCACCACCATGCGGGCATTCTCGCCCAGGCGCGTCAGGAACATCTTCATCTGCATCGAGGTCGTGTTCTGCGCCTCGTCCAGAATCACCGCCGCATTGGTGAGCGTGCGCCCGCGCATGAAGGCGAGCGGCGCGATTTCGATGGCGCCGGCGGCGAGCGCCCGCTCCACCTTCTCGGCCGGGATCATATCATAAAGCGCGTCGTAGAGCGGACGCAGATAGGGATCGACCTTGTCCTTCATGTCGCCCGGCAGAAAGCCGAGGCGCTCGCCCGCTTCCACGGCGGGGCGCGACAGGATGATGCGCTCGACCTGACCGCGCTCCAGAAGCTGGGCGGCGTGCGCCACGGCGAGATAGGTCTTGCCCGTGCCGGCGGGGCCGACACCGAAGACGAGCTCCGCCCGGTCCATCGCGCGCATATAGGCATCCTGCGTCGGCGTGCGGGCGTGGATGGTCTTCTTGCGGGTGGAAATCTGGGCAAGCGAGATGCGGCCCTTCTTTTCCAGGGTCGGCAGGACGAGCTGGTCGTCGGCCGCGACCGCCATGCGAATGGCGCCCTCGACATCGGACGCGCCGATCTCGGCCCCGCCCTGCAGCCGGCCATAGAGGAAGTCCAGCGCCCGGCGGGCCTGTTCGCTGGCGGTGGGGTCGCCGCGAAGCTCCACCTTGTTGCCGCGCGCGCGCGCATCGACATGCAGCTTCTGCTCGATCAGGGCCAGATGCTCGTCGAACTGCCCGAACAGGGCACCGGCCAGCCGGTTGTCGTCGAAGGTCAGAACGAGATGGGCCATGTCGGAAGCGCCGGAAGCCGGTGACATGCCGCGTGCTGCCTTCATGCGATCTTCCTTGCGAGAAGCTCCTGCGCCCGGAGGGTCGCGTGGGGAGCGTCAGCCGGCTCGGCGCCGGCGGCCATGAGAGAATTGGCAAGGCTCGCGGTGACGCGAACCGAAACGATATCGCCGACCGCCCCCGCCGAGGCGGGAACCACGACCGGCAGAAGGAAAGGCGAGCGACCGATCATCTGGCCGGGATGGCGGCCGGGCTTCTCGATCAGGACATCCGTATCCTGGCCGACGAAGCTTTCCTGAAAAGCCACCTGTTGTTCGCGGATCAGCGCCTGGAGCCGCTCCAACCGTTCGGTCTTCACGTCCTCGGGCACATGGCCGTCCATCGTCGCGCCCGGCGTGCCGGGGCGGGGCGAATATTTGAACGTGTAGGCGGCGGCGTAGCGGACCTCGCGCACCAGCGCGAGCGTCGCCTCGAAATCCTCGTCGCTCTCGCCGGGAAAGCCGACGATGAAATCGCCCGAGAGGGCGATATCGGGCCGGGCCTGCCGGATGCGCTCCAGAAGCTGGAGATAGTCGGCGGCCTTGTGACGCCGGTTCATCGCCTTCAGGATGCGGTCGGAGCCCGACTGAACCGGCAGATGCAGATAGGGCATCAGCGCCCGCAAATCGCGATGCGCCTCGATCAAGGCCTCGTCCATGTCGCGCGGGTGCGAGGTCGTGTAGCGCAGGCGGGCGATGCCCGGAATCTCGGCGAGATCGCGCAGGAGCGAGGCAAGCCCCCCTTCGCCCGGCCCCCAGGCATTGACGTTCTGCCCGAGCAGCGTCAGCTCGCGCACGCCGGCCCCGGCCAGACGCCGCGCTTCTTCCAAAATGGCCGCGCGCGGGCGCGAGACCTCCGCGCCGCGCGTATAGGGCACGACGCAGAAGGTGCAGAACTTGTCGCAGCCTTCCTGCACGGTGAGAAAGGCGGCGACGCCGCGCTGGCGAATCTCTTTATTGGAGGGGTTCGGCAGATGCTCGAACTTGTCCTCCACCGCATAGTCGGTCTCGACCACGCGCTCGCCCTTGGCGACGCGGGCCAGCATGTCCGGCAGGCGGTGATAGGTCTGCGGGCCGACCACGAGATCGACCACGGGCGCGCGGGCGATGATCTCCGGCCCTTCGGCCTGCGCCACGCAGCCGGTGACGCCGATGCGCATCTCCTGCCCCAGCGCGGCGCGCTCGGCCTTCAGGACGCGCAGACGCCCGAGTTCGGAATAGATCTTCTCGGCAGCCCGCTCGCGAATATGGCAAGTGTTGAGGAGCACGAGGTCGGCCTCCTCGACGCTGTCGGTCGGCCGATAGCCGTCCTTGGCGAGGGCATCGCCCATGCGCTGGCTGTCATAGACGTTCATCTGGCAACCATAGGTCTTGATAAAGACCTTGCGCCGGTTGTCGCCCTGCTCGTCGCCTCGTTCGTCGATCGTCTCGCTCATGCGTCCTTCATAGCGTCTTTTTCGGCTTCTGCCGGAAAAGACTTCCATCGCGGCCCCGCCGATCCCTCATGCTCGCTGGTTGCGTCCGGCGAGATCATGTCCGGCAGGGTCGATCCGGCGCCCGCGAAAGCCGCACGTCCTTTTCGAAAAACGCCACGGCCATCGTTGCTCCTGGCCTATCTATATCAGGCGGTTGGGGGGAACGCGCAAGCGGGCATTCCCGCGAAACGGCCCGAGACTTTGGGGTAGAGCGAAACAACGCCTCAACCGAGCGCTGCCGAAGTCAGCCTGCGCGGTCGTCATCCCCGCGCAGGCTGCGCGCCATCAGGGCGGCGACGACGCTTTCGCAGCGCCGCGCCACGGCCTTGCGGTCACTTGCCGCATCGAAGCGAATGGGCTCGCCGAAGCGGATTTCGGCATCCACCGCGCCTTCGCGCAGGAAGGCCAGGAGATGGGGCATCAGTTCGACATCGCCCGGCCAGGCGGCGAGCGGGCGGCCGTAATGGCCCATCGGCATTCCGTTGACCTTGGTATAGGCGACGCAAACGGGCTGAACCCAGACCGCCTCGGCCTGCGAGCGGCGAAGCGACGCCTGCGCCGCGCCGAACAAGGCCGTCTTGAAGGGCAGGACGCGGTTTCCGTCCGAGGTCGTGCCCTCGGCAAAGAGCACCATGGCGTCGCCCGCGTTCAGCCGCTCGCCGATCGCGTCCGCCTGCTGCCCCGTGCGCCCGCGCGCCTCGCGCTCCACGAAGGTGGTGCGCTGGAGCTTGGCGAGCAGGCCGAAGATCGGCCAGCCGGCGACCTCGCTCTTGGCGATGAAGGACAGCGGCATGACCGCGCCGAGCGCCACGATATCGGCCCAGGACTGATGATTGGCGACGAGAAGCAGCGGCCGCTCCGTGACGGGCTGGCCCTTCAGATGCAGGCGAAGACCGATGAGCCGCGCGGCGACACTGTGCCAAACAAAGGGCAGACGGCGCGCGAGCGGCCAGCGCAAGCGGATCGCAAGCAGCTGAAGCGGCATCAGCACGAGCGTCATCAACGCCAGCGCCAGCCCGATGCCGAGCATCCGCGCCGTGCCCAGAGGGTCGCGGCGACGTGGGGCGTCTGCACCAGCGGGAAGGCTCACCTCAGTCACGCAGGTTCCGCTTCAGGATCAGGGCGCTTTTGCGCGTGCCGTCCGCCCCCGCATAATAGGCCGGGCGGCGGCCGACCTCCTCGAAGCGCAGCTTGCGATAGAGCGCGAGCGCGGGCGCGTTGGTTTCCTCGACCTCCAGAAACAGCGAGGCGGCGCGCTCGGCATGGAGATATTGCAGGACATTGTCCATCAGGAGACGGCCGATGCCCTTGCCGCGCACGCTCTTGTCAACGGCGATGGTGAGGATTTCCGCCTCGTCCACGGTCAGGCGCGCCAGCACGACGCCGACCGCCTTGTGCCCGCTCTCGGCGCGCACGACGAAGCCGAACGTGCCGCCCTGCCCGAGCAGCGAGGCGAACTCGTCTCCCGACCAGGCCTGCGTGAAGGCCTCGGAATGAATCTCGGCCGCTTCGTCGAGATCGTCGAGGCCGAGCGGCACCGCGACATAGCCCGAGGGGCCTAGGAGGCCGTCCCAAAACGAAAGGGTCCAAGCAAGGGGGAGATACCAGTACATGCTTCTCTCCGCGAAGGGTTCAGGCGCCCATTCTGCGCGCTGCCCCTTTCCGCATCATTATGACGCCGGCTCAGGCATTTGGGCTAGAGCCTTTCCGTGAACGCTCTGAGCCCAGTCCGCCGGATCGATGTTGGCGGGAGGGCTCTAGAAAATGTTGATCACAGGGGCGCGGCCCGTAGTCCGAGCGGCACTTGCGCCTTCGCGTCGGCCCCGCGCAGGTAAAGCGGCAGCGGCGGCCCGTCCGGCGCGCGCTCCGCGCCCAGTCGCGCCAAGGCACCGATCGAGGCGAAGCGCCGCTCGGTTAAAAACAGCGCCACGCCCTCGCCCAATACGCCCGCCGCGATTCCCACGCCCGTGCCGACGACGCGCAATCCCGCGCCCGACTGGGCGACGAAGGCGGGCAAGGCGTCCGGCGCGAGCGCTTCCGGCTTGTGCAACATCTCGCCGCCGCGCGCGAAGAGCGCGGCATAGACCTCGCCCCGCTTGGCGTCGTGAACCGCCAGAACCGGGCCTTCGCCCCATTCCGGCTCGGCCAAGGCTTCCAGCGTGGAAATGCCGACCGAGGGCACGCCCAGCGAAATCTCGAGGCCCCGCGCGGCGGCGACGCCCACGCGAATGCCCGTGAAGGAGCCCGGCCCGATGCAGACCGCGAGCTTGGCCACCTCGCTCCAGTCCGCGCCGGCGTCAGCCAGCACGGATTGCAGCAGGTCCATCAGCCGCTCAGCATGGCCGCGCCCGATCTCGTCCTCGCGCAGGGCCGCGAAGCCGCCATCGGACAGGCGCAGGAGCGCCGCCGAGCAGCGCTCGTTCGCCGTATCGACCGCGAGCAGCAGGTCCTTGTTGTCAGGCACGAAAGCGGCTCCGATCAGGCCGCTTCCATCGCCTCGACGGCTTCGACCTCGGGCACGAAATGGCGCAGGAGGTTTTCGATGCCGTGCTTCAACGTCGCGGTGGAGGACGGGCAACCCGCGCAGGAGCCGCGCATGTTGAGGAAGACGACGCCATCGCGGAAACCGCGGAAGGTGATGTCGCCGCCATCCTGCGCCACTGCCGGGCGAACGCGGGTGTCGAGCAGTTCCTTGATCGTGGAGACGATGCCCTCGTCCGACTCGTCGAAGAATTCCTCGCCGGAATCCGACGCCGCCATACCGCTGGCGCTCGGCGCCATGACCGGCTCGCCCGACAGGAAATGCTCCATGATGGAGGCAAGAATCGCGGGCTTCAAATGCGCCCAGTCGGTCGCGTCCTTGGATACGGTGATGAAGTCGTAGCCGAAGAAGACGCCCGTCACGCCCTGGATCGCCATGAGCTTACCGGCAAGGCGCGAGCGCGCGCCGGCCTCGGCGGCTTCCAGAAACTCGGCCGTGCCGTTTTCCAGAACCACCCGGCCGGGCAGGAACTTGAGGGTCTGCGGATTGGGAGTGGATTCGGTCTGGATGAACATGGGCTGTGTCCGCCAAGAGGATTTGACGCTTTGTCCTCCGGGACAAGGCTTTACCCCGAGATAAGCCCCTGCGCCCGCGCCCGCAAGCACAAGAGCCGTGTCCGCTCCGTCCACAGTTCCGCAGAAGAGAGACCGGCCGGACGCAACGATGCGGCCCTCTCGCCATTTCCGCCCTGCCTACAGTATCGAGGGGACAGGTCATGGCATCACATTCGGGGGCGCAGTCCGGAGGCTCGCAAAAGGTCATCTATGCCGCGCTCGCCGGAAATCTTCTGATCGCCATCACCAAATTCGTGGCGGCGGCCTATTCCGGCTCCTCGGCGATGGTCAGCGAGGGCGTCCATTCGCTGGTGGATACCGGCAACGAGGTCCTGCTTCTTTACGGCACGCGCCGCGCCGCCCGCCCGGCGGATCGCACGCACCCGCTCGGCCACGGGCGCGAGCTCTATTTCTGGACCTTCATCGTCGCGCTTCTGGTCTTCGCGCTGGGGGCCGGCGTCTCGATCTACGAGGGCATCTCGCACATGCTGGCCCCCGAGCCGATCGAGGACCCGACCATCACCTATGTCGTGCTCGGCCTGTCCTTCCTGTTCGAAGGCTTTTCCTGGGTCGTAGCGCTCAAGGAGTTTCGCGTTACCAAGGGCCGGCTCGGCTATATCGAGGCGGTGAAGCGCTCCAAGGACCCGACGACCTTCACCGTCCTGTTCGAGGACAGCGCGGCGCTGATCGGCCTGGCCATCGCCTTCGTCGGCATCTTTCTAGCGCAGGCGCTGGATAGGCCGGAACTCGACGGCGCGGCCTCGATCGGCATCGGCCTCGTTCTTGCCGCCACGGCCATTTTCCTAGCCCGCGAAAGCAAGGGGCTCCTCATCGGCGAAGCCGCCGCGCCCGCCACGCAGGCCGCGATCTTGGCGATCGCGGAGAGCGATCCCGGCGTACAGAGCGCCAATGGCGTCGTCACCGTGCATCTCGGCCCGACGCAGATCGTCGCGGCCCTCAGCGCCGAGTTCGAGGACGCCATGACCGCGCCCGAGATCGAGGCGAGCGTTCACCGCATCGAAGCGGCCATCCGCGCCGCGCATCCCGAGATCACGACTCTCTTCGTCAAGCCGCAGACGCACCGCACCTTCGCCGAGCGCGCCCGGCGTATCGAAGAGCAGAGCGACTGATCATCGCCGCTCCCCACCGGGCAAATCCGTCAGCAGAGGCTTTCGATTTCCTCGTCGCTCAAGGTCGCCGGCACGATCGTCACCGGAATCGGGAAGGCCGAGCCGGAGCCCGCCACCGCCGAGACCAGCGGCCCCGGTCCGTCCGAGGCATCGCTCGCCGCCAGAACCAGGATCGCGATTTCGCGGTCCGCCTCGATCAGCGTGCGGATTTCGTCCGCCGTCTTGCCCTCGCGCAGGATCGTCTCGGCCTCAATGCCGACCGCCGTGCGGATGTCCTCCGCCAGGCGAGACAGGCGCGTCTGCGCCTCTTCCTCGGCCTCGGCGCGCATGATGTCGCCGACGCCGAGCCATTGCGTGAAATCCGCCGCGTCAATCACATAGAGAAACACGACCGCGCCGCCGCTCGCCTTGGCGCGCCGCGCCGCATAGGCCGCCGCCCGCCCGCATTCGGGCGTCTCATCGACCACCGCCAGAAATTTGCGCCGCCCACCGGCGTCGCGCCCGAGTCGCTTGGATACCATGGCCGGACCATGCCAGCCTGCTTGGGCTCCGGCAAGCGGGTGGGTTGATGGCGGGGCTACCGCCCCGAACCCCGTCCGGGAAAGACTTCCCGGACCATTCCCTTCTTTTGGGACTTTTCCGAGATTGGGGAGGGCCGCTGGCCCTCCCCAATCTCGGACACATGCCAAACGAATGAGGGGTTCAGGGGAAATCATTTCCCCTGACGGGGGTGCGGGGGCAGCGCCCCCGCGTCGTCCTACCAGCTCAGCCCAAGAGGCCGAGGATGGACTTGACGTCGGCGAGCGTCCGGTCCGCGAGGGCGCGGGCGCGTTCGGCGCCATCCTTGAGGGTGCGGTCGATCTCGGCGGGGTCGGAGAGGACGCGGCGCATGTCGCCGGCGATGGGCGCGAGCTTGTCGACGGCGAGATCGGCGAGAGCCGGCTTGAACTCGGAGAAGGGCCGACCGCCGAATTCGGTGAGGATGTCGGCCTTCGAGCGACCGGAGAGCGCGGCATATATGCCGACGAGATTGTCGGCTTCGGGCCGCCCGGCGAGGCCGGCGGGTTCGGAGGGCAGCGCGTCCGGGTCGGTCTTGGCCTTGCGGATTTTCTTGGCGATGGTCTCGTCGTCGTCGGTGAGGTTGATGCGCGAGAGGTCGGAGGGGTCCGACTTCGACATTTTCTTGGAGCCGTCCTTGAGGCTCATGACGCGCGTCGCCGGCCCTTCGATCAGGGGCTCGGCCAGCGGGAAATAGCCGTTGACGGTTTCGTCGCCCATCGCCATGGGCACGCCGAGCCCCTTGGCCTCGATGCGGGCGGAGAAGTCGTGATTGAACTTGGTCGCGATGTCGCGGGTGAGTTCGAGATGCTGCTTCTGGTCGTCGCCGACGGGCACATGCGTCGCGCGGTAGAGAAGGATGTCGGCGGCCATGAGGCTGGGATAGGCGAGGAGTCCCAGCGAAGCGTTTTCGCGATCCTTGCCGGCCTTGTCCTTGAACTGGGTCATGCGCGTCATCCAGCCGATGCGCGCGACGCAGTTGAAGATCCAGGCAAGTTCCGAATGGCCGGGCACGGCCGCCTGATTGAAGACGATATGGCGCTTGGGGTCGATGCCGGCCGCGAGATAGGCGGCGGCGATCTCGCGCGTCTGCTGGGCGAGGTCGTCCTGCACGAGCTGCGCGGTCAGAGCATGAAGGTCCACGACGCAGAAGATGCAGTCCTGCGTGTCCTGCAAGGCGACGAACTTCTGGATGGCGCCGAGATAGTTCCCGAGATGGAGATTGCCGGTCGGCTGGATGCCGGAAAAGACGAGGGGCTTGAAATCGGCCATGGGGAAACTCCGAAAGCGGCGGCCCGGAGACGAACGCCGGTTGGCGCGCTTATGGCGAAGCGAAGCCCGCGCCGCAAGCGGGCTGAGCGGGAAGCGTCGCCATCTAAAAACCATGCATTCTTGAGAGTTCTATGTGCTAAATTATATCTCCCTGAGCGGCATTGCGTCTCCCTAGTTATCGAAAGGCCAGCGATCATGTCACTAATCAATGGTCTATGGGCGGCTTTTATTTTTTTAATGGGCTTAATCGTCACGAATATAGTAGCGAATGCTTGGCGTCGTAGAGGATGGTTATTCGAGCAGAAAATGACATATACGAAGGAAAGATATCTACGCCGCTCATCAATAATATCTTCTAGCTTTTCACTCATAGACGTTCGAATTACAGCAAGCAGGACTTATATAGGGGCGTTACGCGAGCTTAAAATGGAGAGTATATGTGACGAAAGAAAAATCTACAGATTAGTCGTCAACGAATGGCATTCAAAAATCCATTCCCTCATCACTGAAATGAAGGAGAGTTTTAGCTATCAACTAGCCTACAACTTTGACCATTATTTCCCCCCAGAATTTAGCAAGGTTGACTCACTTCTTGGAAACGCAAGACGGGACATCGAAGCATCCAAAGGAAACCATGAAATATACCTCAAAGAAGCAGTTCAAATATTAGATATCCTAAACGCCGAAGCGCGAAATATGTCAGCTGATATGCAACGCACTATGGAGAGAGATAAGACATACATTGAGCAACGTCCTGAAGTGACAATCGAAAATATCGAAATATTATCTCATACCTATCTTTTGAAAGCTCTCTTCCAACCCCGATCCAACGCTTAGAGCGTACTCGGCCCGCGCCAATACTTTAACAAACCATTCCTGGCTGGGCATACGAGGCCGAGGACTGACCAACATCGAAGCAACGAAAGCCGCATCTTTTCCGCTTAACTGCGACGGCGCACAATCAAATAAACTATCAGCTACAGAATAAACTCCACTTAGACCCGTCCCAAAATAAGCGATATCAAGATACGACCTTAGGACAGCATGCTTACTCACATGATATCTGAGCAACCTCGATATCAGCACCTCTCTCATTTTTCTTTTTAAAGTCCTTTCATATCTTCCGGTTACCGTCCTAACAAATTGCATATCTATGGTGCTTGCACCACCATGGCGCCTCAATGTACACGCGCGCCAAATTTCTCGTAGTACACTTTTTCGGTCTAATCCGTCATGCTGAAAAAAGCGCCTGTCCTCCAGAACGACGACATAGAACTCGATATCATTTAAAGTTTTCCGATCATCCCAAGCATAAACACATGATAGAACGCGATCCAACTCCAGATTCAATTCAATTAACCAACGCTTCAAGGAAGGTAACGTTAAAAGCGTACTCATAATTCAGCCCATACCAAATGTCATTTTATCGCCGCCGTAAAAGCAGCTTTTTTGCAACCCTCCTGTCAACAGCACCCGTTAAGATTGCCAAACTAAAATAGCTAATCATGGCGACCGCCACGATGGCGAGGATCGCGAGTCCCTGCGTCAGCGCGCCGGTGCCGCTGGCGAGATAAGGCGCGAGGCGCTCCAGGAGGAACCAAACCACGCCGCCCATCGCCCCGGCGGACAGGATCACCAGCACGGAGCGCTTCACCAGCGCCATGTCCACATGCCAAAGGCCCTGACGGCGCAGGCCTTCGAACAGGAGCCACGCGTTGAGCCAGCCGGCCAGCGTGGTGGCGAGCGCGATGCCCTGCTCGGCATAGAACCAGAAGAGCACGAAGGAGAGGACGGTGTTGGCGGCGGCCGAAATGCCCGTCACGATCATCGGAACGCGCGTGTTCTCGCGCGCGAAATAGCCGGGCGAGAAGACCTTGATCAGCACGAAGGCCGGCAGGCCGAGGGCGTAGAGGCCGAGCACGGCGGCGACCTGGTGCGTCGTCTCCGGCAGGAAGGCTCCGCGCTCGTAGATGAGGCGGATGATCGGCTCCGGCATGACATACAGCGCGATCGCAGCCGGGACGGTGAGGAACAGCGCGAATTCGAGCGAGCGGTTCTGCGTGTGCTGTGCTTCCTCGGCGCGGCCGGCCTTCAAGGCGCGCGCGAGTTCGGGCAGGAGCACGACGCCGATGGCGACGCCCACCATGCCGAGCGGCAGCTGATAGGGCCGGTCGGCATATTGCAGGATCGACACCGCGCCCGGCTTGTAGGAGGCAATGGCTTGGCCCACGAAGAGGTTGATCTGCGTGATGCCGCCGATCAGGGCGGCCGGGCCGGCGAGGATCAGAAGCCGCTTGAGCGCGGGCGTCCAGCGCGGGCGCTTGAGCGCCACGGAAAAGCCGGCCATGCGCATGGCGACCGTCACCATCAGAAGCTGCGCGACGCCGGCAAACAGGACGCCCCAGCTCATCAGGAAGCCGATCGTCTGCTGGTCGGACCCGTTCCACCAGCACCAGGCGAGAACGCCGATCAGCGCGAAGTTCAGGATGGTGGGCGCGGCGGCGGCGGCGAAGAAGCGGCGGAAGGCGTTCAGAATCCCCGACACCATCGCCATCAGCGACATGCAGGCGAGATAGGGGAACATGATGCGCGAGAAGGCGATGGTGATCGCGTAGCGGTCCTCGCAGGAAATCTGCTGGCCGAGCGTCTGCGGATCGTCGATGCAGGCGGCAAGACCGGGCGCGATGATCGTCTTCACCAGCGCGGGCATGAAGACCATGGCCGCGACCGTGACAACCAGAAGCACGGTGAAGAGCGTCGAGAAGATTTCGGTCGCGAAGCGCTTGGCCCCCTCCTCGCCCTCTTCTTCCAGCGAGCGCGCGAAAAGCGGAATGAAGGCGGCGTTGAACGCCCCTTCCGCGAAGAGGCGGCGGAACAGGTTGGGAAAGCGGAAGGCGAGGTTGAACGCGTCCGCCACCGGCCCGACGCCGAGCGCCGAGGCCATCATCATTTCGCGGGTGAAACCGAAGACGCGGGAAATCAGCGTCGCGCCACCAACCGTGGCGAACTTCTTCAATAGGCTCAAGAGACGATTCCGAAGGCGACCGGAGAGGGTTTGGCGGTGGCGGAGGAGAGTTCGCCCTCCGGGCTGTCGAACACGGCGAGAAGCCGGCGGCGGATGCGCTCGGCTCGGCCCTCGCCGATGATCTTGAGGCCCAGAAGATCGGTGACGTAGAAGACGTCCACCACCTTTTCGCCGAATGTGGTGATGTGGGCGGAGCGGATGTCGAGCGAGAGATCGGAGATCGCGCCGGTCAGATCGGCGAGAAGCCCCGGCCGGTCCAGCCCTTCGACCTCCACCACCGTCAGGCGGTTCGACAGATCGTTGCGCACCTCGACGCGCGGCGCGACCGCGAAGGACTGGGTGGAGCGCGTCGGGCGGCGGCGCGCCAGAAGCGCGGGGATGGCCTCGCGCCCGCCCAGCAGCGCCTCCACCGTCTTGGCGATGCGATCGGCGCGGCGCAGCTCGTCGGCATCCTCGGCGAAGTCGCGCGTGATGGTGACGATGTCGAGCGCGCGCCCGTCGGTCATGGTGAAGATCTGCGCGTCGGCGATGTTGGCGCCGGCCGCAGCGCACGAGCCCGCGATCAGCGAGAGAAGGCGCGGATGGTCGGGCGCCAGAACCGTGATCTCGGTGACGCCCCGGAACTTGTCGGTGCGCGCGACGGTGGCGAGACTCTGGCCCTTTTCGTCGGCGGCATCGATGAACTCGGCATGGCGCACCTGATCGTCCAGCGGCACGGTCAGCATGTAATTGTCGTAATGCTGCTCGACGCGGGCCGCGCGGCGCTCCTCCGGCCAGTCCTTCAGCCGCTCGGCCAATTCGCGACGGGCAAAATCGGCGCGCTGGCGGCGCGAGGATTCGGAATAGCCGCCCGTTAGAAGCAGCTCGGTTTCCGCATAGAGCGTGCGGATGAGCTGGCCCTTCCAGTTGTTCCACACGCCGGGGCCGACCGCGCGAATGTCGCAGACGGTCAGGATGGTCAGAAGCTTCAGCCGATCCAGCGTCTGCACCCGCTCGGCGAAGTCGCGGATCGTCTTGCGGTCGGTCAGGTCGCGCTGCTGCGCGGTCATCGAGAGAACGAGATGCTCCTGCACCAGCCAGGCGACGAGTTCGGTCTCGCGCTCGTCCAGCCCGAGGCGCGGGCAAAGCTCCTCGGCAATGGCCGCGCCGGCGACCGAGTGATCCTCCGGCCGGCCCTTGGCGATGTCGTGCAGAAGCAGCGCGACATAAAGGGGGACGCGGTCGCGGATCGTCTCCACGAAGCCGCTCGTCATGGGCAGTTCGCTGGCGAGTTCCCCATGTTCGAGGCGCGACATGCCGGCGACGGTGCGCAGCAAGTGCTCGTCCACCGTGTAGGAATGATACATGTTGAACTGCATCATCGACACGATCTTGCCGAACTCGGGGATGAAGCGGCCGAGAACGCCCGCCTCGTTCATCCGCCGCAGATGCAGTTCGGGATTGTTGCGATCCGTCAGCACGTCCAGAAACAGGCTGTTGGCTTCCGGGTTGGCGCGCAGCGCCCCGTCCACCAAGCGCAACGAGCGGCGCACGAGCTTCAGCGCGTCGGGGTGGTATTCGAGATCGTGCGCGGCGGCGAGCTTGAACAGACGCAGGAGATTGACCGGGTCGTCGGTGAAGACGTTGCGGTTGGCCACCGTGATGCGGTTGTTGTCGATCAGAAAGGCGAGCGTGCCGGGAATCTGCCGGGTGCGGCGGCGGAAGGAGCGCACGAAGCCGCGGAAGCCCGGCGCGTCCTTGGCATTTTCCTCTTCCAGCGCGGCGCAGAAAATGCCGGTGAGATCGCCCACATCCTTGGCGATCAGGAAGTAGTGCTTCATGAAGCGCTCGACATCCGTCAGCCCAGGATGGGTGTTGTAGCCGAGCCGCGAGGCGATCTCGCGCTGGAGGTCGAAGGAGAGGCGCTCTTCCGGCTTGCCGGTCAGGAAGTGCATGTGGCAGCGCACGGCCCAGAGGAAATCCTCGGCCTTCTCGAACAGGCGCACCTCGCGCCGCGAGAAGATGCCGGCCGCCACCAGTTCCTCTCGCGTATCGACGCGGTAATGATCCTTGGCGATCCAGAAGAGCGTGTGAAGGTCGCGGAGCCCGCCTTTACCCTCTTTCACATTGGGCTCGACCAGATAGCGCGTGTCGCCCGTCTTGCGGTGGCGCACATCACGCTCGGCGAGCTTGGCGGCGATAAAGGCGCGGCCCGTGCCGGCCGTTACCTCCGCGTCGAACCGGCGGCCGAGATCGGTGAAGAGAGCCTCCTCGCCGCAGATCAGCCGGCGCTCCAGAAGCGCGGTGCGGATGGTGAAATCCTCGGCCGACAGGCGCACGCATTCCTCGACCGAGCGCGTGGCGTGGCCGACCTTCAGCCCGAGATCCCAGAGGAGATAGAGAAGATATTCGGCGACCTGCTCGCCCAGGGCCGTCTGCTTGTAAGGCAGAAGGAACAGAAGATCGATGTCGGAGCCCGGCGCCAGCGTCCCGCGCCCATAGCCGCCGACGGCGCAGATCGCCATGCGCTCGCCGCTGGAGAGATTGGGCGAGCCGAACACATGATGCAGCGCGAAATCATGGACGGCGCGGATCAGCTCGTCCTGAAGATGCGAGATGCGGGCCGCGCAAAGAAGTCCGCCGCCATCCTCGAAGAGGAGACGCTCGGCGGCCTTTCGCCCTTCGCTGTTAACGCGCTTGAGCAGCGCCAGCAGCCCGTTGCGCGTATCCGAGCCGGAAGCATCGCCCCCGGCTGGAATCAGCGCGGCCATGGCATCGCGCAGCGCCTTGCCATCCACGATCTCGCCCAGCCGCAGATCGGCTTGCGACGCGACGACCTGCCGGGCTTGCGCCGGCTGGCCGCCGGACCGTTCGCGGCGGGACAGGGTCGTTTGGGCGGTCATGGCACTGCCTTCTGATCGGGTGGTTGCCGCTATAGTGCATTTCCCGATCTGTCAAAAGCTTAACCGCCCGGAGCGCCTCGTCCGGCGTGGGCGTCTTCAGGCGCCGACGATGGTGCCCCCGTTCGGGTGCATGACCTGGCCCGTGAAATAGGAGCCGTCCTCCGAAGCCAGGAAGAGCAGCGCGGAGGCGACCTCGTTGGGCTGGCCGGCGCGCTTCATCGGCACCTGGGAGCCGAAGCTTGCGACCTTTTCCTCGTCCATCGACATGGGGATGAAGGGCGTCCAGATCGGGCCGGGCGCGACGCCGTTCACGCGGATGCCCTTTTCCACGAGATTGGAGGCCATGGAGCGCGTGAAGGCCGTGATCGCGCCCTTGGTCGAGGAATAGTCGATCAGCGTCGTGTTGCCCTTGTAGGAGTTCACCGACGTGACGTTCACGATCGCCGAACCGGAGTTCAGATGGTCGAGCGCGGCCTGCGTCATGTAGAAATAGCCGTAGATATTGGTCTCGAAGGTCTTGGCGAGTTGCTCTTCGGAGATATCGCGGACGTCTTCGGCTTCTTCCTGATGGGCGGCATTGTTGACGAGAATGTCGAGCTTGCCGAACTCCGCCGCAGCCTTGTCCACGGCCTGTTTGCAGAAGCTCTTGGAGCGGACATCGCCCCGGATCAGCAGCGCTTTCTGCCCTTCGCGCTCGATCAGCGCCTTGGTTTCCTCGGCGTCCTGGTCCTCTTCGAGATAGACGATCGCGACATCGGCGCCCTCGCGCGCGAAGAGAACGGCGGTGGCGCGGCCGATGCCGGAATCGCCGCCCGTGATGATGGCGCTCTTGCCCTTCAACCGGCCCGATCCGGGAAAGCGCGGCTCGTAGTCCGGGCGAGGATTCATCTCGTGCTCGCGGCCGGGTTCCTGATCCTGATGCTGGGCGGGGAAATTCGACATGGAGGCTGGTCCCTTCTCGCACGCCGGCTGCAGCCGGCTCATGAAAGGGGAAGAGACGCGGAAGCCCATGCGTTCCCGCATGGCGGCCGACCGAGCCCTCGCTTCGGTGAGCCGGCTACAGGTCTGCGGTGGAAGCGCCGCCGCTAAGAACCGGGGACAGAACCATTCGGCGGAGGGCGAGCGAGGGATTGTTTCTGTCGGCGAGGCGCCGGGCGCAGGCCATGCAGCGCATGGACGAGCACCGGCAACGATGCCCGGCGGGAACAAGACCCGGTCGATCGACCCGAAGGGTTCTGTCCCCGGTTCTAAGCCTTGGGCGAGCGCGGCAGCAGCGCCTTCAGCCGATACAGCGCCTCCAGCGCCTCGCGCGGGCTCATCGCGTCCGGGTCCACCTCGCTGAGCGCCTTCAAGGCCGAGGGCACTTCGGGCTCGGCTGGCTTGCGGTTCAGCGCGGCGAAGAGCGGGAGATCGTCGATAAAGGCCGTGCGCTTTTCGCCCTGCTCGCTCTTTTCCAACTGGGTCAGAACCTGCCGCGCGCGCTCCAGAACGGCAGGGGGCAGGCCGGCGAGCCGCGCCACCTGAATGCCATAGGAGCGGTCGGCGACGCCGGCCGTCACCTCATGCAGGAAGATGACCTCGCCTTCCCATTCCTTGACGCGCACGGTGACATTGGCGAGGCGTTTGAGCCGCGCGGCCAGCGCCGTCATTTCGTGGAAATGCGTCGCGAAGAGCGCGCGGCAGCGGTTCACTTCGTGCAGATGCTCCACGGCGGCAAAGGCGATGGACAACCCGTCATAGGTTGCGGTGCCCCGCCCGATCTCGTCCAGCACCACGAGCGTCCTTTCGCTCGCCTGATTGAGGATCGCGGCGGTTTCCACCATCTCGACCATGAAGGTCGAGCGCCCTTCCGCCAGATCGTCGGACGCGCCGACGCGGCTGAACAGGCGGTCCACCACGCCGATATGCGCCTCAGTCGCCGGCACGAAGGAGCCGATCTGCGCGAGCACGGCGATCAGCGCGTTCTGGCGCAGGAAGGTGGATTTGCCGCCCATGTTCGGCCCGGTGATCAGCCAGATCGCCCCGGCCTCGCGCTTGGTCCCCGTGCCGGCCGGCGGCGAGAGATCGCAATCGTTCGCCACGAACTGCCCGCCTCCCGCCGCCTTCAAGGCCGCTTCCACCACGGGATGACGCCCGCATTCGACCCGGAAGGCGAGGCTGGCATCCACCAGCGGCCGCACCCAGTTGCCCGACAGCGCGAGTTCGGCGAGCGCCGCCGTCGCGTCGATCAGCGCCAGCGCAGCGGAGGCCGCGCGAAGCGCATCCGTTGCGGCCAGAACCTCGGCCCGCATCCGATCGAACAGGGTGAGTTCGATGCGCAGCGCCTCGGCCGCGCTCTGGGCGATGCGCGTTTCCAGATCGCACAGCTCCACCGTGGTGAAGCGCATGGCGGAGGCGAGCGTCTGACGATGGGAAAAGCCGCTGCCCTGCTCCAAGAGCGCCGCGCCATGGGCTTCGGGCACTTCCACGAAATAGCCGAGCACATTGTTGTGCCGGATCTTCAGCGAGCGCACGCCCGTTTCCGTACAATAGCGCCCCTGGAGATTGGCCACGACCTGCCGCGAATGATCGCGCAGCGCCAGCGCCTCGTCCAGCGCCGCATCGGCCCCTTCGCGCACGAAGCCGCCGTCCCGCCTTTGCAGGGGCAACTCGTCGCGCAAGGTGGCGCGTAAGGCGAAGCGCAGATCCTGCGGCAGCGCGGATATGGCGCGGCCGGCCTCCATTAGCTCCCAGCTGAAATCGCCTTCTTGGAGAAGCTCGCCGATCAGGCTCGCGCGCTCCAGACCTTCGGACACCGCGCCGAGATCACGCGGCCCGCCCCGGTCGAGCGCGAGGCGCGACAGCGCGCGCTCGGTGTCGGGCATTCCCTTCAGCGCGGCGCGCAGCTCGCCGCGAAGCTCCGGGTCATCCAGAAGCGCGGCGACGCTGTCCTGCCGGCGCGCGATCGCCTGCGGATCGGTCAGCGGCCAGGCGAGGCGGCTCGCCAGCAGCCGCGAGCCAGCGCCCGTCACGCAGCGGTCGATCGTGGCGAGAAGCGAGCCCTGCCGCTTGCCCGAGACGGTGCGCGAGAGTTCGAGGCTCGCGCGCGTCGCGGGGTCGATCACCATGAAGGAGCCGGCTTCGACCCGCTCCGGCCGCTCCAAAGGCGGGCGGGCTTTCAGCTGCGTGCGCTCCAGATAGGAGAGAAGCGCCGCGCCCGCCGAGAGTTCGGCCCGGCCGAACGCGCCGAACCCGTCCAGCGTCGAGACCTCGAAAAAGCTCTGCAGACGCTCGGCGGCGGTCGCCGCGTCGAACAGGCTGGCAGGCTCGAAGCGCACGCGCCGGCCGAGGCGGCGTAGAAGCGGCTGCAAGGCTTCGTCCTCGCGCAGGGCGTCGGCCACCACGAGTTCGGCTGGCTCCAGCGCCACGACATCGGCAAAGATGCGATCAGCGGCCGAGGGCGCGATGCGAAACTGCCCGGTGGACAGGTCGGTCCAGCCGAGCGCGAAGGACCCGCCCTCCCCGCCGAGGCGCGCGAGCGCTGCGAGGAAGTTCGGCCGGCCGGGCTCCAGCAGCGTTTCCTCGGTGATCGTGCCGGGCGTCACGAGGCGCACGACCTCGCGCTTGACGACGGATTTCGCGCCGCGCTTCTTGGCCTCGGCCGGGTCTTCCACCTGCTCGCAGACGGCGACGCGGTACCCTTGCGCGATCAGCTTCTCCAGATAATCGTCCGAGGAGACGACCGGCACGCCGGCCATCGGAATATCGGCGCCCTCGTGCTTGCCGCGCCGGGTCAGCGTGATGCCGAGCGCGCGTGAGGCCTCCACCGCGTCGTCGAAGAACAGCTCGTAGAAATCGCCCATGCGGTAGAACAGGAGGCAGTCGGCATGGCGCGACTTGATCTCCAGAAACTGCGCCATCATCGGCGTCGGCGCGCCGCCATCGCCTTTCGCTTCCGTCCCGCGCATCTCGGGCATAGGTTCACCCTCCGCCTTCGAGGCGGCAGCAGGGACGGCGGGGGCAGGTCGGATCATGTCCAGCATCCGCTGATCGTATCGGTTTTCATAAGGGGGAGGAAAGTCACGCAGCCACCATGGCGGCGCTTGCACCCGGTATCCACAAGCCGCGCGCGGACGCCGACCTCATATGAGGGCCTAAGCAACGGCGGCTGCACGAGACGCGCCCCTCTCCAAAGCCTATACCGCACCGCAAGGGGGGCAATGACGAAAGAAGCGCCAGCCATGCCATGGAACTGCGCGTCGGCACCCAGCCTCCGCTCCTTTCCAGCATGAGATCAGCCCTCCGACAGGAACCCAGGCCATTCAGCGCCCGTTCAGCGCCGAACCCTTATTTTCATTGAAGCGATCGGCCTACCCTCTTGGCGCGTTGGCATCTGGGGCGGTGAGGCCTATGATGCACCGCAAGGTAGCGCGGACGATGCGCTACGCGAACAGTTTTGGAAACGGGAATGACCATGACACGGAACGGAGCCCGCCTTGCGGGAATGCTGGTGGCCCTTGGCCTTGCCGCCGCTCCGCTGACCGCCCTTGCGCAAGACAAGATGCCGGTGAACGCCCATCAATATGCCGTCGACCATCCCGTGCCCGACGTGACGCTGCGCCTCGCGCCGACGCTGGGTGCCTCGGTACCTGCGCAGGTGCAACTCGCCACCATCGAGGGCACGAAGGATTTCGGCTATTTCTACTATGACGGCCGCCCGGTGCTGGTCGACATGGCGACCCGCTCCATCGTGCGGATCGACTGAACGCTTCGGGCTTCGCAGGGGTCGGCCTCTTCAGGGCCGGCTTCTCGAAGCCTTGCGGCGGCGCGGCGCGCCCGGTGCCGCGCCCTTCGCTTCTTTACGGCCAAATGTCATCGCGTTCGCCCCCACCGCGCGCAACGAACGTGTGGCTTGCGTTCCTGTCACAGCGGCCGTTCAGGACGCGCCCGCTCCTTTTTGAGGCGGCCCACCTCCACCGCCATACCGTTTCACATGCTGCCGGATCGCCCTGCCCTATGCAGCGTCTACTGCGCGCCGAAACGGAAGCTCGCGCCGAGGACGAACTGGTTGGTCACGATGTCGGTTTTCAGCGAGCCGCCGCCCGTCAGGTCGGCGTCGTGGTGGCTGTAAGCCAGCTTGACTTCGCCGAAGACGGACAAGAAATCCGTGAGCGCGACATCCGCGCCGGCCAGCGCCTGAACCGCCGGCCCGGTCACCTGATATTCGAAGGTGCGCGGGCCGCCGACTTCCTGATACTCGACATGCGGAATGGCGATGCCGGCCCCGAGGCCCGCATAGGGCGTGACGCGGCCCATGAGCGGATCGGCGCGATAGAGCGCGTTCACCGTCAACAGGTTGAGCCCGTCGGTGAATTCCAGAACCTTCACGCCCGCCGGCAACGGATCGGCCGCGACCTTGGCATGGGCGTAATCCAGAGCGACGCCCCAATGCGGCTGGCCGAGATCGTTCAGCCAGGCCGTGCCGCGCACGCCGTAATAGGGCGCGCCGCTTTCGAAGGTGCGCCCATCCCATTCGACATCGAGCGACCGGGTGGACGGCCCGCGTTCGACATCCACCGTACTGTCGAACGAGGAGTTATAACCGCCATAGGCCGAGATGACATATTCGGCCCGCGCCCCGCCGATCGCGGCCATGGATATCAGGCAAGCCAGGAGGCAGCGGCGCATCGACAATGTCCTTCCCCGAGGATCAACGCGGCAGAAGCCGCGTTCGCTGGAAAAGGAGCTACCGGAGCCCGGTGACAGGCGTGTTACAGACCGGCTCGAGAGATTGGCGACGGCGTACTTTGAGGCACGCGCTTTGAAGTCCGCGTCCAGGATGTCAGGCGGCGGAGCGCGTTCCCTCGGTGTCGAAATGCTGGACGTAACGCGCCTTGATGTTTTTGACGGGCATGATCACGAGCACGTCCGTCGTGCCGAACTGGTGATCCACCACCGCGTCCAGGCCGACATAGCCGCCGATGCGCAGATAACCCTTGAGGAGCGGCGGCAGGCTGGCCAGCGCGCGCTTGGGATCGAGGCAGGAGACGGAGCCGGCAACCCGCGCTCGGCGTCCGGCCACGGCCGACACACGCCAGTCTTCCGGCGGGGGCGCGTTCTCGCGCAGAAAGGCGAGCGGCGCTTCGAGCGCGGTGAGGTCGGTACCGCTCAAGGAAGCGCAGCCGAAGAGCACGTCGATCCGGTGCTGCTTCACATAGGCCCAGATACCCTGCCAGAGCAGTTCCACCGTGCGCTTGCCGCGATAGCTCTTGAGAACGCAGGAGCGGCCGAGTTCGAGGAAGCGCGCACCTGGATGCCGGCTAATCAGCCCGTCGATCTCGAATTCGCCGGCAGTGTAGAAGCCCCCGGCTAGAGCCGCCTTGTCCTGCTGAAGAAGACGATAGGTGCCGACGATCCGCGAGCCCGCCGGGCGCGTCGTGTCGATCACGAGCAGATGGTCGCAGAACTTGTCGAAGACATCGCGGTCGCGCCGCGTCATCCGCTGGAAGGCGGAGGGCTTGGCGTTCATTTCTTCGTAGAACACGTGGTAGCGGAGCTGCTGCGCTTCGCGCAGTTCGGCGCGCGAGCGCGCCAGCCGCACCTCCAGCTCGCACAGGCGGCCGAGAACCGGCGCCAGCGGATCGAAGGGCGCGGGACGCCCGAGCTTGATGCGAACGCCGATCGGCTGCTTGAGCCTGATAGGCTGGGCCTGCGTCATGTCGATACGCTTGAAAGCACCCATATGATCGACCTCCGGGCCTTGCTTCTGCCAAGAATTGACATAAGCCGTACTCGCGACCCTTTCATGACGTAAACCATAAACCAAAGCAAACGGTCATATGACAGTGGCCGCCGCCACGTCCGACACCACGACGCGCCCGCGCACGTGGCCTGCCAGCAGACGCTGCGCGGTGGGCACGATGTCGGCAAAGCCGATGGGGCTGGTGAGACTCGACTGCGCGGCAGTGTCGAGGTCTTCGACCAGACGAGCCCAGGCGCGGCGGCGCTCCGCCTGCGGCGCATAGACGGAATCGACACCCAGGAGCGCGACGCCGCGCAGGATGAAGGGCGCGACGCTAGCCGGCAAATCCATGCCGCTCGCCAGACCGCAGGCCGCCATTGCCCCGTCCCGCATCGTCTGCGAGAGGACGTTGGCAAGTGTGTGGGAACCGACGCAATCGACGCCCGCTGCCCAGCGCTCCTTGCCGAGCGGCTTGCCCGGCGCGGACAAGTCCGCCCGCTCCAGAATCTCGGCCGCACCCAGCCCGCGCAGCCAATCCGCCTCGCCCGGCCGCCCCGTCACCGCCACGACATGCCAGCCACGCTTCGCCAGAAGCGCCACCGCGATCGAGCCGACACCACCGGCCGCGCCCGTGACCACCGCCGGCCCGCGCTCGGGCGAGAGGCCGAAGCGCTCCAACGCGAGCACGCAGAGCGCCGCCGTATAGCCGGCTGTCCCAATGGCCATGGCCTCGTTGGGAGAGAAGCGATCGGGGAGCGGTACCAGCCATTCGGCCTTGACGCGGGCGAGGCCCGCATAGGCGCCCCAATGGGTTTCGCCGAGCCCGTAGCCATTGAGAAGAACCTGATCGCCCTCGCGCCAGAGCGGCGAGCGCGAGGCGCGAACCGTGCCGGCGAGATCGATACCCGGCACCATGGGCCAGCGGCGCACCACGGGCGAGCGCCCCGTGAGCGCCAGCGCGTCCTTGTAGTTGATGGTGGTGGCCTCGACGGCGACATCGACATCGCCGTCCATCAGGTCGGAAGCCGAGAGAGTCACGTTCTCGACCAGGGTTTGCCCGCCCTCGCCTTGGGTCAGACGGATCGCCCGAAACCTGTCATTCCCCATGCGCTTTCCCTCCCGAATGTGCGTCAGCCCTTGTCCTGAGCCGGCATCTCGCCCGACGTCTTGGGTCGGCGGCCGACCAGAAACTCGTCGATCAGGATCAGCGCCGCGCCGATCGTGATGAAACTGTCGGCGAGGTTGAAGACCGCGAAGCTCCAGACCGGCGTGTGGAAATAGATATAGTCCACGACATAGCCAAGGCTCACCCGGTCGATCAGATTGCCGACGGCACCGCCCGCAATCAGCGCGAAGCCCCAATGGGTGAGCCGGCGCGAAGCCGGCGTATTCCACCAGAGCCAGACCACGAAGCCGAGCACCAGGGCCGAGATGACAGCGAGCCCGAGATCGTGGAATCCGTCCAACATCGAGAAGGCGATGCCCTCGTTGCGCGCATGCAGCAGCGCCAGAAAGGGCAGGATCTCGATGGCCTCTCCCAGCCCCATGGTGCGCACGACGAGGAGCTTCACGATCTGGTCGATCGCGGCAAACGACACGACCAGCGCCGCGCTACTCAGAAGCCGCGTCACAGCTTGAGGCTCCCGCGCCGCGCCTCGAAGATCATGAGGCCCGTGGCGACCGCGAGATTGAGACTGTCAGCCCGGCCGACCTGGGGAATGCGCACCAGCGTCTCGCAGGCCCCGGCCATCGTCTCCGACAGGCCGCTCTGTTCGTTGCCCATCAGAAGCAGGGTCGGGCGCTTGCCATAGGGCGGCTCGCGATAATCCACCGCGCCCTTCATATGGGTGCCGACCACCAGACCCTTGAACGTGCCGCGCCAGCGCAGAAACTCCGCTTCGCTGAGGCGCACGATCGGCACGGCGAAGATCGAGCCCATCGTGGCGCGCACGGCTTCCAGCGAGAAGGGATCGACACTTTCGCCCACCAGGATCACGCCCTTGGCCCCGGCCGCATCCGCCGTGCGCAGGATCGTGCCGAGATTACCGGGATCGCGCACCCGGTCGAGCGCCACCAGAAGCCCGTCCTTGCCCGCGTCGAGTTCGTCCGTGCGATAGAGGCGCTGGCGGAAGATGCCGATGGCGCTTTGCGGATTGTCGCGCCGGGCGATGGCCGCCAGAACCTTGTCGCTCGCTTCCAGAACGTCGGCCCCGAGCGAGACGGTGCGCGCGGCGGCCTTTTGCAGAAGCTCGGAGTGAAGCTGCGTCTTGGCGGCCACCAGCGTCTCGATGCGCCAGCCCGCGTCCAGCGCGTCGAGAACGAGCTTCAGCCCCTCGGCCAGAAAGAGACCCGTTTCCTCGCGATGCTTCTTCAGCGCGAGATTGCGGATGTCCTTCACGATCGGGTTGGAAACGCTCGTAACCTCCTTGACCCGGCCGGGCGCGACCGTGTCGGGCCGGCGCGCGGACGGGGCGGAAGAATTGGCGTCGCGGTCACGGCTCAAGCGGATACCCATCTGGAAAAGAGCGAGGTGGAAAGAAGACGGGCATCCTCGCCCGCCTCGCGAATCACGAGTTCGCCCGATTCCACCGCGCCGCCAAGGCCCCGGCATTGTTCGCCCATGAGGGCCGACAGCGAATAGAAGGACGAACGAATGGAATAGGCTGTCAGCACCAGCGCCAAGGGGTTCGCCGACAGGAGCTTGCGCATCAGCATCAGGAGATAGGGCAGATCCTCGAAAATCTGCCAGACCTCGCCCTTCGGCCCCCGGCCGAATTTCGGCGGGTCGAGAAGGATGATGTCATAGGTCGCGCCGCGCTTCACCTCGCGCTCGGCATAGCGCACGGCATCTTCGCAGATCCAGCGGATCGGCTTGTCGGCGACGCCAGCGATCTCGGCATTTTCCCGCGCCCAGCCGATGGCGCGCTTGGAGGCGTCGACATGCGTGACATCGGCCCCCGCGCGCGCCGCCAGAAGCGAGGCGAGGCCCGTATAGCCGAAGAGGTTCAGGACGCGCACCGGCCGCCCCGCCCCTTCGATCAGGTCGGTCATGAAGCGCCAGTGGACGGCCTGTTCGGGAAAGACGCCGACATGGCGGAAGGAGGTGAAGCGGCCGAGATAGGCGAGCCCATCCTGGCGCATGGGCCAGGTCTCGCCCAGCGCCTCGCGCGGGAAACGCCAGCGGCCGGTGCCCTCTTCGTCCGTGTCGCCGGTGAAGATCGCGTCGGCCCCGTCCCAATCGGCCGCGTCGGTGCGGCGGGGCCAGATCGCCTGATTCTCCGGCCGGCGGATGGTGAGCGGCCCGTAACGCTCCAGCTTTTCGCCGTCGCCCGAATCCAGAAGCGCGTAGTCCGCGCCAGGCTCGACCGTGAGGATCACCGGGGCGCGGAAGGCCGGGCGCGCGCCAGCCGGCCATTCCACGGCCGGGCGATCGCGTCGCCCTTCGCGGCCGAGTTCGTCGGTGGAAAGGCGTGGGCGCTCGGCCTCCTCGGGCGCGGCGCGCGGGCGCTCGGCCGGCTCGGGCCGCTTGGGAGCGGCGCGATGCTCGGCGCGCTCGGCCTCGGCTCCGTCGCGGCGGCCGGGCCGGCGCGGCTCACTATGGCCGGGGCCAATATCGGGGCTCGCGGGCCGGCCGGGCCGCTTGGGCGCGCCGGGCCGGGATGTCCTGTTCTTCGTCATCGGCGGCTCATAGCGCATGGAGGCGTTTTGGAGCAAACGTCCCGAACGGTGAAACGCGTCTCGCCGCTTGGCAAGCACCGAGACCGGCGTATTCTTTCTGAATTGCCGCAGCCTTCGCATCCGACAAGGCGCGGCCCATGGGAGGACGAGGATGGATCTGAAGGGTGAATACCGACTGGCCGCGCCGCGCGAGAAGGTCTGGGCCTTGCTGAACGACCCCGAGACCCTCAAAAGCTGCATTCCCGGCTGCCAAAGCCTGGAAATGACCGGCGAGAACGAGATGTCGGCCACCGTGGTGGCCAAGGTCGGCCCGGTCAAGGCGACCTTCAACGGCATGGTGCGGCTCGAGAATATCGATGCGCCGCGCAGCTATTCCATTGTGGGCGAAGGCAAGGGCGGCATCGCAGGCTTCGCCTCGGGCGGGGCCGATGTGTCGCTGGAGGAGGACGGCGAGGACACGGTCCTGCACTACGAGGTAGACGCCAAGGTCGGCGGCAAGATCGCCCAGCTCGGCGGGCGGCTGGTGGATTCCACCGCCAAGAAATTCGCCCATCAGTTCTTCGACTGTTTCGCCGCGCGCGTCGCCGGCGACACGGCGGCGGAAGTCTCCGAACCGGCCGGGGCCTAATCGCCCCTCGATCAGGCAAAAAAAAGAGGCGGATCGCTCCGCCTCTTTTTCGTGGAAGGATGAGAAAGCTCAGGCCGCGACGGAGGGGCCGGCCAGTGCGCGCGCGCCGTGCCCCTGCGTCGGGGCGGCGAGAGCGGGGCCTTGCGCGGCGGCCAGTTCGCGGTCGCGCTCTTCGCGCAGGCGGCGCATCCGCTCGTTCGAAAGCTCCAGCTCGTGGCGCAGATTCTCGATCTCGCGGCGGCGGTTGGCCGCCTTGGTGCGGTGATGGCCCTGCGACATCCAGGTGCCGAAACCGCCGAGCAGGAGGCCAACAATCAACGAGCACAGGAGCAGAACGAAGAGCGGCGCCTGGAAGGCGAATTGCGGCATGGTGCCGATCGGGTCGAACGACACGTCGATCGCCTCGCGATTGGCGACGCAGAACACCACGAGCAGGACCGCCAGCGGCGCGAGGATGAGGAAAGAAATTATCTTCAGGATCATCGAATGGCCACTTCGAACCTTGGAATACGCCCAGAGAGAATGGTGCGCCGCACCGAACCGGCAAGCTGTCCCATCGGAATGAGGCATACGAGGGAAGAGGTCAATCCGCCTCGCGACAGGTCTTGAATCTTCCGCCACGATCCGAGGCCGGCATCCACGCCGGAAGGGTGACAACGCTCCCCGCCGACGCCTGCCGCCGATCAAACATGTTGGCCATCATGGCAGCATAGGTCGGGGGAACGAGCCAAGCCCGTTGCGCCCGGCTCGATCAGTCGACGTTCAGCCGCTCGCGCAGTTCCTTGCCGGTCTTGAAGAAGGGCACCCACTTCTCCTCGACCTCCACCGACTCGCCGGTGCGCGGGTTGCGGCCGGCGCGCGGCGGGCGATTCTTGACCGAGAACGCGCCGAAGCCGCGCAGCTCCACGCGGTTGCCTTCGCAGAGCGCCTGCGTGATCTCGTCGAAGATCGCGTTCACGATGGTCTCGACGTCCCGCTGGTAGAGATGCGGGTTGCGGCTGGCGATGATCTGGACGAGTTCGGATTTGATCAACGCGATATCCTCGGGCGTCGGGTCGGGCGTGAGTCTTGGATAAAGACACGGAGGCCGCCCTTCAAGCCCTTGTTTTCCAATTGCAAAGCGGCATCACTCGCGGCCCAGCGTCAAGGCGTCGAAGGTTGCCAAAGCGACACCATGCCGTCAAGGTGCCCGCTCGCCTTGCCGAGTGCGCCGATGAGATCGGCCGGCGCGGCATCGAAGCCGAGAAGCCCCCAGAAGGCCGAGCGCGCCGCGCCGAACAGGCCCCAGCCGTCCTTTTCGGGCTCGCGATCCTCGATCTTCAGCCCGGCCGGCACGCCGCGCTCGCTCTCGAACCAGCGACGGATTTCGCGCTCGCCGCCGAGCGCATCCACCAGCTTGTTCTGAAGCCCCTGCTCGCCGGTGAAGACGGAGCCGTCCGCCAGCCGCCGCGCTTCTTCTTCCGGCAGGGCGCGGCGCTCCGCGACGAGCCAGACGAACCAGTCATAGGAATTGTTGACGAGCCTTGCGATCATCTCGCGCGCGCCGGGGGCGGCCGGCGCGAAGGGCGAAGGCTCGGCTTTCAGCGGTGAGGATTTCACCGCGTTCACCTCGACACCGATCCGCCCGAGCAGGACGGAGGCATCCACATATTGGAAGATCACGCCGATCGAGCCGACGATGGAGGAATGATGCGCGACGACCCGGTCCGTCGCCATGGCCACCATGTAGCCGGCGGAGGCGGCCAGCGTGCCGACCTCGGCCGCCACCGGCTTGACGGCGGCGAGATCCCGGATGGCGTGATAGAGCGTTTCGCCGCCCACCGTGGTGCCGCCGGGCGAGTTCACGCGGATGATGACGGCCCGAACGTTCGGATCGGTCTTCAACTTTTCGAGAAGTTCCAACCTGTCGCGATCCTCGGTGATGAGGCCGGCGACCTCCACGCGGGCGATCTCAGGCGCGGCGGTGGCGACGGTCGCGCCGGGCCGCCAACCGCCGGCAATTGTCAGCGCGAGCACGGCCAGAATCACCGCCAGCACGGCAAGAACCCGCCAGAAACCCAGCTTGCGGCGCAAGCGCCGCCGATCGATCAGGCTGTCCGCATTCATGATCCGCCAGTGCTCCTTGCCGGGCGGATCGAGGCCCGCCATATCGGGCAAGCGATAGAACGCGGCGCGGGCGCTGCCAAGCGGGCGGCCCATTCGGGGGAGCGGAGGCGCGATCGTCCCGGGCGCATCGACACAGCCCGGCCTTCGCTTAACCACGCAAAAACCCCATATCACTTATAGATACGACACGATACGTTGATTGACCGCAGAAGGCATCCGACCGATCCGGGTTCGGAGGCTCTTCCGCGACAGGCGAGGAATCGAATTCCATTGCAGGCTCGCATCGATTCGACACAGTTCGCGCAGGATCCGCGCCATGCCGCGCTCGCCAGTCGCACGAACCCGAAGGGGGACGAGCGGCGCGAGCGTGAGTTCCGGCGCGCGCGCCGCCATTCGCGCTGGGTGCGCTGGCTCAAGATCGGCCTTCCCACGGTCGCGACCGTGATCGTGCTGGCGGGCCTCGGCGTGACCTGGCTGGCGCGCGTCGTGCCGGGCGATCTGGCCTTTGCGTCCACCTCGATCCAGGACGGACGCCTCGTCATGTCCGACCCGCGCATGTCGGGCGTCGACGGGCGCGACCGTCCCTATTCCATGCTGGCCAACCGGGCCATTCAGACCTTGGGCGGCTCGGGCGTCGATCTGGAAGGCGTGCGCGCCGACCTGACGGTGGACGACAATACCAAGGCCCAGCTTCAAGCCGCCAAGGGCCATTACGACACGCGCACGCAGATGCTCCGGCTTTACGACGACATCACCGTGGAAACGACGAGCGGCATCCGCATCAAGCTGGCGAGCGCCGACGTTTCGCTTCAGGATGGGCAACTGACCGGCAAGGGACCCGTGAACATCGCGACCCCGAATCAGACCCTCGAAGCGGGCAGCGTCGTGATCGTCCAGCGCGGCCACGAGGTTTCGTTTCGGGACCGCGTGAAACTGACCCTCCTGCCCACCGCCAACAACGGGGCGACGCCCCCATCCAGCGAGCCCAGACCATGATCCCGACCCATCGCTCCCGCGCCATGCTTCTGGCTTTGGCCGGCTCGCTCGCACTCTCAGGCGCGGCGCTGGCCCAGAGCCAGTCGCAAGGCTTCGGCAATTCGTTCGGTGGGCTTCAGGTCCAGGGCGACCAGCCGGTCGCGATCGAATCCAACCAGCTCGACGTCGATGACGGCAAGTCGGTCGCGACCTTTTCGGGCGATGTCAGCGTCCAGCAGGGCGCGACCTCGATGACCGCCGAGAAGCTGGTGGTTCATTACGTGCGCAAGCAGGACGGGGCGAACGGCAAGGCAGCCAAAGCCGAGCCGGCCGCCGCGCGCTCCAACATGCCGGGCGGCTCTGACGATATTTCCAAGCTGGAAGCGCTCGGCAAGGTCACGATCAAATCCGCCGATCAGGTCGCCACGGCCGACCGGGCCGATTTCGACATGGCGACCCAGGTCGCGGTCCTCCGGGGCAATGTGGTGCTCAGCCAAGGCAAGAACGTCGCCACGGGCTGCATTCTGAACATCAAGATGGATACGGGCGTCGCCCGCCTTCAGAGCCGCGACTGTGGCGGCGCGCCGGGCGCCGCCGCGGGTCGCGTGCGCATGCTCCTGTCGCCGGGTGCGGGACAGCAGCCGGGCGCGAGCCGCTAAGGCGCGCGAAAGCTGCCCGGCCGGTCCGCGATCGGCTGTCGCGCCACGCGGCACCGCTCGCCGTCAAATCGCCGCTCGCGGGCCGAACAGTGCTTCGGCCCGCGAGCGCCCTCCCTGCCTTGATCTGGACGCCCCTCCTTGCTCGATCCCAACGCCCCCTCCTCCCACCCCCCCTTGCGTCACCCTTCGGAGGGAACGCTGGTGGCGCGCGGCATCACCAAGACCTATCGCGGCCGGCGTGTCGTGGATTCGGTGGATGTGGCGGTACGGCGCGGCGAGGCGGTGGGTCTTCTCGGCCCCAACGGCGCGGGCAAGACGACCTGCTTCTACATGATCACCGGGCTCGTGCCGGTGGATGGTGGGCGCATCGAGCTGGACGGGCACGACATCACGCAAATGCCCATGTATCGCCGCGCGCGGCTCGGCATCGGCTATCTTCCGCAGGAAGCCTCGATCTTTCGCGGCCTGTCGGTGGAGGACAACGTCCGCGCCGTTCTGGAGATGGTGGAGCCCGACAAGGCGGAGCGCGAGCGCCAGCTCACCGCGCTTCTGGAGGAGTTTCGCATCGCGCACCTGCGCAAGCAGCCTTCCACGGCGCTGTCGGGCGGCGAGCGTCGGCGCTGCGAAATCGCCCGCGCGCTGGCGTCGCGCCCGACCTTCATGCTTCTGGACGAGCCCTTCGCGGGCGTCGATCCAATTGCGGTGGCGGACATTCAGGAGCTCGTCCGGCATCTGACGCGCCGGGGCATCGGCGTGCTCGTGACCGACCACAATGTGCGCGAAACGCTGGGCCTGATCGACCGCGCCTATATCATGCATGCCGGCGCGGTGCTGACCCATGGCGCGCCGCAGGAGATCGTCGAGGACGCCGACGTGCGCCGCATCTATCTCGGCGAGCAGTTTACCTACTGAGCGTGTGATCGCCTCCCACCCTTGACAAGCAAGTTGCGGACCAGTTTCCTGACGCGAGCATGAGGGGCCGTCCGCTGGTCGATCCAGAGAGGTCGGACCACCCCATCGCCGGCCTGCCGCGCCGGCCGTTTCGGTATCCAAGGAGGGCTGGAGGCATGAATCTGTCTGTGAACCTCCAGATGCGTCAAAGCCAGTCCCTGGTGATGACGCCGCAGCTTCTCCAGTCGATCCGGCTTCTCCAGTTTCAACATGCCGAGCTTCAGGCCTTTCTGGAACGGGAGGCCGAGGCCAATCCGCTGATCGAGGTCGAGGCCGGAACGGCGCAAAGCGCCCCGGAGGGCGGCGACGCCCCCGATGACCTCGCTCCCCTGCCGCAGGGAGCCGATCTGGCGCCGCTGACCGGCACGCGCGACGATGGCGAGGTTTTCGCGGACGCCGCCGAGCGCATCGGCGACAATGCCGATGCCGCGCGGGACGATCTCTCCTTTTCGGGCGAAGGGCTGGTCTTGTCCGGCTTCGCGGCAGAGGACGACGGCATCGAGCGCATCGGCGAAGGGGTTGGGTCCCTGCGCGACCATGCGCTGGGCGAAATACACGATACGTTCGGCAACACCACTGAACGTGCGCTGGCGGAAACGCTCTTCGCCGAGTTGACGGAGGCCGGCTATCTCGCGGCCGACCCGACCGAGCGCGCCGCCGAGCTGGGCGTAGCGCTCGAGGCAGCCGAGGCGCTTCTCGCGCGGCTTCAGGCTTCCGCCGAACCGGCCGGGCTGTTTGCGCGCGATCTGGCCGAGTGCCTCGCCATTCAGCTTCGTCGGCGTGGGCGCTTCGACCCGGTGATCGCCTGCGTGCTCGCGCATCTGCCGCTTCTGGCCCGGCGCGACTTCGCCGCGCTCGCTCGGCTGACGGGCGAGAACGAAGCCGATGTCGCCGAGATGCTGAGCGAAATCCGCACGCTCGACCCGCGCCCCGGCGCGGGGCTGGGCGAGCCCGAAGCCGTGCCCGTCACGCCCGACATCGTGGTGCGCGAGGACGCCGAGACCGGCCTTTGGCAGGCCGAGCTGAACGCCGCCGCCTTTCCACGCCTCGTTCTGCGCGCGCCCGACAGCATCGCGCCCGCTGGCGCATTCCGCGCCGGTGAGCGCGGCTTCCTGACCCAATGCCAGCAATCGGCCAGCTGGCTGCAGCGTTCGCTGGAGCAGCGCGCCCGCACCATCCAGAAAGTCGCCGGCGAAATCCTGCGCCGTCAGGACGGGTTCATGGCCGAGGGCGTCGCGGGTCTGCGCCCCATGACGCTGATGGACATTGCCGAGGCGCTGGGCCTGCACGAATCGACGGTCAGCCGCGTCACCTCCGGTAAGTTCATGGCGACGCCGCGCGGCACGTTCGAAATGAAATTTTTCTTTACCGTCGCGATCGCCGCGTCGGGCGGAGGAGACGCCCATTCGGCCGAAAGCGTGAAGCTGCGAATCGGCCGCATGATCGCCTCCGAAACCGTCGATCATGTCCTGTCGGACGATGACATCGCCGCCCAGTTGCGGGAAGACGGCATCGAACTCGCCCGCCGCACCGTCGCCAAATATCGCGAGGCCCTCGGCCTTCCGTCGTCGGTTCAGCGCCGACGCGAACTCAACGCCAGACGCCTCGCGGGCTGACCGCGATCCTCCGTCGAGCCAGAGCATGATCGGCGCATGGCGAGCCAGAACCGCAGGGTTTCCCTGTACGGTTCGACAGGTCCTCAAGCGTCATGTCGGGGGAATTTGGAGCGAAGTCTGATCCTGTTTCCGGCGCAGATCAAGTCTTTCGCTCCGCTCCGTTTTGCGCTGGAATATGACGGTTCCGAGTGGCCGGAACCAAAGGCATCGCAACGTCTTGGAAGAGGGCGGCGAGCCGATGGTTCAGAGAAGGAACGGGCCGCCGGACGTTAGGAAGGAGAAACGAATGGCAATTCGTGTATCGGGCCGTCACATGGATGTCGGCGAGGCCTTTCGCACTCGGATCGACGAGAGGCTGAACGATCAGGTCGCCAAATATTTCGACGGCAATTTCAACGGCTCCGTCGTCATCTCCAAGGAATCCGCCCGCTACTGCGCGGACGTCACGCTTCATCTCGACAGCGGCGTGTATTTCCAGGCCACGGCCGAGTCGCATGATCCCGAGTCCTCGTACATTGAGGCGATGGAGAAGATCGAAAAGCGTCTGCGTCGCTACAAGCGTCGCCTGAAGGATCATAAGGCCAACGCCAACACCTCGCGCGAGATCGCCTATACCGTCATGAGCGCGGTGCCGGACGAGGAAGAGGAGGTCGCCGAAGACTTCGCACCCGCCGTGATCGCCGAGACCTCCATGATGCTCGGCACGATGAGCGTCGCCAATGCCGTGATGGAACTCGACCGGCGAGACGGGCCCGTCGTGGTCTTCCGCAACGGCGCGAGCGACACCGTGAACATCGTCTACCGACGCGCCGACGGCAATGTCGGCTGGATCGACCCCTCGACAGTGCGACCCCAAGCCTGATAACGGAGCGCAACTCCAGAGCGCGGGAGAGGCCGGCAGCGGCTCCTCTCGCGACGATCTCTCCGACCTGACCGGGTCTCCAGCCCGATCGGGTCTTCCGGCGCTTGAGCGCCGGGCGACGTGGAAGGCATTAAACGTGGTTCTAGCCGATTTGATCGCCGAGGACGCCATTCTGCCTGCCCTTCGCTCTCATTCCAAAAAGCAGGTTCTGCAGGACCTTTCGGAAAAAGCGGCCGAACTCACCGGACTTTCGGCCCGTACCATCTTCGAGACCGTGCTCCAGCGCGAGCGTCTGGGCTCCACGGGCATCGGCAACGGCATCGCCATTCCCCACGGCAAGCTCAACGACCTTCCGCGCATTCACGGCGTCTTCGGGCGGCTCAACAAGCCCGTCGATTTCGAAGCGGTCGACGATCAGCCGGTGGATCTCGTGTTCCTTCTGATTGCGCCCGAAACGGCGGGCTCGGACCATTTGAAGGCCCTGTCGAAGATCGCGCGCCTCCTGCGCAATCCGCGCGCCGTCAGCGAGCTGCGCGCCGGCCGCGACGCGGCAACGCTGCATCATCTGATGACACAGGTCGAATTCCAGTCCTGAACGCGTTCGCCCACGAAAAAGCCGGCCCGGAGGATCATCCTCGGCCGGCTGCGTTTTCACGAGGCTGCCCTTGCCTCTGAAGCGGTCAGTGCCTCTTCAATGCAGGCTCACCGTCATCAGCTCGTTTTCCGTGGCGCTCGCCAGGATGGAGCCCCGATCATCCGACACGGCCAGAGGCGTGCCGTCGGCGGAAAACAGCGCCCAGAGCTTGAGGCCGGGCCGAATGGCCTGGGCGGACGGGAAGCGGGCGCGAATATCGTCGGACGACATGCGACGGAGATAGGCCAGATGGCCTTCGCCGAGCGCGGCGAGATCGGACTGGGACACCCTGCTCGAATGGTACGTGATGGTCATGATCATCTCCTTCGAAAACAAACGGGCGATCGGGTCGGCGGGTTTCATTCATCCACGGCGATCGCGATCTTCCTCACCACTCGCTCTGGTTCAGGCTTGACCAGATCGACCATCAGAAGACCGTTCTTCAGCTGCGCGCCCAGGATGCGCATGCCATCGGCGAAGAGAAAGCTCTTCTGAAACTGGCGCGACGCAATGCCCCGGTGCAGGAATTCACGGTCCGTCCGGTCGCTCTGTGCGCCCCGGATGGTCAACTGGTTCTCTTCTGTCGTGATCTCCAGGTCTTCGGGCTGAAAGCCCGCCACGGCCAGGGTGATGCGAATGGCGTCTCCGCCTGCATTCCCGTCCGCAGCCTCCGTCCGAATCCGCTCGATGTTGAAGGGCGGGTAGCCATCGCTCCCCTTCCCCAGACGTTCGAGCGTACGTTCCACTCCATCGAAGCCGAGCAGCAACGGACTGGAAAACGGCGTGAACCTGTTCATCTCTCGGCAAGCCCTTGTTTCAAGCGACTTATCGGCTGCAACCCCATTCAAGCGGCGATCGCGGCCGATCCGTTTCGAATATGGTTGCTGGACCGGCCCGCTTCAATGCGCCACCGATCCAACCCCTATGAAGAACCCGAAAGCTTGACGGAGCGCTAATGCCGAAGACGCTTGGTCAGGACTGGGACTTGCCGGCTTCGAACTGAAGCGCCACGCCGTTGATGCAATGGCGCTTGCCGGTCGGCGGCGGGCCGTCGTCGAAGATGTGGCCGAGATGACCGCCGCATTGCGCGCAGTGAACCTCGGTGCGGGGATAGACCAGCACATAGTCCGTCCTGGTGCCGATGCTGCCGTCCACCGCGTCCCAGAAGCTCGGCCAGCCCGTGCCCGAATCGAACTTCGTGTCGGTGGAATAAAGCGCGTTGTCGCAGCCCGCGCAGTTGAAGAGGCCGCTCTCGTGAACGTTCAGGAGCGGGCTCGTGAAGGGGCGCTCGGTCGCCTCCTGCCGGAGCACGGCAAAGGCGTCGGGGCTCAAACGCGCGCGCCATTCGCGCTCGCTATAGGTCACGGAAAAGGTCTCGGCCTCCGCCTCGTCGCGCCAGAGCGCGTTTCCCGCGCCGAGCGCGAGCGCGGCCAGCGATCCGGACAAGAGAAAACGACGGCGATTCATGACAAACCTCCAAGGGTGGGAAACGGATCGGCGCCCCATTCCCGTCTGGAGAATGGGACGCCGGTTGAGCAGGTTCAAGCAGAGCGACACGGCCGGCCCCAGCAATCGCGGCCCCTCGGCCGCCTCGCTTCACCGCAGCCAGGCTAGAGGCTGCGGCAGGGCTCGTTTCGAGCGCGGATCGGCCGTGGCAGATCGATCAGGGCATCAGCACGGTGTCGATGACATGCACGACGCCGTTCTTCTGCATGACGTCGGCCTGCGTCACGGTCGCGACATTGCCCTTGGCATCGGTCACGGTGAGCTTGTCGCCCTTCATGGCGAGGGTCAGTTCCTCGCCCTCGACGGTCTTCACCATGTGCTTGCCGCCATCGTCCTTGATCATCTTCATGGCCGCCTCGGACGTCGCCTTGGCCGGGACCACGTGATAGGTCAGGATCTTGGTCAGCTGAGCCTTGTTCTCGGGCTTCACCAGCGTTTCGACCGTGCCAGCCGGAAGCTTCTCGAAAGCCGCGTTGGTGGGCGCGAAGACGGTGAAGGGGCCGGCGCCGTTCAGGGTCTCGACGAGACCGGCGGCCTTCACGGCGGCGACAAGCGTGGTCAGGTTCGAGGCGTTGGGCGCGTTCTCGGCAATGGTCTTGTTGGCGTACATCGGCGCACCGCCGACCTCCACCGACGCGCCCGACTGGGCATGGCTGGCACCTGCGACGCTGCCGGCGAGCACGAGACCCAGAGCGGCCGAGCGGATGAGGGACTGAAGCATGTCGGGTTTCCTCTTGTGAACCATCCCGATCGGGAGGCTGCTCAAGGTACGAAGACTGCTAACAATCGGTTTCATTGGCTTACGATCACGAAAGCGTGACCACCACCTTCAATCCGAAACGCGGCCGCGCATTCGCTTGGTGTCCGAGCGGCCCTTCTTGGCCTGCAGCCGGCGCTCCACGGCCCCGCGCGAGGGACGCGTCTTCTTGCGCGGCGGCGCGGGTGGCACCAGGGCCTCGCGGATCAGCGCGACCAGACGCTCGCGCGCATCCTCGCGGTTGCGCTCCTGCGTGCGATGGCGCGAGGCTTCGATAAGGATTTCGCCCGCCTTCGTGGCGCGCTGGCCGGCAAGCTTCAGAAGACGTTCCTTCACGTCCTCGCCCAGAACGGTGGAGGCGCTGGCGAAGAAGCGAAGCTGAACGGCGGTCGAGACCTTATTGACATTCTGCCCGCCCGGCCCGGCCGCGCGGATGAACACCTCCTCGATCTCGTCTTCGGGAATGATCGTGCGATGGCTCACCCGAAGCCCGCGAATCTCCTGTTCCATGACGCGCCCTTTTCGCCGCCTCGCGCTGGGCCGCGATCGGCCGCAAGGTCTTGAACGCGCCAAGCCGAGAGGAATCCAGTGAGGCTTCGCGCGAGCCCTTCGTTCAGGCAAAGCCCGCCGCCCTGTCAAGCCGCGAGCGGCACCCCCCTCAAACGACGAGGGCCTGCGCCCTTTCGGTCGCAAGCCCTCGCTCCTCCTCCCAGAGAAGCCCTTATAGATGGTTCACAGGCCGCCGGCCGAAATCGGCGGCCGGCGATGGAGCGAAACCTACTCGGCCGCGAGCGGCAGCGAGGCCGGGGCGGCGCCGAGCACCGAGCCGTCCACATGCGCTTCGAACTTCTCGAAGTTGCGGCGGAACATGTCGGCGAGCTTGCGGGCCTGCGCGTCGTAGGCGACCCCATCCGCCCAGGTCGAGCGCGGGTCGAGAATGGCGGTTTCGACGCCCGGCACCGCGACCGGCACCTGGAAGCCGAAATGCGGGTCGGTGCGGAACTCGGCATTCTTTAACGAGCCGTCCAGCGCCGCGTTCAAGAGCGTGCGCGTCACCTTGATCGGCATCCGACGGCCCGTGCCGTAGGCGCCGCCCGTCCAGCCGGTCGAGACCAGCCAGCAATCGACCTCATGCCGCGCGATGAGATCGCGCAGGAGATTGCCGTATTCGGCCGGGTGACGCGGCATGAAGGGCGCGCCGAAGCAGGTCGAGAAGGTCGCCTCCGGCTCGGTCACGCCTTTTTCCGTGCCGGCGACCTTGGCGGTGTAGCCGGACAGGAAGTGGTACATGGCCTCGGCGGGCGAAAGCTTGGCGATGGGCGGCATCACGCCGAAGGCATCGGCCGTCAGCATGATGATGTTCTTGGGGTGCGCGCCCCTGCCCGTGTCGCTGGCATTGGGAATGAAATGCAGCGGGTAGGCGGCGCGGGTGTTCTCGGTCAGCGAACCATCGTCGAAATTGGGAACGCGGTTCTCGTCCAGAATGACGTTTTCGAGCACCGTCCCGAACATGCGGGTCGTGGCGAAGATTTCCGGCTCGGCCTCGGCCGAGAGGCGGATCGTCTTGGCGTAGCAGCCGCCTTCGAAATTGAAGACGCCGTCCTCGCCCCAGCCATGCTCGTCATCGCCGATCAGCGTGCGGCGCGGGTCGGCCGAGAGCGTCGTCTTGCCGGTGCCCGACAGGCCGAAGAAAACCGCCGTGTCGCCGTTCGCGCCGATATTGGCCGAGCAGTGCATGGGCATAACGCCCGTTTCCGGCAGGCGGTAGTTCAGGACGGTGAAGACCGACTTCTTCATTTCGCCGGCATAGGTCGTGCCGCCGATGAGAATGATATTACGCGTGAAATCGCAGGCGATCACCGTCTCGGTGCGGCAGCCATGGCGCTCCGGGTCCGCCTTGAAGGACGGCAGGTCGATGATCGTCAGCTCCGGCACGAAGCTTTCCAGCTCTTCGGCGGTCGGACGGATCAGAAGATTACGGATGAAGAGCGAGTGCCAGGCGAATTCGGTGACGACGCGGGTGCGGATCGCGTTCGCCTCGTCGGCGCCGCCGACGAGATCCTGCACGAAGAGGTCGCGCCCCGCCGCATGAGCTTTGAAATCCTCATAGAGGCGCTCGAAGGCGGCCGGGTCCATCGGCTTGTTGTTGTCCCACCAGACGCGCGGATCGGTGGTCTCGTCGCGCACGACGAACTTGTCCTTCGGGCTGCGGCCGGTGTGCTGACCCGTGGTGACGACCAGCGCGCCATGCGCGGTCAGACGACCTTCGCCACGCTGGAGCGCGGTCTCGACCAGTTCCGCCTCGCCGGCATTCCAGCGGAGGGAAGAAAGGCCCGACAGTCCGGTCGATTCGATTCCAATGCGGGAATTGCGGATTCCGGTTTCTTCCATGGGTCCGTCTCCTGATCACGCTGCGCACAAGCAACGCCGCCTCACGGAAACGAGATAACTCAACGACCAAGCTTCATCAACAGATCGAAACACTAAAACTGAAATGATTTCAGTCGTTTAATCGGTTTAGATTTTTTACATGACAGTCTAAATCGGTTCAATCGCGGTTTTAATCGCATTAAGTGCCGCAGGATTTTTTTTGCATCCCGTTTCAAGAATCGTCGTCTTACTCACTCGGACCGATTCTGCGTGGCACCTTTCGGCTGGCCATGCGTTCTGGCCTCTCGAAGCGGACTTGTCCTGTCCGCACCAGACGCAAGGGAAACCACATGGCTGCTGAAGCGACCGACAAGTTCTGGGACATGGCCGAAGACTTCTCGACCTGCATGGTCACGACGCGCGATGGCCAGCGCCTGCGCTCCCGCCCCATGGCGCCCTATCTCTCGCGCGAGCGCGGCGAGATCCTGTTCTTGACCGACGCGACCTCCCACAAGGTGGACGAGGTCGAGGCCGAGCCGCAGGTCGCCTGCAGCTTCACGCAGAAGAATGAATATGTGGCCGTGTCCGGCACCGCGCGGGTCAGCCAGGACCGGGCGCTGATCGACGAAATCTGGGACGACGAGGCCGAAGCCTGGATGCCGCAGGGCAAAGATGGCCCCAATGTCGCCGTGCTTGTCGTCACGCCCTCGCAGGCCGAAATCTGGGACGTGACATCCAACAAGCTGACGCAGGCTTGGGAATTCGCCAAGGCCTATATCGGCGACAAGCCGCAGCCCGATACGACCGAGAACGTGAAGGTTCAGCTCTAAGCGCGAACGCCCCTCGCGAAGACGGGGCACTACCAGGGCGCCACCGTCTCCAGACAGTCATCAACATTTCGGGCCGGCCCAAGCGGCCGACCCGAAGCTTCAAGGTTGAGGATGGCGTCAGGCGACCCGACGCAAGGCCGGGCCACTCGTCCAGCGTTCCTCAGACATCCCGTCGGTCAGGTCGAAGCGCGAGTTCAGGCGAAGCAGAGCCTCGTTGATCTGCTGCGCGCCGGCGTTCTGCTCGCTGCAGGCGGCCGAAATTTCGCGCACCAGTTCCGATGTGCGCCGAATGCCGGGCACGAGATCGACCAGCATATTCCCCGCCTCTTCGGAGGTTTTGAGCGTCGAGACGGACAGCGCGCCGATTTCGGCGGCCGCATGCTGCGAGCGTTCGGCCAGCTTGCGCACCTCGGACGCCACGACCGCGAAGCCCTTGCCGTGCTGTCCGGCACGAGCCGCTTCGATGGCCGCGTTCAGTGCCAGAAGATCGGTCTGACGGGCGATTTCCTGGACGATCTTGGTGCGTTCGGCGATCTGGCGCATCGCATCCACGGACTTGGCCACGGCCTGCCCGCTGCGCTCGGCATTGTCACGCGCCTCGTTGGCGATGCGCTCGGTCTGTGCGGCGTTGGAGGCGTTCTGCGCGATGTTGGATGCCATCTCTTCCATGGCGGACGAGGCTGCGGATGTCGCGCCCATCTGGGCTTCGCGCAGCGTCGCCTGCTCCTGTTCCATGGTCTTGCGCGCATGAATGTCGCTCAGCGAACCGCCGATGCGAACCGGATCGCCTGCCGCATCGCGCGTGCAGCCGCCCGTGGCGTTGAACCAGCGATAGGTGACGCCATCGGCCATGCGCAGACGGTAATCGACATTATAGGGGGTATTGCCGCTCTTGTCGGACACGAACCCGCCGAACACGGCAAAGACGCGGTCGCGGTCTTCGGGGTGAAGACGGTCCGACCAGCTCGTCATGAGATCGGGAAAATCCTTCGGGTCGCGGAAGCCGAGCAACCGGGAGAACTCGGGCGACCAGGTCCAGCGGCTATTGGGCGAGGTCGCGTCGTTGTCCGCAATCACGGCATCCCATAGTCCGACCCCGATATGATGGTCCAGAATGTTCACGCGCTGGCGGAGATCGGCCAATTCAGCCTGAACATCTTTCAGTTGCGACCGCATCCAATTCAGCATGAAAAACTTCCATTCGAGGTATGGTTTATCTCAGATCATAAAGATAGATCCTCAAACGCTAAGGATTTGTCGCAAAAAAACAGTATTTTACATTCCTCAAAGATACAACTTCAAAGTAAAAAATCTTCCGAAAAGTTACATCTCGCAGCCTTTGGCAGAGCGGTCGGAGGGACGCGAAATCCTCTTCGCGCTGTCGATGGTTTGAAAAAGTGTCACGAACGCCACATTTGACAGGCATGGGCATGAGGAAAACCGAATCGCCCGGCCCTTCGCGCTGACGACGGGAGGCTTGCACCCTCCCCGAAAAGCGGCGAAGCGACAGGGCACGACCGAAGAACTCGGGTGGTGCGCCTCCCGTCGAACGCAGATCATGGAGTTGAGATTTCATGCCGACGATTGCGCTGGTGGATGACGACCGGAACATCCTGACGTCGGTCTCGATCGCGCTCGAGAACGAGGGCTACCGGGTCGAGACCTACACCGACGGCGCGTCGGCGCTGGAGGGCCTCTCCGCGCATCCCCCGCATCTGGCGATCTTCGACATCAAGATGCCGCGCATGGACGGCATGGAGCTTCTGCGCCGCCTGCGCCAGAAGTCGGATCTGCCGGTGATCTTCCTCACCTCGAAGGACGAGGAGATCGACGAGTTGTTCGGCCTCAAGATGGGTGCCGACGATTATATTCGAAAGCCCTTCTCGCAGCGCCTTCTGGTGGAGCGGGTGCGCGCCATTCTGCGGCGTGGCCAGCCGCGCGACGCGGCCGCCCCCGGCGCCGCGGGCAAGACCGGCCCCTCGCCCGAATCCTCGCTGGAGCGCGGCCAGCTCGTGATGGATCAGGAGCGCCACACCTGCACCTGGATGGGCCAGCCGGTGACGCTGACCGTCACCGAATTCCTGATCCTGCATTCGCTGGCCCAGCGGCCGGGCGTCGTGAAAAGCCGCGACGCGCTGATGGACGCGGCCTATGACGAGCAGGTCTATGTCGACGATCGTACGATCGACAGCCACATCAAGCGTCTGCGCAAGAAGTTCAAAGCCATCGACGACGATTTCGACATGATCGAAACGCTCTACGGCGTCGGCTATCGCTTCCGCGAAGCCTGAGCGACAGTGTAGCGGGAGCCTTCTTGGCCGACAGCACGACAGACACCCAGGACGAGAGCCCGCCCGCGCGGCGGGTCGCCTCGTCGCGCCCGCGCTGGCGGCGCGTGCCCTTCGTGCGCCGCAGCCTGATCCGGCTGCGCTGGCTGCTTGGCCATTCCATCTTCTCGTCGCTGACGCGGCGCATCGTCTTTCTCAATCTGGTCGCGCTGATCGTCCTCGTTTCGGGCATTCTCTATCTCAACCAATTCCGCGCCGGGCTGATCGACGCGCGCGTGGAAAGCCTGCTGACGCAGGGCGAAATCATCGCCGGGGCCATCGCCTCCTCGGCCACGGTGGATACCAATTCCATCACGCTCGACCCGGAGCGGCTTCTGGAAATGCAGGCGGGCTCGACGCTTCAGCCCAACCCCGACCTGTCGGAATCTCTTGATTTTCCGATCAACCCGGAGCGCGTGGCCCCGCTTCTGCGCCGCCTGATCTCGCCGACGCGCACCCGCGCCCGGCTCTACGACCGGGACGCCAATCTCATTCTCGACTCGCGCCATCTCTACTCGCGCGGCCAGATCCTGCGCTACAGCCTGCCGCCGGTCGAGAAGGAGGACGAGGACTTTTTCGAATGGCTGGGCTCGCGCACCGCCCGCCTGTTCGGCCATGGCGACCTGCCGATCTACAAGGAAACGCCGGGCGGCTCCGGCGCGACCTATCCCGAGGTCATGAGCGCCCTGACGGGCGGTCCCTCGACGGTCGTGCGCTCCACCGAGAATGGCGAGTTGATCGTCTCCGTCGCCGTGCCGATCCAGCGGTTCCGCGCCGTGCTCGGCGTTCTGCTCCTGTCCACGCAGGGCGGCGACATCGACAAGATCGTGCAGGCCGAGCGCATGGCGATCGTGCGCACCTTCGCGGTCGCAGCCCTCGTCACCGTGGTCCTGTCGATCCTTCTCGCCTCCACCATCGCGACGCCGCTGCGCCGCTTGTCGGCCGCCGCGATCCGCGTGCGCCGGGGCGTCAACGCGCGCGAGGAGATTCCCGATTTCGGCGACCGCGCCGACGAGGTCGGCCATCTCGCCTCCGCCATCCGCGACATGACCAACGCGCTCTATGCCCGCATGGACGCGATCGAGAGCTTCGCGGCCGATGTCAGCCACGAGTTGAAGAACCCGCTGACCTCGCTGCGCTCGGCCGTCGAGACGCTGCCGCTGGCGCGCAACGAGAATTCGCGTGAGCGCCTGCTTGCCGTGATCCAGCACGATGTGAAGCGCCTCGACCGGCTGATCACCGATATCGCCGACGCCTCGCGGCTCGACGCGGAACTCGCGCGCGAAGTCGCGGGGCGCGTCGATCTCTCGCCCCTGATCGGCTCGGTGGTGGACGGGGCGCGCGCGCATCTGAAGGCCGGGCGCGACACGCGGATCGAGTATCACGTGGCGGCCCTGCCGCCGGGCAAGAGCTACAAGACCGCCGGGCACGATCTGCGCCTCAGCCAGGTCTTCACCAATCTGATCGACAATGCCCGCTCCTTCGTGCCGGAAACGGGCGGCGAGATCACCATTCGGCTGCGCCGCCAGAACCGGCGCATCATCACCACGGTCGAGGACAATGGGCCGGGCATCCAGGCCGAGAAGATCGACCGCATCTTCGAGCGCTTCTACACGGACCGACCGGGCGCCGAATCCTTCGGCCAGAATTCGGGCCTCGGCCTGTCCATCTCGCGCCAGATCGTCGAAGCGCATGGCGGCGAGATTTCGGCCGAGAACCTGACGCGGCCGGACGGCACGCTCGCGGGCGCTCGCTTCACCGTGTCGCTTCCGGCCGAAGACTGATGCCGGCCCATCTCCACGCCACGCTGGTGGTGATCGACGGCGCCGGCATCCTGATCCGGGGCGCATCGGGTGGCGGCAAATCCTCGCTCGCCATCTCGCTCCTGCGCCGGGCCGAGGCGGCCGGCCATCATGCAAGGCTCGTGGCGGACGATCAGGTCTTCGTCGAAGCGCGCGGGGAGGATGTGTTCGGCCACGCCCCGCCGGCCATCGCCGGGCTCATCGAAATCCGGGGCGTCGGCATCCTCCAGCAGCCCTTCGCGGGCGAAGCGCGCGTGGCGCTCGTGGTGGACCTTTCCAGTCGCGAGGCGCTGGAGCGTCTGCCCGAGCCCTCCTTCGTGCCGATCGCCGGCATTTCCGTGCGCCGCATCCATCTGCCCGAGCGCGATCCGGCCTTCGGCGCGGACGTGGTGCTGACCGTTCTTGCAGCCTTCCCCCAACGCGAAAAGGGCGAGCCGAAGGTTTGATCCCTCGACCCGCCCCGTCCTTTGGCCGGCGGTCCCGATCCGCCGGGCGCTATCGTTCCCTCCAGATCAGATGTTGCGCTCGATCGCGCCTTCGATGCTGCCAAGCACGCCCGTCGTGCCCGATTTCGAGGTCTGAGCCACCTGCGCGCCGCCATCGGGCCGCGCAGGGGCGAGCGACGGCTTGCCGCCCATCGGCTCGGAGCGCATGGCGGTGAACTCGCCCTTGCCGTCCATCGACGGGCCGGCCGTCCAGCGGCCTTCCGGGATGGAGCCGTCCACCATGTGGCCGAAATAGGCATAGGAGTATGTCTGGTTTTCCTTCTCCTGCGGGAAGGAATTGGGGATCGGCAGGTTCATTTCGTCACCGCCCATGTCTTCCAGCGCGGCCAGCCATTGCTGCTGGTGCATCGTGTCGCGCGCGATCATGAAGGCCAGCATCTCCTTCATGCCGGGATCGTCGGTCATGTTGTAGAGCCGCACCGCGAGCGCTCGGCCCGTCGATTCCGCGCAGACATTGGAATACATGTCCGCCGCCAGATTGCCCGAAGCGTAGATATGCGACATGTCGAAAGGCACGCCGTTGGCGTCCACCGGCATGGCCGCGAGACCAGCCGAGAGGACATGGCGCATGTCCATGCCGTTCAGGACGGCACCGGCCGCCGTATCGGCCGAGATGTCCTCCTGCATCGACAGCGGGGCCTTTTCGAGATTGAGCGCGACGGCCGTCGCCAGCATTTCGATATGGCCGAGTTCTTCGGTCGCGGTGTTCAGCAGCATGTCGCGATATTTGGCCGGCCCACGCGCGCCGAGGGCCTGAAACATATATTGCATGGCGACGCGAATCTCGCCTTCGACGCCGCCGATCGCCTGTTGCAGAGCCTTGGCGAATACCGGATTGGGCCGTTCGACTCGAACCGGAAACTGAAGTTTTCCGTCGGTATAGAACATGCTCTCGTCCTCTTCGATTGGGATCAAATCTCCAAGAGAGGAAGAAATTCTGGAGCGCGCCGTTCCGGTTCAGAACAATACTTTTCAAGAGACGCGAAACGTTGCCAAACTATTGTTAGCTCGACAAAAAAACCCGCCCGTTCTCGCAGAACGGACGGGTTGTCATTCGGAAGCAGCGTGATGGATCAGGCGGCTTCCGGGCGGGTGTAGTCGAGTTGGTCGGCGATGGCCGTCAGCTTCTCGTCGGTCGCCTTTTCCTCCTGGAGCGTCTCGTCCAGGAGCTTGGCCGCGTCGTCATAGCCGAGCTTGGTCGCCCAGGTCTTGAGCAGGCCGTACCGCGCGATCTCGTAATGCTCGATCGCCTGCGCACAGCCGATCAGCACCTGATCGGCGGCGTCGGTCTGGCCGAAATCCTCCAGATCCTCCTCCATCTCGGAGGTCAGGCCCTGCATGGCCTCGCAGGTCTTGGCGCGCGCGCTGCGACCGATCATCTCGAAGACCTGCTGCAAGCGCTCCACCTGCCCCTGGCTTTCCTCCGCATGGGCCTCGAAGGCCTCGCGCAGCTCCTCGGCCTGCGCCGACTTGGCGGACTTCTTGAGCGCGCGCACCGACTGCTTCTCGGCGTAGTACACGTCCTTCAGGGTCTCGTAGAAAGCGTCTTCGAGGGTCTTGGGCTTGGCCATGGTGGTCACGTCCTTTTCCGGTCGAAACGGGCCGCGCAGCCGTGCCGGCCCGTCTGTTACGATCGCACCAGCAATCGCCGCGCCGCCGGGCCGTTCCCGGAAATGACGGTAGCGCCCTAAGCACAGCCGGCTGACCATGCCGCCGTCCGTGGGGCGCCGGCCTTACGCGATCAGGATCGCTCGGATGTCGTTGACATTGGTGAGCGTCGGGCCGGTGCGCAGGAGATCGCCCAGCCGGTCGAACAGCGTGTAGCTGTCATGGCCGGCAAGAAACGCGGCCGGGTCGAGCCCCATGCCGTGAGCCCGCGCCAGCGTGTCGGGCGCCACGAAGGCCCCCGCCGCGTCCTCCGTGCCGTCGATCCCGTCCGTGTCCCCGGCCAGCGCGTAGACGCCGGCTTCGCCCTTCAGCGCCACGGCGAGCGACAGGAGAAACTCCGTGTTGCGCCCGCCCCGGCCGGGTTTGCCGGCACCGATCGTCACCGTCGTTTCACCACCCGATAGAAGAAGAAGCGGGGCGGGCGCGGGGTGCCCGTGGCGGCGGACGGAGCGCGCGATGCCCGCCATGAGGATGCCGGCCTCGCGCGCTTCGCCCTCCAGCGCATCGCCCAGAAGAAGCGGCGTGACGCCGGCTTTGCGCGCGTGCGAGGCGGCCGCTTCCAGTGCCATCTGCGGGGTCGCGATCAGGCGATAGTCGGCTTCGAAGGGTTCCGATGCCGGCTGCGGGCTCGTCAGAAGCCGGCGCGCGGCCTCGGGCAGGTCCGGCCCCAGACGCCGCGCGAGGTCGCCGAGATCGTCGGCCGCTTCCGGGTCGAACACGGTCGGCCCCGAGGCGATGGCGCGCGGATCGTCGCCCGGCACGTCGGAGATCGCGAGCGTCACGAGGCGCGCGGGCCGCGCCGCCAGCGCCAGCCGCCCGCCCTTGATCGCCGACAGGCGACGGCGCACACGGTTCATGTCGTTGATGCCCGCGCCCGAGGCCAGAAGCAGGCGGTTCACGATCATCTTATCCGCGAGCGTCAGCCCGTCCGCCGGCAGGGCGAGCAGCGCCGAGCCCCCGCCCGAGATCAGTGCCAGGACGAGATCGTCCGGCGTCAACCCGTGGAGGCGCGCGAGGATGCGCCGCGCGGCGTGTTCGCTCGCCGCATCCGGCACGGGATGGGCCGCTTCCAGAACCTCGATCCGCTGGGTCGGCACGCTGTGGCCGTAGCGCGTGACGACCGTGCCTTCGAGCGCGACATCGGGCCAGGCGTCCTCCAAAGCCGCCGCCATCAGGGCCGCCGCCTTGCCCGCGCCCACCACGACGCAGCGCCCCTTCGGCTTCTCAGGTAGGAAACCTTCGAGAACACTGCGCGGATCGGCGCTCCGCACCGCCGCGCCGAACATGTCTGTCAAGAAGCCCTTGGCTCCGCCTCGCGTCCCGTCGAACATGCCTTCTGGCATCACAACCTCCCCTGTTCCCGCCCTTCATAACAGGCCGGAGCCTGCGTCAAAGAGGCACGAAATCGCTCACGAGCCTCTTCCCTTCCCCAGCGGATACGCCATCCTCCCACCATGGGAACCGAGATCGAACGCAAGTTTCTCCTGAGCGGCGACGGATGGCGCACTGCGGCCGATGAGGGAACCGACATCCGCCAGTTCTATCTGGCGATTCGCGAGGGGCTGACGGTTCGCGCGCGCATCAAGGGCGAGGCAAAGGCGCTTCTGACGATCAAGAGCGGCGTGGGCATGACGCGCGGCGAATATGAATACGAGATCCCGCTGGCCGATGCGCGGGAGCTTGAGGCCGTGCGCGTCGGCTCGCTCATTGCCAAGCGCCGCTTTCGCGTGCCGCTGGGCGCGCTGGTGGTGGAAGTGGACTGTTTCTCTGGGGATCTCGCCCCGCTCGTCCTGGCCGAGATCGAACTGCCGGCGGAGGACCACGCTGTCGATCTGCCGGACTGGCTGGGCGAGGAGGTGACGGAGGACGGCCGCTACACCAACGCCGCGCTCGCCATGGCCGGGCGGCCGCCGCCCCGCTGACGCGGCCCGCCTTGCAACCTGTTTCACCCTCGCGCGCTTCCCCCGACGCCACCTCAACCGACAAAAGGGCAAGAGCAGACCCCGATGGCCTATCGCTTCAATCCCCGCCACCTTCTCGACGCCAATCTGCGCCGCATCGCGGGCGAGCAGATCGAGAAGGCGATCCGCGACCTGACCGACCGGGAAGGCGATCGGCACGAGGGCATTCACGAGGCGCGCAAGCGCCTCAAGAAGCTGCGCGGCCTGCTCCGGTTGGTGCGCACGGGCGCGCCGGCTTTCGCGCGAAACGAGAATGTCCGCTACCGCGACGCCGCACGCCATCTCTCGGGCGTGCGCGACCGCACGGCGCTGATCGAGGCGCTGGACGGCTTGCAGGAGCGCTTCCGCGACGAGGTGGAAACGCAGTCCTTCGCCGTGGTGCGCACTGCGCTGGAGCTGAAGCGCGAAGCCGCGCAGGAGGCTTTGGGCGACGGGACCGATCATCTCTCGCAGACGCTCTCGGCACTGGAAGAGGCCAAGGGCGCGGCCGAGGCGTTCCGGTTGCCGGCCAAGCGGCAAGACGCCATTCTGCGCCGGGGGCTTCGGGCCAATTACGCGCGCGCCGTCGGCGATCTGGACACGGCGCTCTCGACCGGCGAGTCGGAGGCGTTTCACGATCTGCGCAAGCGGGTCAAATATCTCTCCATGCATTTCAAGCTTCTGGAGCCGGCTTGGCCCGAGGCTCTGGCACCGTTGCGCGAGGAGGCCGAGCAGGCCGCCGAGGAGCTCGGTCGCGATCACGACTATGCGGTGCTCCGCGCGGAAATGGCCGCCGAGCCCCAAAGCTTCGGTGCGCGGGCCGATCTCGACGTGGTTCTGGCGCTTCTCGACCGGCACCAGAGCGAGCTGCGCGCCAGCGCCATCCGCCGCTGCGAGCGTCTTCTGGCGGAAAGCCCCAAGGCCTTCGCCAAGCGCATCCAGTCGCTTCTGGCACTGAGCGCCGACGAGCCGAACGGTGCCGCGCCTCCCGAACCGCCCGAAGCCGAACGCCGCCGCGCGGAGGTGTAGAAAGGGACAGGTGGCAAGAACTGGTACGGTGGGCCTCGCCGCGCTACGAAGCCTCATGTCGCTGATTCGCAGCCTTTCATGAAGCGCCCTCGCTCGCCCCAGGCCGCTTCGCCCAGCCCCTCTCGTCCGCCTAAACCGGCGGCGAAGGTCGGGCATGGGCTGGCGCGGGTTCTATCCAAGCTCGGCTATTGCTCGCGCAGCCAGGGCGAGGCGCTGGTGCGCGAGGGGCGCGTCAGCGTGGACGGGCGCGTCATCCGCGACCCCGAACACCGCACCGACGCCGCGACGATGAGGCTGACCGTGGACGGGCACCCCGTTCTGGCGGAGCGACGCGTCGTGCTGATGCTCAACAAGCCGCGCGGGCTCGTGACGACGCGGGACGACCCGGAAGGCCGCGATACGGTGTTTCGCTGCCTTGAAGGGCTGGACCTGCCCCACGTCTCGCCGGTGGGCCGGCTCGACAAGGCGAGCGAGGGGCTGCTTCTCTTCACCAACGACACGGCCTTCGCGCAGGCGCTTCTCGACCCGGGCCAGCACGCGCCCAAGACCTATCACGTGCAGGTGGACGGCCTGCCCGATGAGGCGCTTCTCACGCGCATCGCGGGCGGCGTGGAAGATCGCGGCGAATGGCTCGGCACGCTTTCGGTTCGCCTTCTGCGGCAGGGCGACAAGACGGCCTGGCTGGAGATCGTGCTCGGCGAAGGGCGCAACCGCCATATTCGCCGGCTTCTCGACGCCTTCGGGCTGGAAACACTGCGCCTCGTGCGCGTGGCGATCGGCAGTCTCGAACTCGGCGACCTCGCCAAGGGCCAAACGCGGGAACTCTCCGCAGATGAAATCCACCGCCTCGCCATCCGCAGGGATTGAGGGCATCGGCGCGCGGCCTTCAGGGATTGGCTCCAGGATGGTGGCCCGACCTCCAGCCTTCACCGCCCGGCCCGCCATGATCCTCGTGTCGAAGCGCTCGTGCCAAGCACCGCCCCCCAGCGTGCCGCTCTGAGCTATACCCCGCGGCATCGATGCGGGCGAATGCACCCGCCCGCATCGTGCGGAACAGGATTTCGCCGTCACTCTGATGGACGATCACCGCGACCCATTTGCAATCGAATGTTGGAACGGCGTTCTTTGCCGGGTCGAAACCGGAAGCTTAGCTTACGAATAACGATCCATCCCCTATCCCAAAGGAGGCCCGGCATGAGCCGCGCACTCTCCGCTCCCGCCCTGCCCGCACAGAAAATCCAACCTTCGGCACTTCTGGCGGCTCTTGCGCTTCTTCTCGGCACGGGGGCGATCGGGGCTGCCGTCAGTCCGAGACAGGGCGCGCTGTTTCTTCTGGGCGGCGCTCTCGGCCTCGTTCTCTACCATGCCTCCTTCGGCTTCACCTCGGCCTGGCGCGTCTTCATCGCGGAAGGACGCGGCAGGGGCCTGCGCGCGCAGATGGTGATGCTGGCGCTCGCCGTTCTCCTGTTCTTTCCGGTTCTCGCCTCCGGCGCGCTGTTCGGCACGCCGGTGAAGGGCTCGCTCGCGCCACTCTCCACCGGCGTTGTGTTTGGCGCCTTCATCTTCGGCATCGGGATGCAGATGGGGGGCGGCTGCGCCTCCGGCACGCTCTTCACGGCGGGCGGCGGCAATGCGCGCATGTTGGTGACGCTTCTGTTCTTCGTCATCGGCTCGGTGCTCGGCACCGTCCATTTCGACTGGTGGCTGGCGCTGCCCGCGCTCCCGCCCGTTTCGCTGGTGCCAAGCTTCGGTGCGGCCGGCGGCATCGCCCTGTCGCTGGCACTGTTCGCCGCCATTGCCGCGATCACCGTTTGGGTCGAGCGACGCCGCCATGGCGCGCTGGAGCGCGAGGCTCCCTCGCCCACGCAAGGGTTCGCCCGTTTCGCGCGCGGCCCCTGGCCGGTGGTGGCGGGCGCCATCGCTCTGGCCCTCCTGAACTTCGTCACCCTCGCGCTCGCCGGCCGCCCCTGGGGTATCACCTCCGCCTTCGCGCTCTGGGGCGCCAAGGGTGCCGCCGCTCTCGGCTTCGATCCGGCCTCCTGGAGCTATTGGCAGACGCCGGCCAATGCGCAGGCGCTCTCGAGCAGCGTGTTCACCGACGTCACCTCGGTGATGAATTTCGGCATCATCGCCGGGGCGATGCTGGCGGCAGGACTGGCCGGGCGATTCGCACCGAGCCTGCGAATTCCCTTGCGATCTTTGGTCGCGGCGGTGATCGGCGGCCTTTTGCTCGGCTATGGTGCGCGCATTGCCTATGGCTGCAATATCGGAGCCTATTTTTCCGGAATTTCGTCTGGAAGTCTCCATGGTTGGCTCTGGCTGGTCGCCGCCTTTGCCGGCAATGTCGCAGGCGTTCGGCTGCGCCCCATCTTCTTCCGCTGAGATAGGCACCTCAGGAATCGTTGACCGGCCATTAATCCGTACTGGGCTTAATATCTGCAGTTGCAGCCATTGCGTGCCGCAGATCGTTTTTCAACCCAGGCGGTATCTCCCCGTGTCCCTCGACAGCACGACGCTCCATGTCTGCAATGCCCTTTTGAGCGCCACCTATGGGCTCATGTTCCTGGGCGCATGGAGCGTTCAACGAAGCGAACGGCATTTCCTGTTCTGGGCCGCCAGCCTTCTCGTGAACGCGATCTGCGTCGCCGGGTTCGCCTATGCACCGCGCGCTTATCCAGGCGTCGTCAGCCTGCTGATCCTGGGCGTTGTCGTGGCCATTCAATGTCTTTGGATGGGGATGCGCAGCTTCGATGGCCGCCGACCGTTCAAGCCGCCCCTTTTGTGGCTGCCTCTGATGAGCTTCCCGGCCCATCTTCTGGTGATCGAGACGCTGCCGGCCAATCTGGCCGCGGCCTTCGGGTTTCTGGCTTTGACGCTGATGGCCGGCGGGGCCTCGCTCTATACGCTGCGACGCGGTGAAGATCGCCGCTCCCTGCCTCGCCGCACCTGCGGGCTTGCGCTCTTCGCCTATGTCCCGGTCTATGCGATCTCCGCCATCGACTCGGTGGCCGGTCGTTTCGACAACGCCACGTTCCTGCTTCTGTCCGATCAGGTGATCTGCAGCATTCTCGTCGTCTCGCTCTTTTCGGTGACGTTGAAGCGCTCGCGCCGGGCACTGGAGGCGCAGGCGCTCCAGGACGGTTTGACCGGCGCTCTGAACCGCACCGGACTCGAATATCAGCTCGCGCGCGGCGGCCGCCTTGCCGGGCGCACGGTGTTGGCCGTGGATCTCGACCATTTCAAGCTGATCAACGATCGCTTCGGCCATGCCGCCGGCGACGAGGTGCTGCAGCGTTTCGCAGCGCTCGCCCGGCGCCAGTTGGGTCCGGGCGACCTCTTGGCCCGCACGGGCGGCGAGGAATTCGTGCTGGTGCTGGCGGGTGAGCGAGGCGGCCGCAGCCCGGACCAGCGCGCCGAAGACCTGCGCCGGCTCTTTGCCGAAACGCCGACGCCCTGGCGCGGCGGCCTCATCCCGGCCACCGTCTCGATCGGCCTGGCGGACGTCTCCCCCGGCACCAGCTTCTGCGACAGCATGGAGGCCGCCGACCGCGCGCTTTACAGGGTCAAACAGGCCGGCCGAAACCGTGTGATGTCGGCCCACGCGATTTCATTTCCGGTTTCGGCTTAAATTCAATATATGCGGGCGTCATGAGCCAGACGCCTCTTTCCCGCATCCGCAACTTCTCCATCGTCGCCCATATCGACCATGGCAAATCCACCCTTGCCGATCGGCTGATCCAGCTGACGGGCGGTCTCGACGCGCGCGAGATGGCCGGCAAGGAGCAGGTTCTCGATAATATGGACATCGAGAAGGAACGCGGGATCACCATCAAGGCGCAGACCGTGCGCCTCACCTATCCCGCCAAGGATGGGCATACCTATGTCCTGAACCTCATCGACACGCCGGGACACGTCGACTTCGCCTACGAGGTCTCGCGCTCACTCTCCGCCTGCGAGGGCGCGCTGCTGGTGGTGGACGCCGCGCAAGGCGTCGAGGCGCAGACGCTCGCCAATGTCTATCTGGCGCTCGACAACAATCTCGAGATCGTGCCGGTCCTCAACAAGATCGACCTGCCGGCGGCCGAGCCCGACAAGGTGAAGGAGCAGATCGAGGAGGTCATCGGCATCGACTCCTCCGAGGCCGTCCTGATCTCGGCGAAATCCGGTATCGGCATCGAGGACGTGCTCGAAGCCATCGTCACGCGCCTGCCCGCCCCCAAGACCGGCGACCGATCCGCGCCGCTGAAAGCGATGCTGGTGGACTCCTGGTACGACGCGTATCTCGGCGTCGTCGTCCTCGTGCGCATCATCGACGGCGAGCTGAAGAAGGGCCAGGTCATCCGCATGATGGGCACGGACGCCAAGTACCCGGTGGACCGGGTCGGCGTCTTCACGCCCAAGATGGTCAACATGGACTCGCTCGGCCCCGGCGAGCTCGGCTTCATCACCGCCTCCATCAAGGAAGTCGCCGATACGCGCGTCGGCGATACGATCACCGAGGACAAGCGCCAGACGGCCGAGATGCTGCCGGGCTTCCAGCCCGCCCAGCCCGTGGTCTTCTGCGGCCTGTTCCCGACCGACGCCGCCGCCTTCGACGACCTGCGCGCCGCCATGGGCAAGCTGCGCCTCAACGACGCGAGCTTCTCGTTCGAGATGGAAAGCTCGGCCGCGCTCGGTTTCGGCTTCCGCTGCGGCTTCCTCGGCCTGCTGCACCTGGAGATCATTCAGGAGCGTCTGAGCCGTGAGTTCGACCTCGACCTCATCGCGACGGCGCCCTCGGTCGTTTACGACCTGAAGCTCACCAACGGCACGACGATCCCGCTGCATAACCCGGCCGACATGCCTGATACGATGCAGATCGAATCGATCTTCGAGCCCTGGATCAAGGCGACGATCCTGACGCCGGACGACTATCTCGGCAATATCCTGACGCTGTGCCAGGAGCGGCGCGGCATTCAGGTCGATCTGTCCTATGTCGGCAAGCGCGCCATGGTGACCTACGAGCTGCCGCTGAACGAGGTCGTCTTCGACTTCTACGACCGCCTGAAGTCGATTTCCAAGGGCTATGCCTCCTTCGATTACCAGCTCGCCGACTATCGCGAGGGCGATCTCGTGAAGCTCTCGGTGCTCGTCAATGCCGAGCCGGTGGACGCGCTCTCGATGCTGGTGCACCGGACGCAGGCCGAGAAGCGCGGCCGCGCCATGTGCGAGAAGCTGAAGGAGCTGATCCCGAACCACCTGTTCAAGATTCCGATTCAGGCGGCGATCGGCGGCAAGGTGATCGCGCGCGAAACCATCTCGGCGCTCCGCAAGGACGTGACGGCCAAGTGCTATGGCGGCGACGCGTCGCGCAAGCGCAAGCTCCTCGACAAGCAGAAAGAGGGCAAGAAGCGGATGCGCCAGTTCGGCAAGGTGGACATTCCGCAGGAGGCCTTCATCGCCGCCCTGAAGATGGACAGCTGACCGCCGGTCTTTCGCGACTGGGCTTCAGAACGCCGCCGTCCCGCAAGGGAGGCGGCGTTTTTCATGGCGCGCCCGGCACAGAGATCGCGTCCCCCTTTCAGCGCCTCGGCCCGCGAAGGCGACGCGGGGCGCTCGGTCCCCGCCCCGTCCGGGCGCTCAAACGAAAAGGCCGGGCGCTCGCGCACCCGGCCTTTTCGGTGTTTTCCCACGTGTCTCGTATCAGGCGACGAAGGTGAAGTCCGACGCCGACAGATCGGACAGGCTGACGCCGGTGAGCGTCAGGGTGTCGTTGGCGTCGAGCGTGATCACCACCGAAGTGCCGACCTGCTCGGCATTGGCCAGAACATCGGCCGCGTCCGCGAAGGTGCCCGCGCGGAAGACAATCGTGTCTTCGCTCGCGTTGAAGTCCGAGATGCGGTCATTGCCGAAGCCGGCCGAGAATTCGAACGTGTCGCTGCCCGCGCCGCCGACCAGAAGATCGTCGCCCGCGCCACCCTTCAGGAGGTCGTTGCCATCACCGCCGAAGAGGCTGTCATTGCCCTGACCGCCGCTGATCGTGTCGTTGCCGGCATCGCCATAGAGCTTGTCGTCGCCCGTATAGCCCTCGATCCGGTCGTCGCCGATGCCGCCGCTGACCGTATCGTTACCGGCGTCGCCGAAGAGCTGGTCGTTGCCTTCGCCACCATTGAGAACGTCGTCGCCGTCGCCGCCCTGCAGCTTGTCGTCGCCCGCGCCGCCCAGCATCGTGTCGTTGCCGGCATCGCCGATCAGCACGTCGTTGCCCGCATCGCCCTGGAGGAAGTCATCGCCGATGCCGCCATGAAGCACGTCGTTGCCGGCGCCGCCGACCAAACGGTCATTGCCCGCATCGCCATACAGCGTGTCGTTGCCGTCGCCGCCGTCGAGCGTGTCGTTTCCGGCGCCGCCCGAGAGGATGTCGTTGTCGCCGTTGCCGTAGAGCTGGTCGTTGCCGTCGCCGCCCGAAAGCAGGTCGTCGCCGGCACCGCCGTTCAGCGTGTCGTTGCCGATCCCGCCGATCACCGTGTCGTTGCCCGAGCCGCCGAAGAGCACGTCATTGCCGGCATCGCCTTGCAGCATGTCGTTGCCGAGGCCGCCCTGAAGGTTGTCGTCGCCGTCGCCGCCCACGAGCACGTCGTTGCCCGCGTCGCCATAAAGCGTGTCGTTGCCGGCATCGCCATAGATCTTGTCGTCGCCCAGGCCGCCATGCAGCTCGTCATTGCCGAGACCACCGAACACGGTGTCGTTGCCGTCGCCGCCGTAGAGCGTGTCCTGGCCTTCGCCGCCGTTCAGCATGTCATTGCCGGCATCGCCGTAGATCAGATCGTTGTCCGCGCCGCCATAGAGCATGTCGTCGCCCGCGCCGCCGTAGATCTTGTCGTCGCCCGCGCCGCCGTAGATCGTATCGTTGCCGCCGCCGCCGAAGAGCAGATCGATGCCGATGCCCCCGTTGAGCAGGTCATTGTCGTTGCCACCGGTGATGGAGTCGGCACCGGCTCCGCCGTACAGCAGATTCTCGCCGCCGAAACCGGAAATGGTGTCGTCGCCGTCGAGGCCCTGGATCAGGTCCGCCACTGCGGTTCCATTGAGGATTTCGCCGGCCGCAGTGCCGGTGATCGTATTCACGGTCGCCATGGATGTCCTTATATATCTATCTTATAGATGTATTGGCGCACAAACCTTACGTTTGCGGCAGCGCAATGCGTTCCGAGCCGACGAGGCGGTCAGCTCAACTTACGTGATCTATCGACCGTCCCGCACATGAACGAACGTGTGCCGGACCAACTGACCTACCGTAACGGAAGGCGAGACCTTTCTTCTCCTGATGGAAAAGAACCAATCCTTCGCCTCCGCCCCAACCTTCTCAGCCTTATATCCGCGTTCCCCTTCGCGAAGCGGACAATTCATCGAGAAACATTAACTCTCTGTTAGGTGGGATTTTTTGTACTTCCCTGCCGCAAAGTCAAGGCATCCCCCAATCAATAGTGCGAACCGTCGCCTTGAATTGTTGAAGAGTCGCGGGAGCTGGGGCGAAAGCGCCACTTTTTTGAGGGAAGTCCCCCGTTCGGCCGCATCTTGAGCACATGGGAGATGGCGCAAAACGCCATGCGAACCCACTTGGATGTGGTTCTCAGGTGGCGCGGCATCTTCGAAGCGGGCACCAAGAGCTCTCTTGCAAGGGTGTTCGCGTTTTTGCGACGCAATCGGTCCTACCCGATGATTCTCGCCGCCGCCGCACGCTGCGACAGACAGACCGCGCCTCGAAGCGATGCGTAACCTTGACGCAGAGCCGCAGGACGGTTAAGGCACACGCGTCTCAAGGTGCGCCCCTATCGCGCCCGGGGGCATCCCAAGAACCAAAAGAAGACGGTCGGGCGCTTCGAAGCGCCGAGAGCCGGACCGAAAGGTTGACCATGTTTGCAGTGATCAAGACCGGTGGCAAGCAGTACCGCGTTGCCGCCAACGACGAATTCGAGATCGAGCGTCTGCCGGGCAATGCCGGCGACACCATCTCCTTCACCGAAGTTCTGATGATCGACACCACGATCGGCGCGCCCTTCGTGGCCGGCGCCAGCGTGACCGCCCAGATCGTCGAGCAGACGCGCGGCCCGAAGGTCATCTCCTTTAAGAAGCGCCGTCGCCAGAACTCCAAGCGCACGCGCGGCCACCGTCAGGATCTGACCCTGGTGCGCATCTCCGAGATCCTCACCGGCGCGGCCTCGTAAGTCGAGGCTCGATCCCCGGCGCTGCCGCTGCGGCCCTTTGAGGGCTTGCGCCGACGGCTCCGAACGACAAGATGTGAACCCAACGCGGCGCGTTGCGTGATCGCTTCCAGCGGTCCCCCGTCGCGGCAGACGAATTCAGGAGACTTCCCATGGCACACAAAAAGGCTGGCGGTTCTTCCCGCAACGGTCGCGATTCCGAGTCCAAGCGCCTTGGCGTGAAGAAGTTCGGCGGCGAGAACGTCGTTTCGGGCAACATTCTCGTGCGTCAGCGCGGCACGCGCTGGCATCCGGGCACCAATGTCGGCATCGGCCGCGACCACACGCTCTTCGCCACCAGCAATGGCACCGTCGTTTTCCAGGCGAAGGCCCAGGGCCGAACCTACGTGTCCGTCATGCCGAAAGCAGAAGCCGCCGAGTGACCGGTTGCTTCAGAGCGCCGGCGTCCCAACGACCCGGCCTCTGACCCGCTCCGACGGGACAGGATGCGAAACGGGGAGATGGGGTGCCATCTCCCCGTTTTCCGTTTCCACCCGAAGGGCCGGTCCCATGATGTCATCGGAGATTCCACCCGAGGAAGACGAAAGTCGACTCGAGACGCTGCGGCTCGTCCTGCGCCTGGCGCGCATGGCCGACGCGCCCGCCATCGCGCGTCATGCCAACGACCGGCAGATTGCGGAGATGACCTCTCGCATTCCCCATCCCTACAGCCTCGGCCATGCCGAGAGCTTCCTGGCTTCGGTGGACGGCGAGCTGATCTTTGCGATCACCACGCGAGACGAGGGCGAGTTTCTGGGACTCTGCAGCCTGCAGGCGACGGAGCGCGAGAACACGGCCGAACTCGGCTATTGGATCGGCCGTTCCTTCTGGGGCAAGGGCTACGCGACCGAGGCCGCACAGGCCATGATCGATTATGCCTTTCGCGCTTTGGAGCTGACGACGGTGGAAGTGCGCTGCCGCGTGATCAATGGGGCCTCGCGCCGGGTGATCCAGAAATGCGGCTTCGGCTATCGCGGCACGGGCTTGTCCACCTCGCTGGTGGCGGGGCGCGTCGCCAGCGAAACCTATGCGATGGACCGGCGGACATGGGAATCCCTGAAGGCCTGGGGCGGGCGCGGCTGGTGCTGACCTTGGCAAGAAGCCTGCCAACGCTGGCCCTTATTGCGGCCATGGGTTTCGTAGGGCCAGCCCGCGCGGACAGTCTGTTCGATCTGGCGAGCTTCTTTGCAGGGCAAAGCGTCAGCGCCGGCGAGGTGCGCACGCTCCTCGTTTCGCGCGAAGCCTTCACGGCGCGCTTTACCGGGCGGACGTCGGGCCAGACGCTTCGTCTCGACGAGCGGTTTCGCTTTCCCGATGGCGAGCGGCTGCAACGCTGGGTGCTGCGGTTCGACGGGCCTCTGATCCGGGGCACGGTCGAAACGGAAGGCTCGGACGGCGCGCTCCATGCGCCCGTGCCGGTGGAGGGCGAGCGCGATGATGCCCATATCGTGCTTCGCTACACAGGCTTCGCGCCGGGCGGCGGTTCGCTGAAACTGCGGTTTCGGCACGAGATCCGACCGAACGGCGACGGAACGCTGAGCAATGACGTGACGGTGCGTCTTCTCGGCTTGCCGCTGGCGCATTCCGACGTCACCTTCGCCAAGACGCAAGGCGATCTCGCGCGCCATCTTGCCAGAGAGCGGCGTCCATAGGATCACTCCCGCTGACGGCGGGCCAACGAGACCCATCGAGCGGACGACCCCGTTCGACCCTATTCGATCCGGCCGATGGCCGGCAGCAGGACCCGAAAGACGAAGCGATGAAATTTCTGGACCGAGTCAAAGTCTATGTGCGCTCGGGCGACGGCGGTGCCGGCGCCGTGTCCTTCCGCCGCGAGAAGTTCATCGAGTTCGGCGGGCCGGATGGCGGCGATGGCGGGCGCGGCGGCGATGTCTTCATCGAGGCCGTTTCGGGCCTCAACACGCTGATCGACTATCGCTACCAGCAGCATTTCCGGGCCAAGACCGGAATGCACGGCATGGGCCGCAACCGCACGGGCGCCAAGGGCGACGACGTGACGCTGAAGGTGCCCGTGGGCACGCAGGTCTATGCCGAGGACGAGGAGTCGCTGCTCGCCGACCTCACCGAGATCGGCCAGAAGGTGCGCATCGCTGCCGGCGGCAATGGCGGCTTCGGCAACTGGCAGTTCAAGTCCTCGGTCAATCAGGCGCCCTACCGCGCCAATCCGGGGCTAGAGGGCGAGGAACTCACGCTCTGGTTCCAGCTCAAGCTGATCGCCGATGCCGGCTTGGTCGGCCTGCCCAATGCCGGCAAGTCCACCTTCCTCGCCAGTTGCACCGCCGCGCGGCCGAAGATCGCCGATTATCCGTTCACGACGCTCTATCCCAATCTGGGTGTCGCGACGGTCGATGGGCATGAATTCGTGATCGCCGACATTCCCGGCCTGATCGAGGGCGCGCATGAGGGCGTGGGCATCGGCGACCGGTTCCTGGGCCATGTCGAGCGCACCCGCGTCCTTCTCCATCTGGTGTCGGCCGTCGAAGAAGACGTCGCCAAGGCCTACGAGACCGTTCGCCGCGAGCTGGAGCTTTACGACCCCGGGCTGATCGAAAAGCCGGAGATCGTCGCGCTGAGCCAAGTGGACACGGTGGACGACGAAACGCGCCGCGACAAGCTGGAGCAGCTGGAAGCCGTGGCCGGCGTCAAGCCCATCGTGCTTTCGGCCGTGACACGCCACGGAATGCCCGAGGCGCTGCGTCGCCTGCGACGCGAGATCGCCGATTTCGACGGCGAGGCGGCGGAGGATCAGGCCAAGGACGACCGCCGCCGCTTCGGCGCCACCCTGTCCGACGAGGACTGGCGGGGATGAGCGACGCGCTGCAAGGTTACGGCCGCATCGTCGTCAAGATCGGCTCGGCCCTTCTGGTGGATCGCGAGCGGGGGCTGAAGCTCGACTGGCTGCGCTCGCTGACCGACGACGTGGCGGCGCTTGCCCGCGAAGGGCGCGAGGTGCTGCTGGTATCGTCGGGCGCGATCGCGCTTGGCCGCGCCATCATGAAGCTGCCGCCCGGCGCCTTGAAGCTCGAAGAAGCGCAGGCGGCCGCCGCCGTCGGGCAGATCGCCCTGGCGCGCGCCTATAGCGAAGCGCTCGGCCGCCATGCGCTGGAAGCCGGCCAGATTCTGTTGACGCTGCGCGACACCGAGGAGCGCCGGCCCTACTTGAACGCGCGCGCCACGATCGGCACGCTGCTTCAGTTCGGCGCGGTTCCCGTGATCAACGAGAACGACACGGTGGCCACCGCCGAAATTCGCTATGGCGACAATGACCGCCTCGCCGCGCGCGTGGCGACCATGATGTCGGCCGACCTTCTGATTCTTCTGTCCGACATCGACGGGCTCTACACCGCCCCCCCGGCGCAGGATCCGAACGCCCGGCACATTTCCGTGGTGGAGAGCATCACGCCGCAGATCGAGGCGATGGCGGGGGGTGCCGCCTCCATTTTCTCGCGCGGCGGCATGAAGACCAAGATCGACGCCGGCAAGATCGCGACCCATGCCGGCACGGCCATGATCATTACGCTCGGCAATCGCGAGAACCCGCTCGACGCGATCCGCCGGGGCGAGCGCCAGACGCTGTTTCGCGCCGGCACCGACCCCGTGCGCTCGCGCAAGCGCTGGATCGCCGGCCATCTGAACGCGACGGGTCGCCTGACGGTGGATGCGGGCGCGGTGCGCGCGCTCCAGGCCGGCAAGAGCCTGCTGCCGGCGGGCGTCAAGCGGGTGGACGGCGAGTTCCGGCGCGGCGATACGATCCTGGTGCTCGACGAAGCCGGCGCGGAAGTCGCGCGCGGGCTCGTCGCCTATGATTCGGGCGATGCGCGGCTGATCGCCGGCCTGCGCTCGTCCGAGGTCGAAGAGCGGCTGGGCGAGATTTCCCGCACGGCGATGATCCACCGCGACGACCTCGTGATGGGCCGCACGGGCCAGGACGAAACCGTGGAGGGAAGCGACCATGCTGGATAAGAACCGGGGACAGAACCATTCGGCGAAGGGCGACCGAGGGATTGTTTCTGCCGGCGAGACGCCGGGCGCAGGCCATGCAGCGCATGGACGAGCACCGGCAACGATGTCCGGCGGGAACGAGACCCGGTCGATCGACCCGAAGGGTTCTGTCCCCGGTTCTGAGACCGATGTCGCCGCGCTGATGCAGGACATGGGCGCGCGGGCGCGCAGCGCCGTGCGCGTTCTGGCGCTGGCCCCGTCCGAGCAGAAGAGCGCCGCCCTCCTCGCCATGGCCGAGGCCGTGGAGCGCGCGAGCGCCGAAATCATCGAGGCCAACGCGACTGACCTTGCCAAGGCGGAGGAGGCCGGCATGGCCGCCTCGTTCCGCGATCGGCTGCGGCTGGACGAGGGGCGCATCCGCGCCATCGCCGGCAGCCTTCGCGAGATCGCCGCCCTCTCCGATCCGGTCGGCTCCACTGTGTCCGAATGGACCCGGCCGAACGGGCTGGTGATCCGGCGCGTGCGCACGCCCATAGGCACGATCGGCGTCATCTATGAAAGCCGGCCCAATGTGACGGCGGATGCCGGCGCGCTCTGCCTCAAGGCCGGCAATGCCGTGATCCTGCGCGGCGGCTCGGATTCGGCGGCGTCCTCCGGGGCGATCCACCGCGCGCTTCAGGCCGGGCTCGAACAGGCGGGTCTGCCGGCGGACGCGATCCAGCTCGTGCCGGTCACGGACCGCGCGGCGGTGGGCGAAATGCTGAAGGGTCTGAACGGGGCGATCGACGTGATCGTGCCGCGCGGCGGGCGCTCCCTCGTGGAGCGCGTGCAATCGGAAGCGCGCGTGCCGGTCTTCGCCCATCTCGAAGGGCTCTGCCATCTCTATATCGACCGCGCGGCGGACCTTGCCATGGCGAAGGGCATCGCCGTCAACGCCAAGATGCGGCGCACCGGCATCTGCGGCGCGGCCGAGACGCTGCTGGTGGACGAGGCGGTCGCGACAACCCATCTCGTGCCGATCCTCGACGCGCTGCGCGAGGCCGGCTGCGAAGTGCGGGGCACGCAGGAAGTGCGCCGGCTCGACCCGAACGCGCTGCCGGCGAGCGATGAAGATTTCCGCACCGAATATCTCGACGCGATCATCTCCGTCGCGCTGGTCGACGGCGTGGACGGGGCGATCGAGCATATCGCGCGCTATTCCTCGCACCACACGGAAGCGATCGTGAGCGAGGATGCCGAGGCCGTGGAGCGGTTCTTCCGCTCGGTGGATTCGGCCATTCTTCTGCACAATGCCTCGACCCAGTTCGCCGATGGCGGCGAGTTCGGCTTCGGCGGCGAAATCGGCATCGCGACCGGCAAGATGCACGCGCGCGGCCCGGTCGGCGTCGAGCAGCTGACGACCTTCAACTATCGCGTTTCCGGCTCGGGCCAGCTTCGTCCGTGAGTTCGCAACGGTTCGGAACGGAGGGGCTGACCAAGGCCGAGCTGTCCATCCCCCCCGTCGTGCCGGGCCTTCGCATCGGGCTCTTCGGCGGTTCGTTCAACCCGGCGCATGAGGGCCATCTCCTTGTCGCCGAAACAGCGCTGCGACGGCTCGAACTCGACCGCATCTGGTGGATGGTCTCGCCCGGCAATCCGCTGAAGGACCATCGCAACCTGCGCCCTCTGCCGGAGCGTATCGAACAGTCCCGCGCCTTGGCGGAAGATCCGCGCATCGTGGTCACCGCCTTCGAGGCGGCGCACCAGATCCGCTACAGCGCCGATACGGTTCGTCTCGTGAAGCGTCGCTGCACGGGGGCGCGCTTCGTCTGGGTCATGGGAGCGGACAGTCTGGCCGGCTTCCACCGCTGGCAGGACTGGCGCGCCATCGCGAGCGCCATGCCGATCGCGGTGGTGGATCGGCCGGGCTCGACGCTGGCCCCGCTTTCGTCCCGCGCGGGGCGGGCGCTATCGCGTTATCGACTGCCCGAAGGGGAAGCCCAGCGCCTCGCCTTCAAACCGCCGCCGGCCTGGGTGTTCCTGCACGGACCCCGCTCCCGGCTTTCGTCCACGCTTCTGCGCGCAAGTGCTTCGTCTTGAAAGAGACAGCATTCCTTGCCATTTTTAATGCGATCCGTGGGGTTTCACCCCCGATCGCGACCCTCAAAGGAGAAATTCGCTGACTTCTGCCGCTGAACTGAAGGACGGTCTTGCCGCTCCTTCCGACGTCACCGCCGCCGACACGTCCACGGCCCGGTCCGTCCTCGACGTCGTGACCGCGAGCCTTGACGATTCCAAGGCCGAAGACGTGGTTGCGATCAACCTTGCGGGCCGCTCCGCGCTGGCCGACCATATGGTCATCGCCTCCGGCCGCTCGCACCGCCACGTTTCCGCCGTCGCAGACCATCTCCTACGCGATCTGAAGGAAGGCGGCTTCGGCCAGGCCAAGGTCGAAGGCATCGAGAACGGCGATTGGGTTCTGATCGATACGGGCGACATCATCGTCCATATCTTCCGCCCCGAAGTGCGCAGCTTCTACAATATCGAGAAGATGTGGAGCGTGGCCGAAGGCAGCGAGTCGAAGCTGCATTGAGCCGACGCCGCTTCCCATGCGTTGCCGGGTGGCCTTGCCGCCCGGCCGTGAAGCCTGATCCATGCGCCTGACGCTGGCCGCCATCGGCAAGATGAAGGCCGGACCAGAGCAGGAACTAGCGGCACGCTATCTCGACCGCCTGCGCAAGGCCGGGCCGCCGCTGGGGCTCGACTTCGCGGGCGTCGTGGAGCTGCCCGAATCCCGCTTCTCAACCGTCATGGAGCGGAAGCGCGACGAAGCGTCGCGCCTGCAAGCCGCGCTGCCCGAGGGTTGCCGCTTCATCGTTCTCGACGAAACCGGAAAGACACCCTCGTCGGAAGACTTCGCGGCCGATCTCGCCACGATCCGCGACGAAGGCCTGCGCGACCTGGCGCTGGTGATCGGCGGGCCGGACGGGCTGTCGGACGAGATGCGCAAGAGCGCCCTGCGGGTGCTCGCCTTCGGTCGCCTGACCTTCCCGCATCAGATCGTGCGCATTCTCCTGGCCGAGCAACTTTACCGCGCGGCGACCATCCTGGCGGGCCACCCCTATCATCGCTCGTAAGCGATCGTCATTCTCGGCTGGATCGCAAAGGGATGCTGGCGCGCCCGCATGGTTGATGGAATGTTAAGCTTCCCCGTCTAGCGTTCAACACTCGCATGGGGATGCCAAAGGCGGATTGCGTTTGAAGCGCGAACTTTCGAAGCGCGAACATTCGAAGCGCGAACAGATGAGACCGAGAGGAAGCGCGCATCGCTTCGTCCGCGAGCAGGCCTCCGGCTTGGCTCTGGTCGCGCTCCTGTCGCTCGCGTCGGCCCAGCCCGCCCTGTCGCGGGACGACCGAGACCTCGACCCAGCCCCCGTCGGCTCGATCGTCCTGTCGCGCGCCGCCGACGGCGAGATCGCGGCCACCACGGAAGCCAGCCCGAACCGCTCGCGCGCCGAGGCGCTCGCCGCCGAGCGGGCGCGCACCGAAGCCGATCTCAAGCGCATCAGCGCGGAAATCTCGCTGTCCAAGGAAGCTGCCCAGCGGATCGACCGCGAGGTCGCCGCCATCAAGGCCGATCGCGAACGCATTCGGTCCGCCCTGATCGAGTCGGCCGCCGAGCAAAAGCGCCTGTCGGGCGAGTTGACCAAGAGCGAGGACCGCATCGCGGGTCTGGGCCAGGAGGAAGGCCGCATCAAGCTGTCGCTGCGCGAGCGGCGCGGCGTTCTCGCCGAGGTTCTGGCCGCGCTCCAGCGCATGGGCCGCAAGCCGCCGCCCGCCCTTCTCGTGCGGCCCGACGATGCCTTGGGCTCGGTGCGCAGCGCCATTCTCCTGGGGGCCGTCGTGCCCGAGATCCGCGCGCAGACCGAGGCGCTGAAGACGGATCTGGAGCGGCTGGTGGCCGTTCGCGCGCAGCTCTCCGACGAAAAGACACGCTTTGCCGATGCGCTCGCCAAGAGCCGCGAAGAGGAAGAGCGCCTGTCTCGCCTGATGGACGAGAAGCAGAAGCTCGAAGCCGAAGGCCGAGGCCGGATCGGCGAGGAAACGCGTCGCGCCGCCGAACTCGGCGCGCAGGCCACCAGCCTGCAGGAACTCGTCGCCTCGCTGGAGCAGGAAACGCAGCGCGCCAAAGAGGTGGAAGAGCGCGAGCGGCTGGCCGCCGAACTCGCGCGCCGCGCGGCGGACGAAGCGCGCCGCCAAGCCGAGGATAAGGCCAAGGCTTCCGGGCAGCCGCCCCCCAGCGAAGACGCGAGCCCCACCGCCCCGGCCCGCAAAGCCTACGACATCGCCGAGCTCAGGCGCAAAATGACGCGGCTTGCGCCCACTGCCGCATTTTCGACAATGAAATCGCGCCTCGTCAAACCGGTCGCGGGCCGGGAAACGGGTCGGTTCGGGCAGGATGATGGAACCGGGCGTCTGGCTTTGGGCGACACTTTCGCGGCGCGTGTCGGCGACGTGGTGACCGCTCCTGCCGATGCCACGGTTCTTTACTCGGCTCCATTCCGTTCCTATGGCCAGCTCTTGATCCTCGACGCGGGCGACGGCTATCATATCGTTCTGGCCGGCATGGGCCGTATCGACGTGGCGGTCGGGCAGTCCGTGCTTGCGGGCGAGCCGCTGGCTACCATGGGCGCGATGCGGGTGGCGAGCGCCGCGAAAACGGACATGTCGAGTGCCGAACCCTCGCTCTACGTGGAATTTCGCAAGGACGGGAAACCGGTCGATCCGAATCCCTGGTGGACGGATGGATCATCTGGAAGGACGAGGAATGATACGTAAGCTCTCCATTCTCTTCGCGGGAGCGCTTCTGGGTGCCACCGCCATGACCGCGTTCGTCGGCCCGCATAGCGGCGTCGCCAATGCGGCGGGTTCGGACACCTATCGCCAGCTGGCGATCTTCGGTGACGTGTTCGAGCGCGTGCGCGCGCAATATGTCGATGTGCCGGACGATCAGAAGCTGATCGAGACCGCCATCAACGGGATGCTCACCTCGCTCGACCCCCATTCCAGCTACATGAACGCCAAGGAAGCGGCGGACATGCGCACGGAAACGCGCGGCGAGTTCGGCGGCCTCGGCATCGAGGTCACGATGGAGAACGAGCTGGTGAAGGTCATCTCGCCCTTCGAAGGCACACCGGCCGACAAGGCGGGCGTCCTGGCCGGCGATCTGATCGCCGAGATCAACGGCGAGCAGGTGCGCGGCCTCAACCTCGCGCAGGCCGTCGAGAAGATGAAGGGCGAGATCGGCACCAAGGTCGAGCTCACCATCGTTCGCGAAGGCGCGGCCCAGCCCGTGCGCCTGACGCTGGAGCGCGCCGAGATCAAGGTTCCCTCCGTGCGCCACACGGTCGAGAACGATGTCGGTTATATCAAGCTCCTGCGCTTCAACGAGCAGACCACGACCGGCCTCGAAGAATCGATCAAGGACATCAAGGCCAAGATCCCGGCCGACAAGCTCAAGGGCTATGTGCTCGACCTCCGGCGCAATCCCGGCGGTCTTCTGGACGAAGCCGTCAGCGTGTCCGACGCCTTCCTCAACAGCGGCGAGATCGTCTCGACGCGCGGCCGCAACGCCGAGGAAACGCGCCGCTACAACGCCCGTCCGGGCGACGATATCGACGGCAAGCCGCTGATCGTGCTCGTCAACGGCGGCTCGGCCTCGGCCTCGGAAATCGTCGCCGGCGCCTTGCAGGATCAGCGCCGCGCCACGGTGCTCGGCACGCGGTCCTTCGGCAAGGGCTCGGTCCAGACCATCATTCCGCTGGGTGCCAACGGCGCGCTGCGTCTGACGACCGCGCTCTACTACACGCCGTCGGGCTCCTCCATTCAGGGTCGCGGCATCCGCCCGGACATCGTGGTGGAACAGCCCTTGCCCGAGGAAATCAAGGCGCAGATGGGCCTTGGCGCGGACGAAGACCTGAAGATGGGCGAGTCGTCGCTGCGCGGCCATATCCAGGGCAAGGAAGAGGACAAGGAAGGCTCCGGCTCGCTCGATTACGTGCCGCCGGACGCCAAGGACGACATCCAGCTTCAGACCGCGCTGGAACTCCTGCGCGGCTCCAAGACGGACCCGGCCTTCCCGCCCAAGCAGGACTCGGCCGCCGTGCCGAAGCAGAACGCGGCCGCCGTCGCGAACTGAGCCAAGCTCCAACAGCGATCGAAAGGCCTCAGCGTCCGCGCCGGGGCCTTTTTCGTTGGTATCGATCTTGGTAACGCACGCGGCCTGCCACGATACCCGAGCGCCTGAAAGCTCCAATCCAGCCTGAGATCCTAGAAGAGCTTATGCGCGAAGAGCTGTATCGCCCTTTGGGGCTGGACCGGACGGTGACCAAGGATGCGTCGTTGGCGCGGCGTATCCGTTCGCGCGTGCTTTTGGGCCTGTCCGGCGCGGCGCTTCTCGGCGGCTCCCTCGCCAGCGTGCTTCTCCAACCCGATTTCGCTCCGCCCCCCGCGCCCGCCCCTCTGGCGATCGTCGCGAAAGTGGAAGCGCCCGCTGCCCCCAAAGGTCCGACGATCGTTCGTCCCAGTGAAGGCGGCGGCGTGACGATCGCCGACGGCGACGGCGTCATCCGCCAGAGCGAGGGGCTGGATAGTGTGCAGACCGGCTCGGTGCGCGTTCTCGAACCGGGATCGCTGCGCCAGTCGCCGTCCTTCGCCCATCTGCCCGAAGACGCCCTGCTCGAAGGCAGCGCCTTCGGTCGCCTGCCCGTGCGGGCCGGTGACGGGCGCCGCCCACTCGATGTCTATGCCGGCGCACCCGCACGAGCAGGCGGCACGCGGGTAGCCATCGTCGTGGGCGGCCTCGGCATCAGCCAGACGGGTACGCAGAAGGCGGTCCAGAACCTGCCACCCGGCGTCACCCTCGCCTTCGCGGCGGCGGGCAACAGCCTCGATCGCTGGATGCAGGCGGCACGCCGCAACGGGCACGAGCTTCTTCTGCAAGCGCCGATGGAGCCCTTCGGCTATCCGCAGGTCTCGCCGGGCGATCACACGCAGACGGTGGCGAGCGCCGAGAGCGGCAATTTCGACGCGCTTCACTGGGCCATGGGTCGCCTCACCAATTACGTGGGCGTCATGAACTTCATGGGCGCGCGCTTCAATTCCGACCCGCGTGCGCTGGAGCCCTTCCTCGGCGAGCTGTCGCGGCGCGGGCTTCTCTATCTCGATGACGGCACGTCGCCGCGATCGGTCAGCCGCGATGTTGCGGTCGCTGGCAGCACGCCCTTCGCCTCGTCCGATCTGGTGCTGGACGAGGACCGCACGTCCGATGCTATCGCGCGCCAGCTCGACACGCTGGAGCGAATCGCTCGCGCCAAGGGCACGGCGATCGGCGTGGCCAGCGCGTTCGACACGACGATCGCCTCCATCGCGCGTTGGGCCAAGGAGGCCGAGGCGCGCGGGATCGAGATCGTGCCGATCTCAGCGCTCGCCTATGACCCCGAGGCGCGAGGCTGACGGCCGCTGGCGCCTCGCCGATGGCCGGATGGCCGGTGGGAAACAAGCCGGCCCGCCTTTGGAAACCATTAACCATCTCCCGATTCCTACCGCATTGCGGTAGCTTGGCGCACCCGTCTGATTCGAGAGGTGCTGCGTGACCGTCGATCCCGAAACTCTTCCCTACCGCCCCTGTGTGGGCGTCATGGTGCTGAACCGGGAGAACAAAATCTTCCTGGGCCGGCGCATCGCGGAACCCCAAGGCGAGATGGACGGGGCGTCGAAGCTGTGGCAGATGCCGCAGGGCGGAATCGATGAGGACGAGAACCCGCGCCTCGCCGCCGAGCGCGAACTGTTCGAGGAAACCGGCATCCGCTCCGTGTCGCTCCTGGCGCAGACTTCGGACTGGTTGACCTACGAATTGCCACAAGAACTCGTCGGCATCGCGCTGAAGGGTAAGTTCCGGGGCCAGAAGCAGATGTGGTTCGCCTTCCGCTTTCTCGGCGAGGACAGCGAAGTGCAGATCAACCCGCCCCCCGGTGGTCACACCGCCGAGTTCGATGAGTGGGGTTGGAAGACGATGGACGAGGCGCTGGACCTCGTCGTGCCGTTCAAGCGCGGGGTCTATGAGGCCATGATCGCCGAGTTCCGACACCTCGAAAGCGCCGAGTGATGGCTTTCTCCTCGCAAGGCCCCGTCGTTTACCGCGACATGCAGGACGGGGAATTGGCCGCGATCGAAACGATCCATGCCAGCGCCTTCGGACGCGACGAGGAAGCGCGTCTGCCTCAGGCCATCATCAATGACGGGCACGAGATTCTCTCCGTCGTCGCCGCCAAGGGAGATTATCTCGTCGCCCATGCGCTGTTTTCGGCGCTGCGCGGCGCGGATCGCGCACTGGCCCTCGGCCCCGTGGCGGTGGTGCCCGATCAGCAGGGTTCGGGCATTGGCAGCCATCTGATTCGCTACGGACTTAGCCGCGCTCGCGAAGCGGGCTGGCGCTCCGTCTTCGTGCTCGGCGACCCGGCCTTCTATGGCCGCCTTGGCTTCGAAGCGCGGCTGGCGCGGGGCGCGGCCGTGCCTTGGGCTGGACCGCACTTCCAAGCTCTCGAACTCGTGCCTCAGGCCCTCGATGGCTGGAGCGGCATCCTGCGCTATCCGAGCGCCTTCGGCGGCGAGGACATTATCTGAGATCCAGATACGGCGTTGGCAACGCGCCAGCGCCGTTCCGCGCGACAGTCGACGCGAGCGCTGGCGATTCCCGCGTTTGACGCCCGCTTGCCTACGCTCGAGACGAGGCTTCCAGCACAGACCGACACCAGACACGTCGAAGGTTATTTAGGGGTCCTGAACGACAAAAGCCCAGCCGAAAGGCTGGGCTTTTTCAGGAGTCCGACAGTGAGCTTCTCAGAGCTCGACGCGCGCGTTGCGCAGGTCAGCCAAACGCTGCTCCGTGCGGGCGCGGGCATCGTCATTGTCGGCAACGGTCGACAGAGTGGTCTCGAGTTCGCTGATCTGACGATCGAACTCGCCCGACTTCATCTCCTCGGCGGGGGTCGCGTGCTCGGCCAGAAGCGTGAAGCTGTCCGGGCCGATGTCGGCGAAGCCACCCTGCACGTAGATGCGCTTGGTGCCGCCCGAGGCCAGCTGCGCGTCCACCATGCCGGGCTTCAGCGTCGTCATCAGCGGCGCGTGGCCGGCCATGATGGTGAAATAGCCTTCAACGCCGGGCGCGCGAACCGACGTGACCTGCTCCGACAGGAGCAGACGCTCGGGGGACACCAGTTCGAATTTGAAACCGCTAGCCACGATGGTCCTGCCTTCCACGCTCCCGCAGAGGGGGCAACTGGGTGGCGCCGACCCGAACGAAGGCGCCGTCTATCCGATAAGTGGTTCGCGCCACCACATGGACGCGAAGCTCAAAGCCATGCCGTTGAAACGGCTCTGCTTCGATTGGAAGCGGCGGACCCAAATCCGCCGCGCCTTGGCATCACATGCAGCCAGAGCCGATCTGGGCTCAGGCCTGGGCGGCGAGCTTCTGGGCCTTCTCGATCGCCTGATCGATGGAGCCGACCATGTAGAAGGCGGCTTCCGGAAGGTGGTCGTATTCGCCTTCCACGAGGCCCTTGAACGAGCGGATCGTGTCTTCCAGCGGAACCAGCTGGCCCGGCGAGCCGGTGAAGACTTCAGCGACGAAGAAGGGCTGCGACAGGAAGCGCTCGATCTTGCGGGCGCGCGCCACCGTCAGCTTGTCCTCTTCGGACAGTTCGTCCATGCCGAGAATGGCGATGATGTCCTGCAATGACTTGTACTTCTGCAGGATCTGCTGGACCTTACGAGCCGTGTCGTAATGGACCTCACCGATGATCATCGGCGAAAGCATACGCGACGTGGAGTCCAGCGGGTCCACCGCCGGGTAGATGCCCTTTTCGGAGATGGCGCGGTTGAGAACCGTCGTCGCGTCCAAGTGGGCGAAGGAGGTGGCCGGTGCCGGGTCGGTCAAGTCGTCGGCCGGCACGTAGATGGCCTGCACCGAGGTGATCGAACCCTTGGTGGTCGTGGTGATGCGCTCCTGCATGGCGCCCATGTCGGTCGCCAGGGTCGGCTGATAGCCCACCGCCGAAGGAATACGGCCGAGAAGCGCCGACACTTCCGAACCCGCCTGGGTGAAGCGGAAAATGTTGTCGACGAAGAAGAGCACGTCCTGGCCCTGGTCGCGGAAGTTTTCCGCGATGGTGAGGCCGGTCAGTGCGACGCGGGCGCGCGCGCCAGGAGGCTCGTTCATCTGGCCGTAAACGAGGGCCGCCTTGGAGCCGGCGGTAGAGCCGCCGTTCTCATGCGGGTCCTTGTTCACGCCGGACTCGATCATCTCGTGATAGAGATCGTTGCCCTCGCGGGTGCGCTCGCCGACGCCGGCGAACACGGAGTAACCGCCATGCGCCTTCGCGACGTTGTTGATCAGTTCCTGAATGAGAACCGTCTTGCCGACGCCGGCGCCGCCGAACAGGCCGATCTTACCACCGCGCGCGTAGGGGGCGAGCAGGTCGATGACCTTGATGCCCGTCACGAGGATCTGCGACTCGGGATTCTGCTCGACATAGGGAGGAGCCGGCTGGTGGATGCCGCGCTTCTGCGTGTATTCGATCGGGCCGACTTCGTCGATCGGCTCTCCGATGACGTTCATGATGCGGCCGAGCGTGCCGTCGCCGACCGGAACCTGGATCGGGCCGCCGGTGTCGGTTACAGGCTGGCCGCGCACCAGACCTTCGGTCAGGTCCATGGCGATGGTGCGGACGGTGTTCTCGCCCAGATGCTGCGCGACTTCGAGGACGAGGCGGTTGCCGTTATTGTCCGTCTCGAGCGCGTTCAGGATTTCCGGCAGATTGCCGTCGAACTCGACGTCGACGACGGCGCCGATGACCTGGGCAACCCGGCCCATCGAGCCGTTCCGATCCAATGTGTCAGCCATCACGGCCTCCTCTCGAATTTGGGTGTCGGCGCGTCCGGCGTCTTCGCCTCCCGCGTCCGTCGTCTGATGAGATTGGTCGGCTCCGCCAGCGGAACCGACCGAAATCGATTAAAGCGCCTCGGCGCCCGCGATGATCTCGATGAGTTCCGTCGTGATCTGCGCCTGGCGCTGACGGTTGTACGAGATCGAGAGCTTGTTGATCATGTCGCCGGCATTGCGCGTGGCGTTGTCCATCGCGCTCATACGCGCACCCTGTTCGGATGCCGCGTTCTCCAGAAGAGCGCGGAAGATCTGAACCTTGATGTTGCGCGGAATGAGATCGGCGAGGATCGCCTCGGGCTCCGGCTCGTACTCATAGAGCGCGCCGCCCTTGGCAGCCGGGGCCGCATCCTCGGCCGTCTCGACATCGGCGGGAATGATGCGCTGGGCGGTCGGGCGCTGCGTGATGACGTTCTCGAAGGCCGAGAAGAAGATCGTCGCGACGTCGAACTCGCCCTTGGCGAACATGTCCGAGACCATGTCGGCCACGGCCTCGGCCTCGGCGAAATTCGCCGTGCGATGGCCGCTATGGTCGAGACGCGCCACGATCTTCGAGCCGAAGTCACGGCGCATGATGTCCGTGCCCTTCTTGCCGACGGAGATGATCTTCACCACCTTGCCGGCCGCCTCGAGACGGCGAACATGCTCGCGCACCAGACGCACGATCTGGGCGTTGAAGCCGCCGCACAGGCCGCGATCGCTCGTGAAGACGACCAGCAGATGCGTGTCGTCCTTGCCGGTGCCGGCCATCAGCGGCGAGACGTTCTCGCCGCCTTCCATCGCGCCCGCGATGTTGCGCATCACCGACGCGATCCGCTCGGAATAGGGACGCGCCGCCTCGGCCGCATCCTGGGCGCGGCGGAGCTTGGCCGCCGCGACCATCTGCATGGCCTTGGTGATCTTCTGCGTCGCCTTCACCGAGGCGATGCGGTTTCTCAGATCCTTGAGCGAAGCCATGGGTCTGGTGCGTCTCCTATCCGGCTTTGGCCGATCTCAGGCGAGAATCCCTCGCCTCAGGCGAAGGACTTCGCGTACTGTTCCAGAGCGGCCTTGAGCTTGCCGCGCGTGTCGTCGGACAGCTGCTTCTCGGTCGCGATCGTGTCGAGGATCGACTTGTGCTCGGTGCGCAGCATCGAGAGGAGGCCCTCTTCGAAGCGACCGACATCCGTCACCTTGAGCTTGTCGAGGAAGCCCTGCGTGCCGGCAAAGATCACCGCGACCTGCTCTTCCGTCTTCAGCGGCGAGAATTGCGGCTGCTTCAGGAGTTCGGTCAGGCGCGCGCCACGGTTCAGAAGGCGCTGCGTCGCGGCATCGAGATCGGAGCCGAACTGCGCGAAGGCCGCCATTTCGCGATACTGGGCGAGTTCGCCCTTGATCGAGCCGGCCACCTGCTTCATCGCCTTGATCTGCGCGGCAGAGCCGACGCGCGACACGGACAGACCGACGTTCACCGCGGGGCGGATGCCCTGGTAGAACAGGTTGGTCTCAAGGAAGATCTGGCCGTCGGTGATCGAGATCACGTTGGTCGGAATATAGGCCGACACGTCGTTGGCCTGCGTTTCGATGACCGGGAGAGCGGTCAGCGAGCCTGCGCCCATGTCGTCGTTCAGCTTGGCCGCACGCTCCAGGAGGCGCGAGTGCAGGTAGAAGACGTCGCCCGGATAGGCTTCGCGGCCCGGCGGACGGCGCAGAAGCAGCGACATCTGACGGTAGGACACGGCCTGCTTGGACAGATCGTCATAGGCGATCACGGCATGCATGCCGTTGTCGCGGAAATACTCGCCCATGGCGCAGCCCGCGAAGGGCGCGATGTACTGCATCGGAGCCGGGTCCGAAGCGGTCGCAGCGACGACGATCGAATACTGCATGGCGCCGCGCTCTTCGAGCGTGCGGACGAACTGCGCCACGGTCGAGCGCTTCTGGCCGATCGCAACGTAGATGCAGTAGAGGCGGTCCTTCTCGTTGCCCGCGTCATGCGCCGGCTTCTGATTCAGGAACGTGTCGAGGAGAATGGCGGTCTTGCCGGTCTGACGATCGCCGATGACGAGCTCGCGCTGGCCACGGCCGATCGGGATCAGAGCGTCGATGGCCTTGAGGCCGGTCGACATGGGCTCGTGCACCGACTTGCGCGGGATGATGCCAGGGGCCTTCACGTCGACGCGACGACGCTCGAAACCATCGATCGGACCCTTGCCGTCGATCGGATTGCCGAGACCATCCACGACGCGGCCGAGCAGGCCCTTACCGACGGGAACGTCCACGATCGCGCCGGTGCGGCGAACGGTGTCGCCTTCCTTGATGTCGCGGTCGGAGCCGAAGATCACGACGCCGACATTGTCGGACTCGAGGTTCAGCGCCATGCCACGCACGCCGCCGGGGAACTCGACCATCTCGCCGGCCTGGCACTTGTCGAGGCCGTAGACACGAGCGATACCGTCACCGACGGACAGAACCGTACCGACCTCGGAGACTTCCGCCTCGCTGCCGAAGTTCTTGATCTGGTTCTTGAGGATTGCGGAAATTTCCGCGGCCCGGATGTCCATCAGCCGACCTCTTTCAGCGCAAGCTTAAGGGATGAGAGTTTGGTGCGAAGCGAGGTGTCGATCTGACGCGAACCGATGCGGACCACAAGGCCGCCAAGCAACGCGGGATCGACGCTTTCGCGCATCGTCACCGTCTTTTGGGTATAGGCACCGAGCGCGCTCGCCAGTTCGCGGCGCTGCTCGTCGTTCAGGGCGTGGGCGCTGACCACTTCGGCCTCGACCTCGCCGCGATGGGCGGCGGCCATCTGCCGGAAGCCCCGGACGATGGACGGGAGAGCGAAGAGGCGACGATTGCTCGCCACAACCTTCAGGAAATTTCCAACCAGTACGCTGGGTCCGACAGCGGCGACGATCGCGCCGATCGCGCGCAGCTGCTCATCCGAGGTGAAAGCCGGGCTTTCGACCAAACGGCGGAAGTCCGCACTCTCATCGATCAAAGACTGGAACTGAACCAGTTCCTGTTCGGTCGTCTCGAGCGAACCCTCGTCGCGCGCGAGCTCGAAGAGGGACTGGGCGTAGCGTTCTGCGACCCCGGAAACCGGGGAGGATGATGTGGCCACGGACGAGCGCTTCTCTTCACGTCTGGTTCGAGGCGCCTCGCGGGAAGAGCCGAGCGCGACACCTGGAAACGGGTCAAAAAAATGGCGACGGATGGGAACAAAGACCCCGCCGCGCCGGAATGAAGGTCGTCTAACACAGCGATCCGGGGACGACAATGGAGCTTTCGCGCCCATTTTCCGATGTTGTTAAGCGGCTTGCCTCCGGGTGCTCAGGCCGAGACGAGGCCGAGCGCGGGTGCCAGACACAGGAAGGCCAGCGCGAGGTTGGACAGGAACAGCGTCCAGTTCAGGAGCGTCGCGCCCTGATCGGAGAGAATCGACACCAGCCGCCCGAAGGCGACGAAGAGCCAGGCCGCGCCCAGAGCCATCTGGATCAACGTCTGGTAGGAGCCGAGCGTCAGGAGCGCCACGCCCAGGCCCAGCGGAAAGCCGGCAATCGTGCCCCGCACCTCGGCCAGCCCCGTGCGCCTCGCCTCGCTGGTTTCCAGCCCATGCGCACGCAGAAAGAGGCGGGGCGCGAACATGGCGAAGAGGCCGTAAAGCACGGAAACGCAGGCCGCGATGAAGGGCAGAAGGTCCGGCAAATTGGTCGGAAGCTCGAGGGACATGGGCAAAGGCTCGCGAAAAGGTGATCAAGGGGAGGAGCGTCTTCAGACGCAAGGAGGCGAGACGGTACGAAAGGTCAAGGTGCCCTATGGCTTTCCCCTGCCTCGCGTCTGCCGCTGTTACTGGGCGCAGGAGCCGATGATGTCGATCGTCTCGCGCCCCTCGCCGCGCGTGGTCGCCAGCGTGCCGGTGAAACGGTTGCGGCCCTTCTCGGAGCCGGCGGGGCGCAGGGTCATGGTGATGTTGAGGCGAGGCTCGCCGGCCGAACGCCAGACCGTGACGCTCGCGCCCTCGCCATCCGGCCCGCTGCGCAGCTTTTCCAGCTCGCGAAGCAAGCCGTCCTTCATGACATAGCCGCGCTCGGGCGGCTCGGCTGATTCGCCGCGCTTTGCCGCTGCCATGGTCATGAGACGAAAGCGCCAGGTGGCGGGATCGTCCGCCCGGAAGGCGGTCTGCTCGTCCGGCGTGAAGAAGAGGCAGCGCGCGGGCGGCTGAGGCCAGAGGATCGTATCGGAAGGCGGGGTATCGAGCCCGGCGGCCTGCACGGGGCCGAGACAGGCCCAGCCCAACGCGATCGCCCAGCCCGCGCGCCGCACATGCCCCATCCGTGCCCGCATCATCCGCCTCCCTTTTCGCGTCGAACTCTCTGCGCTCTCATAGGAAGCTTTGCGGATCGATGTCGATCTGGATCTGCACCGAGCCGCGCGGGCGCGGAGCGCTCGCCACCATGGCTCGGACGAAGCTCTGGATCGGCGCGCGCCGCCCTCCTTGAATCAGGAGCCGAAAGCGATGGCGCCCGCGCACGAGGCCGAGCGGCGCTTCGGCGGGGCCGAGCACTTCGAGATCGCCGTCCTCCGGCGCGGCCTTGCGCAGGAGGCGACCATATTCTTCCGCCTCGCGCCGCGAATCGGCTGAGACGATGATCGCCGCCAATCGTCCGAACGGGGGCAGACCGGCGCGCTCGCGCTCGGCCGTCTCGCGCTCGTAGAAGCGCTCCGGATCACCGGCCGCGATCGCCTGCATCACGGCATGTTCGGGCGCGAAGGTCTGGATCAGACCCCGGCTCGGCAGGCCGGAGCGCCCGGCGCGGCCCGTCACCTGGTGCAGAAGCTGGAACGTGCGCTCGGCCGCGCGCGGGTCGCCATTGTTGAGGCCGAGATCGGCATCCACCGCGCCGACCAGCGTCATCAGCGGGAAGTGGTGGCCTTTGGCCACGAGCTGCGTGCCGATCACGATATCGGCCTCGCCCTCGGCCACGGCGTCCAGCTCGCGCCGCAGCCGCCGCGCGCCGCCGGGCAGGTCGGAGGAGAGAAGGATGGTGCGCGCTTCCGGAAAGGCGTGGAGCATTTCCTCGGCCACACGCTCCACCCCCGGCCCGCAGGCGACGAGATGATCGAGCGTGCCGCAGCTCGGGCAGGCCTCGGGCCGGCGTTCGGAATGGCCGCAATGGTGGCACTGGAGCACGCCGCGCAGGCGGTGGTCCACCAGCCAGGAGGAGCATTGCCGGCACTGGAAGCGATGGCCGCAAGCGCGGCAGAGCGTCAGCGGCGCATAGCCGCGTCGGTTGAGGAAGAGCAGCGCCTGCTCGCCGCGCGCGATGGTCTCCTCGATCGCCGTATGAAGAACGGGCGATATGAAGCGCCCCTTGGCGGGCGGGTGGCGGCGCAGGTCCACCAGTTGCAGGCTCGGCAGCGCGGCGGCCTGAAAGCGCCCGGTCAGCGGCACGTGGCGATAGCGCCCGGCGCGGGCGTTGACGCGCGTTTCGAGCGAGGGCGTCGCCGACGCCAGAATAACCGCGCATTCGCCGATATGGCCGCGCACCACGGCCATGTCGCGCGCATGGTAGAAGGTGCGATCCTCCTGCTTGTAGGCGGGGTCGTGCTCCTCGTCGACGATGATGAGGCCGAGATCCTTGAACGGAAGGAACAGGGCCGAGCGCGCGCCGGCCACGACCCGCACGCGCCCCTCCGCCACCTGCCGCCAAACACGCTCGCGGTTGCGCGGCGGCACGTCGGAATGCCACTGCGCCGGCTCGGTGCCGAAGCGCGCGTGAAACCGGTCGATGAAGCTCTGCGTCAGCGCGATCTCGGGCAGCAGGATCAGGACCTGCCGCCCCGCCTCCAGCGCCTTGGCGACCGCTTCGAAATAGACTTCGGTCTTGCCCGATCCGGTGACGCCCTCCAGGAGCGAGACGGAAAAGCCCCCCTCCCCCACCGCTTCGCACAGCCGGTCGGCCGCCTCGCGCTGCGTGTCGCTCAAGTCCGCGCGACCATAGCTCGTGTCAGGCGGGAAGACGATCGGGTGCGGCGGCAGTTTCACCGTCTCGAACGAGCCGGCCTTCACCAGACCGTCCAGGACGGAGGCGGACACGCCGCTTGCGTGGAGGAGACCCGGCCGCGTCCATTCGAGCCCGGCCGTTGCGGTTTCCAGAAGCTTCTGACGCGCGGGCGTCAGGCGTTCGGGGCGCTGGTCGGTGAGCCGCAGCCCGTCCACGAAGGGTTCGGGGTCGAAGGCGACGGGCACGCGCAACACCATGCGCGCGACGAGGCCGGGCGGGGAGAGCGTGTACTCGGCCACCCAGTCGATGAAGCGGCGCATGGCGTCGGGCAACGGCGGGCAGTCGAAAGCGTGGGTGATCGCCTTCAGCTTCTTGGGGTCCACCGCGTCCGTTTCGCCGTCCCAGACGACGCCAGCCACCTGACGCGGCCCCAGCGGCACCTGCACGATGGAGCCCGGCTGCACCATCATCCCATCCGGCACGACATAGCTATAGGGCCGCTCGGCGGGCATGGGCACCAGCACCGGAACGGTTCGGGCCGGGAAAAGGTCTCCGAGAAGGGACAAGGCGGATCGGCTCAGCTGCGGAACGGCGGATGGCCCCGGAATGGCAGGCTGGTGTCAGGGAGGCAAGCGCTGCACCAGGGGCATGGGGCTCAGATGGCGACGCTTCGCGGCCGGAGCAAGGCCGCCCCCAGCCTTCATCCGTGCGAGACGGCCTCGGCGTAGGCCTGAAGCAGCATCGGAAACTCCGCCTCGTCGGGGAATTTCGGAAAACTCCGATGCGCGCCGGTCTCAGCGAAGGGCAGTTTCTCGCTCGTATAGGTCTCGATGAAGGGCGCGAACCACGTGGTCTCGTCGAGCATGGTCGGGCGGATGTTCACGAGCCCGTCCATCCCCTCCCAGCGCGTGAAAAGCCAGCTCATGCAGTCCGGGCAGAAGACATGATGGATGCCACCCTGTTTCAGGCACCGCGCACCGGCTCACCCGAGAGGATCTCGAATCCGTCAGACGGCACCATGGCGCTCAGCGAATAGGCGCTGGAACTCATCCGCTGGCAGCCCGTGCAATGGCAGACGAAGGTGGCGAGCGGCGGGCCGGAGAGGCGCAAACGAATGCGGCCGCAGCGGCAGCCGCCTTCGAGCGGAAGGTCGGGATGTCTCATCTCTCAAACGGCCTCCTGTCGGGAGCCTATTGTGCGGCGGCGTGTTCGCCCGAGCAAGGACGCGATGGCCTCGACCCATGCTCGAAACGCGAAAAAGGCGCCCTCGCGGACGCCTTCTCGATGGGCCAGAGGAAAGCTCTCTCAGGCGCGCTGGAAATGGCTTTCGAGGAAATACAGCGACTTGTCGATCGCGCGGCCGACTTCGGTGAAAAGGTCGGCGGTGAGGTCGTCGCCTGCCTCGTCGGCCTCTTCCACGGCCTCGCGCAGCGCGCCGCCCCATTTAGCATAGGAGTCGGCCAGACGCTTGAGATGGTCCATCGAGTCGACGAGGTCGAGCGGATAAGGATCGAGCAGCGTCGCTTCGGCCGAGGCATGAACCGTGCCGCGCGCCTGCCCACCCAGCGCCGTCAGACGCTCGGCGATCGTGTCCACATAGCCTTCCGCTTCTTCATGAAGGCGGTCGAACATGAGGTGGACGCCGATGAAGTTGGAGCCCTTGACGTTCCAGTGGGCCTGCTTGGCCTGGTAGCTGAGGTCGATCGAGGAGGCCAGGTGCTTCTGCAGAAGCTCGATCATCGAGGCCCGCAGGTTCTCGTTCATCGAGTTCTTGGTGGGATGGATGGGGGTCTTGCCCGCCTTGGACATCGAACGCTCCTGCGATCATTCACACGCAAGCCGGCGCGCGTCATGGCGCCGGCGTCTTGTGCAGGAAAAGAGCGCAGCGTCGTTTCGGTTCCACCTCAGCATAGATTTTTCGCGCGCGAGATGTCGCAGCCTCAACCGTGCGCCGGCTTCAGGCCCATCTGCGCCTTGTCGCCCCAGACGGCGCGCACCGCCCGGTCCCGCCCGCAGCCCATGCGATAGGCGTTGTAATGGCCGGGATTCTTGCGAGCGAAGTCCTGATGGTACTCTTCGGCCGGATAGAAGGTCGCCGTCGGCAGAATCTTCGTGGCGATGTCCTGCTTCAGATCGGCCGCCACCTGCCTCTCGCTCGCCTCGGCCGCCTTTCGCTGGGCGTCATCGAGCGGGAAGATCGCGGTGCGATAGGACGGGCCACGGTCGCAGAACTGGCCGCCCGCATCCGTCGGGTCGATCGAATGGAAATAGGCCGAAAGAAGCTTCTCATAGGAAATTTTGGCCGGGTCGTAGGTCACCTTTACCGCCTCGTAATGGCCGGTGCGCTCGGTGATGACGTCCTGATAGGTCGGGTTGGGCAGCGTGCCGCCGATATAGCCCGAGGTCGTGGAGGTGACTCCCTCCACCCGGTCGAGATCGGTTTCCATCGACCAGAAGCAGCCGCCGGCAAAGATCGCCTCTTCGGCCTGCGCGGCCACGGGCGCAAGGCTCGCCAGAAGGGCGAGGGCGACCACGCCCGGCCGCACGAAGTTCGAACGCATCATGAAAAAGCTCCGCCGTCTCGTTCGCTCCAGATACGGCGCGTGCAAGACGGCGGATGCAAGGCGGGTGCGAAAATGGATCGCGCGAGACGCGTCAGACGCGGCGCTCGACCATCATCTTCTTGATTTCGGCAATGGCCTTGGCCGGGTTCAGGCCCTTGGGGCAGGCCTGCGTGCAATTCATGATCGTGTGGCAGCGATAGAGCTTGAACGGGTCTTCGAGTTCGTCCAGCCGGTCGCCCGTTGCCTCGTCGCGACTATCGATCAGCCAGCGATAGGCCTGGAGCAGCACGGCGGGGCCGAGATAGCGCTCGCCGTTCCACCAGTAGCTCGGGCACGAGGTCTGGCAGCAGAAGCAGAGAATGCACTCGTAGAGCCCGTCGAGCTTCTCACGGTCCTCATGGCTCTGGCGCCATTCCTTCTCGGGCTCGGGCGTCTCGGTCTTGAGCCAGGGCTCGATCGAGCGGAGCTGCGCGTAAGGCACGGTGAGATCGGGCACCAGATCCTTGATGACCGGCATGTGCGGCAGCGGATAGACCTTCACCGCGCCCGACACTTCGTCCATGCCCTTGGTGCAGGCGAGCGTGTTGGAGCCGTCGATATTCATGGCGCAGGAGCCGCAGATGCCTTCGCGGCAGGAGCGGCGCAGCGTCAGGGTCGAGTCGACATTGTTCTTGATCCAGAGCAGCGCGTCGAGAACCATCGGGCCGCAATCGTCGGTATCGACATAGAACGTGTCGACGCGCGGGTTCTGGCCGTCATCGGGCGACCAGCGATAGATGCCGAACTCGCGCACATTCGAGGCGCCAGCCGGCTTCGGCCAGGTCTTGCCCTTGCCGACGACGGAGTTCTTGGGAAGGCTGAGTTCCACCATGGGGCGTGTTCCGCTGCGACGTCAGTTCTTTAGAATGGGGCTAAACACGAATAGCGCGGCGGTGCAACAAGGCCGATGCACGCAGCGCCGCTTTAAACGATTGTAGCCGCGCGCAGCTTTCGGAATCTTTTCGAGGCTGGCCAAAGCCTGCCATCAGGGCTGCACGATCAGAGGAAAACGGCCGAAACGGCTGGGCTTGCCCTCCTCGGCCGCGATCTCGGCGAGAACCGCGTTCTCGGTTCCGGGCGCGATCAGCCCCGCTCCTTCCGCCTGCCGCGCGGCGTCGGCCAGCGTGCGCCCCAGCGTCGTCGGAACGCCCGCCGCCTCGATACGCCGCAGCGCCGCCTTTACGGTTTCCATGGGTGAGCCAGCGGGCAGGACATCGTGAATATGAACCGCCAGAACCCGGCCGGGATGGCGCTCCACCGCGCTGGCATAGACCGAGGCGTCCTTCTGCCCGCTGTCGCCGATCAGGATGAAGGGCAGCGTCGGGTTGGCCGCCATCACCGCGTCGATCATCCGGTCCTTATGGCCATGGTGGCGGCGCAGGAGCCAGCCGAGCGCGTCGGACGAAAGCGAGCGCAGGAGCATGGGCCCGACCGGAATGCTGCGCAGCGCCATGAAGCGCTCGAAAATGTCGGCGAGGTTCCAGGGGCTGGACGAAACATAGAAGACCGGATTGGTCTCCGCTCCCGCCGCGCCCTCGCAAAGCGCGCGGTAGAAGCGCGACACGCCGGGAAAGGGCAGACGCGCTTCCGGCGAATTGGCCGTGACGATGCGCCAATGCCGCAGCATCTTGAAGGCACCGGTATGGATGATCGTGTCGTCGATATCGGAGATGATGGCAAAGCGCGCCTTGGGCGAGACAACCCGCGCCCGCGCTTCCACGCTCATCGGCGCGAAATCATAGCCGCGCGCTTTTTGCAGCGTCACGCGGATCCGCGCCCAGGGCGCGTCGCCCTCGGGCATGGTGAGCCCTTCCGCCTCAATGCGGAAATAACCGTCGCGCTGGCTCACCACTTCGCCCGATTGGCCGAGCCCCTCCCACTGGAGGCGCGCGCCGCCAATCTCGTCGGTCTCGTAGCGCTTGAAGGTGAGATAGAGATTGCGGAAGGTCGAGTTCGAATGCGCCGCGCCGAAGACGCCCTCGTCTTCCAAGACACGCCCAAGCAGCGTCAGACGCCCGCCGGTGAAATGACCGGGATAGACCACGAGTGTCGGCTGGTCGGTCAGCCGCAGGCGCTGCTTCACCGCAAAGCGTACGATCCGGCTTCGCCGCAGCAGATGTTCACCGATCGCGCGCAGCGCCCTGACACTCATTCCAGCCGAAATAGCGAAGTCACCCCGCATCGGAAAGGTGGCGTGCCGCCCGGCTTAGCAAAAAGGCCGCCCCGAAAGGCGGCCTTTGATGATGCGGTGATGATCCGCCGATCAGTAAACGCGCTTCTTGGGCGCGATATACTCGATCTGGTTGGACATGGTGTAGGTGTGCACCGGACGATCGTCGAGGCGCACCGTCTTGTTCTGCGTATCGCAGAAGGAGAGCGTGTGCTTCATCCAGTTGGCGTCGTCGCGATCGGGGAAGTCCTCGCGGGCGTGGGCGCCGCGCGATTCCTGGCGGGCGAGAGCCGAGTCCATTGTCACGACCGCCTGCGAGATCAGGTTGTCGTATTCCAGCGTCTCGATCAGGTCCGTGTTCCAGATCAGCGAACGGTCGGTGACGCGCACGTCATCGGACGACTGCCAGACCTGATGGATCTTCTCGTGGCCCTCTTCCAGAACCTCGCCCGTGCGGAACACGGCGCAGTTGGACTGCATCGTGCGCTGCATGTTGTCGCGAAGCTCGGCCGTCGAGGTCGAACCCTGGGCGTAGCGGAAGCGGTCGAGGCGCGCGAGGGAGTTCTCGCCGGCATCCTTGGGCAGCGGCGCATGGCCCTCGCCTGGCGTCACCGTCTCGGCGCAGCGCAGCGCGGCGGCGCGGCCGAACACGACGAGGTCGATCAGCGAGTTGGAGCCCAGGCGATTGGCGCCGTGCACCGACACGCAGGCCGCCTCGCCGACGGCCATCAGGCCGGGCACGACGGTATCGGCATTGCCGTCCTTCTTGGTCAGCACTTCGCCGTGATAGTTCGTCGGGATGCCGCCCATGTTGTAATGGACGGTCGGCAGAACCGGGATCGGCTCCTTGGTCACGTCCACGCCCGCGAAGATGCGCGCCGACTCCGAAATGCCCGGCAGGCGCTCGTGCAGGATCTTCGGGTCGAGATGGTCGAGATGCAGGAAGATGTGGTCCTTGTTCTTGCCGACGCCGCGCCCTTCGCGGATTTCCATCGTCATCGAACGGGACACGACGTCACGTGACGCCAGATCCTTGGCCGAGGGGGCATAGCGCTCCATGAAGCGCTCGCCTTCCGAGTTCGTCAGATAGCCGCCCTCGCCGCGCGCCCCTTCCGTGATGAGGCAGCCCGCGCCGTAGATGCCGGTTGGGTGGAACTGCACGAACTCCATGTCCTGCAGCGGCAGGCCGGCGCGCAGCACCATGGCGTTGCCGTCGCCCGTGCAGGTATGGGCCGAGGTCGCCGAGAAATAGGCGCGGCCATAACCACCGGTCGCCAGAATCGTCTTCTTGGCGGTGAAGCGATGGATCGAGCCGTCATCCATGTTGAGCGCGACGACGCCGCGGCAGGCGCCGTCCTCGTCCATGATCAGGTCGATCGCGAAATACTCGATGAAGAATTCCGACGAGTAGCGCAGCGACTGGCCATAGAGCGTGTGCAGGATGGCGTGGCCGGTGCGGTCGGCGGCGGCGCAGGTGCGCTGAGCCGGCGGGCCGTTGCCGAAATCGGTGGTCATGCCGCCGAAGGGGCGCTGATAAATCTTGCCGTCCTGCGTGCGCGAGAAGGGCACGCCGAAATGCTCCAGCTCGTAGACGGCGGCGGGCGCGTTGCGCACCAGATATTCGATGGCATCCTGATCGCCCAGCCAGTCCGACCCCTTGACGGTGTCGTACATGTGCCAGCGCCAGTTGTCCTCGCCCATATTGCCGAGCGAGGCGGCGACACCACCTTGGGCTGCGACCGTGTGCGAGCGGGTCGGGAAGACCTTGGTGATGCAGGCGGTCTTCAGGCCGGCCTGGGCGGCGCCGAGCGTGGCGCGAAGGCCCGCGCCGCCGGCGCCCACGACCACGACGTCGAAGACGTGATCGACGAACTCATAGGCCTTGCCGTTCTGGCCCGGCGCGGCGGTGCGATGCGGCTGTGCTGTGGCCATATCAGGCTCCGAAGCTCATCTTGATGATCGCGAACACGGCGGCGGCGCCGACCAGGAACGCGAAGAAGGTGTTGAGGATGATCAGCGGCAGCTTCAGCGCGCCGTGGAAATAATCCTCGATGATCGTCTGCATGCCAAGGCGCATATGGATGCAGGGCACCACGACCACAAGCGCCATCACGAGGCCGACGATCGGGTTGGCGAGCGCCGCGCGCACCGTGTCGTAGCCCTCGTCGTGCAGCGAGATCAGGAGCACGATGAAGAAGGCGATCAGAAAGAGGTTGGCGACGGCGGTGAGGCGTTGAAGCCAGAAATGGCCGGTGCCTTCGCCGGTCGCGCCGGAGCCGCGCACGCGCTTCAGGGGCGTTCTCATATCCATGGCGCTGATCCTTAGAAGATGGCGACGACGAGCCACAGAAGAACCGTCCCGACGAGCGAGGCGACCAGCGTGGCGATGGCGAAACGGGTGGACTCCTCGCGGCCGAGGCCGGTGCCGGTGTCCCAGATCAGGTGGCGGATGCCGCCGGCGGCATGGTGCAGCAGCGCCCAGGTATAGCCGAACAGGATGATGCGACCGAAGATCGAGCCGAAGAAGCCCGAGGCATGGTGGAACGAGGCTTCACCGCTCGCCGCCGCCATCAGCCACCAGACCACGAGCACGGTGCCGAAATAGAGCGCGCCGCCGGTGATGCGGTGGAGGATCGACATCGCCATGGTCGGGCGGAAACGATACACCGACAGGTGCGGCGACAATGGCCGTTGGGATTGGATCTTGGACAAGAACGGCTCCTGAAGCAGTCGCTGATGGGTTGCGGTCGTGAATCGGTTCGGCCGCGGCCGGCCAAAGACCGTCCCCAGCATCTGGAGAATTTCTAAAAGCCCCTTCGCAGCGCGAAATCAAGCCGCAGAATCGAGGTTTCAGGCCCGCGCACGATCCAAACCGATTATATCGCCGCGTCTGCGACGCGCGGCCGCTGCGCGCTAGCGATCCAGAAAGCGGATGACGTAGCTCGACCAGTCGGCCGGCTCGGCCACCTTCTCGTAGAGATGGCGACCCGAGCCGCCATGGCGCGGCGCGTGGAGCACGAGCCGGGACCAGCCCCGCCCGTCGGCCTCCTCGGCCAGAAGATCGACCATGGCCTTGGCGATACCCTTGCGCCGATGCGCCTGATCCACGAACACATGATCGGCCATGCCGGCGCGCATTCCGGTCCAGGGATCGGGCAGATCGTAGAAGACAAGAAAGCCGACCAGCGCGCCATCCACCCGCGCGCCCAGGATCTCGCCGGTGCGATCCTGCAGCAATTGCTCGGCATAGAATGTATCGGGCGCGCCGGGTGCGCCCCGGAACATCGCCTGGTTATAAGCCGAAAGCAGGGGTGCCAGATCGCGCGCGTCCTTCAGCCGGAGAAGGCCGATCTCGATATCAGGAAGGGGCTCGCTCGCGCTCATGCTCCCGATGTGCGGCGGAACGCGGCTCCGGTCAAGGCGCTTTCGTAGAGTCCGCCGGCCCGGGGCACGGCTGACACGCCCAGGAAGACAGCGCGCCGATACGGATGCATCGTGCCATCAGAGGCCTGTTAAGACCGCCATAACTTACATCGGTCAAAGGTGCAGGGGCCGGACGAGATCAGCAAACATCCTTTCTGAACCGTTGATCATCCGACCCCGCATTGATCATGACGAAATATCGAGGTTCCATGCAGGCGAGCATCTTGGCTTGGGCGGTTCCCGCTGTCTTTCTGGCATTCGGAATTGGATTCGCCGTGCTGGGACGCTTCGACCGCAGCCTGCACGGGTGGAGCCTTTGCTTCTCCCTCGTCGCCATCGGCTTCGCCTCGACCATCCTTCCTGCGGCGGAACACGCCTTCCTGAAGCCGGTGTTCGAGTCGATGGTATTTCTCCTGGCTCTGGGCGGCGCCAATCTCGCACTCGCTGCCCGCATGGGACGCCGGCCGCGGCTGGGTGCCATTGCCGGTATCATCGTCGTGACAGGCATCCTGTCCGGTTTGGCGATGGGCCCGATCGGTAGCGTGACGCTCGATATTCTCGTGGTGCAGACCGGTTGCGCTCTGCTCATGCTTTTGGCCGCGACCTGCATGGGTCCGCGCGAGGAACGCCGTATCGACCGCGTGCTCTTTTGGCTTTGCGTCATGGTGGCCGCGAGCCTCGGGCTCCAGAACGTCCTTCTGATGGCCCTGCCTCAGGATGTTCCCCTGACCAGCCTCAACTGGCGCGACTCCCAATGGGCCTTCGTGTTCCAGTTGAGCGGCGCGATCTCGGGCGTCGCCATGGCCTTTGCGGTGCTGTTGGCCATCGGGCTCGATCTGATCGAGCACCACCGCCGCTCGTCCGATCTCGACGCGTTGACCTTGGCCCTGAACCGGCGCGGCTTCGAACGGCGGGTAACGGAATCGCGGCGCGGCGCCTCTTCGGACGCGACGTCGGCCCTGATCGTCGCCGATCTCGACTTCTTCAAGCAGATCAACGACCGCTACGGCCATGAGGCGGGCGATGCCGTTATCTGCGGCTTTGCTGCGCTCATGGGCGAAATGGCGAAGCCGCAGGGTTGCGTGTGTCGCTTCGGCGGCGAAGAATTCGCGTTGTTCCAAAGGAACATGAGCCTGGGCGAAGCGCGCGACCTCGCCAACCGGATTCGAAAGACGCTCTGCCAGGTCCAATGGCCGTTCGACCTTCAGGATCGGCAAATCACCGCCAGCTTCGGCGTCGTCGCGCTCGAGCGGGACGAGTCCCTTTGGGACGCGGTGAGCCGCGCCGACAAGTTGCTCTACATCGCCAAGTCGCATGGGAGAAACCGCGTCGAGGCCGACAAGATCGCTCCAACGCTCGCAGTGGCGGCAGGGCCGGTCCGGCGGGCCGCCTGACAACCGGCGAAGCGACTGCGCTTCGCCGGTCCAACGCTCTCAAGACCCTGCGTGAGCCCATCCGGCGCACCGGAAGGGCTCACGCGTCAGATCACTTCCACTCGCGGATATCGACGAAGCGGCCCGCCACCGCCGCCGCCGCCGCCATGGCGGGCGAGACGAGATGGGTGCGGCCCTTGAAGCCCTGACGGCCCTCGAAATTGCGGTTCGAGGTCGAGGCGCAGCGCTCGTTCGGCTTCAACCGGTCCTCGTTCATGCCGAGGCACATGGAGCAGCCCGGCTCGCGCCAGTCGAACCCGGCCTCGCGGAAGATCCTGTCCAGACCCTCGGCCTCCGCCTGAAGCTTCACGAGGCCGGAACCCGGCACGATCATGGCCGACACGCTGTCGGCCACCTTGCGCCCTTCCACGACCTTGGCCACCGCGCGCAGATCCTCGATGCGCCCATTGGTGCAGGAACCGATGAAGACGCGGTCGATCGTGATGTCCGTCATCTTCGTGCCGGCCTGGAGGCCCATATAGTCGAGCGCGCGGCGCTTGGTGTCGCGCTTGGCCTCGTCGGCGATCTCGTCCGGGTTCGGCACCACCCCGTCGATCGACACGACATCCTCCGGCGAGGAGCCCCAGGAAACGATGGGTGGCAGGTTCGCCGCGTCGAGGCGCACCACCTTGTCGAAATGCGCGCCCTCGTCCGTGTGCAGCGTCTTCCAGTAGGACAGGGCCTGCTCGAACGCCGCCCCCTTCGGCGCGCGCGGGCGGCCCTCGATATAGTCGAAGGTCGTCTGATCGGGCGCGATCAGGCCGGCGCGCGCGCCGCCTTCGATCGTCATGTTGCAGATCGTCATCCGCCCTTCCATCGAAAGCGCGCGGATCGCCTCGCCGGCGAACTCGATGACATAGCCCGTGCCGCCCGCCGTGCCGATCTGACCGATGATGGCGAGGATGATGTCCTTGGCCGTCACGCTCTCGGGCAGCGCCCCGTCCACCTGGACGAGCATGTTCTTGGCCTTCTGCTGGATCAGCGTCTGCGTGGCGAGCACGTGCTCGACCTCCGACGTGCCGATCCCATGCGCCAACGCGCCGAACGCGCCATGCGTCGAAGTGTGCGAGTCGCCGCAGACGATCGTCATGCCCGGCAGCGTGAAGCCCTGCTCCGGCCCGATGATGTGGACGATGCCCTGGCGGTTGTCGACCTCGTTGAAATACTCGACGCCGAACTCGGCCGCGTTCTTGGCCAGCGTCTCGACCTGGATGCGGCTTTCCTCGTTGTGGATGCCGCCGCGCCGGTCATAGGTCGGCACGTTGTGATCCACCACCGCCAGCGTGCGGGAGGGATGGCGCACCTTGCGCCCCGCCGCGCGCAGCCCCTCGAAGGCCTGCGGGCTCGTCACCTCATGCACGAGATGACGGTCGATATAGAGAAGGCTGCCGCCGTTCTCGTCGGTCGAGATCAGGTGATCGTCCCAGATCTTGTCGTAGAGCGTGCGAGGTTTCACAGTCTGGCTCATGGGCTTATCGTCTTCAAAACGGCCGGTCGGCCCAAGGGCCACCGCGCCTGACAGTATCGAACAGGAAGAAGGCGGCGGCCCCGAGGCCGCGCGGCGTCAGCGCGTCAGCAGTACGGCCGAAATCTGCCGGTAGAAAAAGCGGCCGGGCATCCGTGCGCGATCCTCCACCGGGGAAAACCCTAGCGTGGTCGGCAAACGGCCCTCGGACTTCGCGCTCTTTCGCATCGTTCCAAAATACGCCCACCCGCCCGGCTGCGCAATGCCCTGTTGCGCGGGTGAGGGAAAGGCGGGGCTGCCGCCCCGATCCCCGCTCGGGAAGGACTTCCCGAACCCTTCCTTTCTTTTGGAACGTCTTTCCGAAACCCGGCAGGGCCATCGGCTCCGCCGGGTTTCGGACACATGCGCCAAGAGAATGAGGGGTGCAGGGGAAATCATTTCCCCTGCCGGGGGTGCGGGGGCAGCGCCCCTGCCCTTGCCTCACCGCCGCAAGCGGCGCTCCAACGCGCGGGCGGCGAGCGAGAGGGAGACGGTCATGAGGAGATAGAGATAGGCGACGACGGAATAGGTCTCGAAGAAGCGAAAGGAGCCGGAGGCATAGACCTTGCCCATCTGGGTGATGTCGGCGACGCCGAGCACGGAGACGAGCGAGGAGTCCTTGACCATGGCGACGAGATCGTTGCCGAGCGGGGGCAGAACGGTGCGGATCGCCTGCGGCAGGACGACGAGGCGCAGGCGCTGGAAGGGCGAGAGACCCAAGGCTTCGGCGGCTTCGGTCTGGCCCTTGGGCACGGATTCGAGACCGGCGCGGATGATTTCGGCGATAAAGGCGGAATAGGCGATGACGAGGGCGAGAACGCCGCGCATCAGCAGCGAGACGTCGCGCACGAGGAGTTCGGAGAGAAGGCCGGCCTCGCGCAGCGGGGTTGCCAGCCAGTTCCAGGCGGCGACCGTGCCGGGAACGCCGGCAAAGGCGATCCAGAACAGGAGTACGAGCACGGGTACGCCGCGCACGATCTCGACATAGAGGCGCGCGAGATTGCGAGGAACGCGGCGGCGCGAGCGCCCGGCGAGCGCCACGAGAAAGCCGAGCCCGAGCGCACCGGCAAAGGCCAGCGCGGTGACTTCGACGGTGGTCAGGAGACCCGTGGCGAGAATCGCGAGGGTCTGCCGCAGCCCGGCCTCGGCCGCGATGACGAGGGCTGCGGCGAGAGCGAGCACGGCCAGGGCGACGAGCCACCAGGGAAAATCCGGCTCGGCGAGCCGGGCACGAAGCCTGAACCCCAAGGGGAAGCGGCTCACGGCTGACCGAGCTTGGCGTCCACGAACCATTTTTGCGTGAGGGCATCGAGCGTGCCATCGCTTTTGAGCGCGGCAATGGCGGCGTTGACGGGCGCGACGAGATCGGAGCCCTTGGGGAAGATGAAGCCGAATTCGTCTTTGCCCAGCGGCTCCCCGACGATCTTGAGCGCGCCGTTGGATGCGGCGACGGAGGCCTGACCGCCGGCGAGATCGCTGAGCACGAGATCGACATCCCCCGCGCGCAGCGCCTGGATCTGCGCGCCGAAGGTCTCGAACAGCTTGACGCGCGGGTTCTGTTCGTTGCCGTCCAGTACCTCGTAAACGGCGGTGTAGAACGGTGTCGTGCCGGCCTGCGCACCCACCAGCCCTTTGTCCATCGCCTTGAAGGAGGCCGCGTCCGAGAATCGGTTTTCGTCGGCGCGCACGATCATGACCATTTGCGAGAGCATGTAGGGATCGGAGAAGTCGACCTTCTCCTTGCGATCCTCGCGAATGGTGATGCCGGTCATGCCGATATCGTACTGGCCGGCGGAGACGGCCGTGATCATCGCGTCCCAGGAGGCGTTCTCGTAGCGCACCTTGGCGTTGAGGCGGCGCGCGATCTCGTTCATCGCGTCATATTCCCAGCCCACCGCCTGCCCGCTGGCGGGGTCGAGATATTGCAGCGGCGGATAGGCATTCTCCGTCACCACCACGATCTCGCGGCCCTTGAGGTCCGGCAGCGCGGCCCCTTGCGCGTAGGCCGTGCCCGGCAGCGCGAGGGCGAGAGCAGCGGCGGCGAGGAAAAGGCGGCGGTGGATCATGGGCTGAGGTTCCGCGATGGTCGGGCTCGGGGAAAGTGTCATGGCAGAGGCGGCCCTGCCAAGAACGAAGCGTTCGCGGCAGGGCTTTGAGAGAGAAAGCCGTCTCTCAAGGATTGGTCGTGGCGGCCGCTTTGTCCACGCTGTCTCGCTCCTCGGCGGCAGCCTCCGTGACGCTGGGCGTCGGCACGGCCTTGGTTTGGCGCGCGTAGCGCTGCGCCAGCGCGGCGCAGGCGAAGAGCTGGATCTGGTGGAACAGCATCAGCGGCAGGACGACGAGCGCCATGGCATGGCCGGCAAACAGAATGCCGGCCATCGGAATGCCCGTCGCCATGCTCTTCTTGGAGCCGCAGAAGACGATGGCGATCTCGTCTTCGCGATTGAAGCCGAGCTTGCGGGCCGCGAGCGTCGTGACCGACAGCGAGACGGCAAGGATCGCGATATCGAACAGCACGACGATCGCGAGATCCTGCCAGTCGAGGCTCGACCAGACACCGGCCACGACGCCCTCCGAGAAGGCGGCATAGACGACGAGAAGAATCGAGCCGCGATCCACCACGACCGTCACCGGCTTGTGACGCGCCAGCCAGCCGCCGATCAGCGGCCGGACGATCTGGCCGGCGACGAAGGGCGCGAGGATCTGAAGCGCGATCTTTTCGATGGCGTCGAAGGAAAAGGCCCCGTCGCCGCTGCCGCTCGCCAGCAGAAGCACGAGAACGGGCGTGACGATGACGCCCAGCATGTTGGAGACCGAAGCGCTGGTCAGCGCCGCCGGCACGTTGCCGCCTGCGATCGAGGTAAAGGCGATGGAGGACTGCACCGTGGAGGGCAGAAGTGTGAGGTAGAGAAGACCGAGCGCCAGTTCGCCCGGGATGACGCGGTCCGCCAGCGGCGCGACGAGCAGCCCGACGAGGGGAAACAGTGCGAAGGTCGAAAGAAACACGAGGCCTTGCAGACGCCAATGCAGGAGGCCCGCCCAGACGGCCTGCGGCGACAGGCGCGCGCCATACAGAAAGAACAGAAGCGCGATGGCGCCGTAGGTGATCCAGTCGAAGGCTTCCGCCACCTCGCCTCGCGCCGGCAAGATGGCGGCGATACCGACGGTCGCGATCAGCATCAGAAGGAAGCGATCGACCGGAATGGCCCGAAGGCGGCTGGTGAAACTCATGAGACGCGCATCCTCGTCGGTCTGCGGTGAGTGCGCCGGCCCGATGGAGGTCAGCCGGCGCTTGGGGGAAGATCAGAGCGGCTTGGTCGCTCCGATCGAAAAGCTCATGGGAAGGCGCGGCACGCCAGGGGGCAGGGAGAACAGATCGACGCCGGTCTCGATCATGTCGGGAAAGGCGCGCCAGGCGATCTGATCGTGCTCGCGCAGGAAGTCGAGCCGCAAGCCCGCGCCGATCAGCGCGTTCACGATGTCGCTCAGCGCATGAATCCACTCGTAATTGCGCGTCTGCGTCAGTGGCCGGGCATCGCCCGTATAGGTCTGCGTCTCGTCGAAAACGAGCGGCTGGGCGGTGGGCGTGCGGTGGTCGTAGGTGAGGACCGGTTGCCCGTTGCGCCATTCGCACTGGTTGAGAACGGGGTGCCCTTCCAGGAGATAAAGCCGCCCGCCGGGGCGCAGGACATCCGCCACGACCTTGGCCCAGGCCGCGATGTCCGGCAGCCAGTTGATCGCGCCCCAGGTGACGAAGGCCAGATCATACTGCGCGCCGAGCGCTTCTGGCGCGTCATAGAGGGAGGCTTCGACGAAGCGGGCGTCCGTTCCCGCGCGCGCCGCGAAGTCCCGCGCGGCGGCCAGCGCGTCGGGCGAGAAGTCGAGCCCGGTGACGGAGCGAGCGCCCAGATGCTTCAGCGACAGGGTGTCGAGCCCGATATGGCATTGCAGATGCACGACATCGAGCCCAGCCAGATCGCCGATCTCGCCGGCTTCGATCGCGTGAAGCGAGGAGCCGCCGGAGAGAACCTGCGCGATCCGGTAGGAGCCGGTCGTGTCGCTGGCGTGGAGCCGCGCGCGCTCGTTCCAATTGGCCAGATTGGCCGCGAAATGCTCGTCCATAACAGCCTCCGAGGTTCGAAGCGGCAAGATAGGCTCGAAACGCGAAAGGGCGGCTCGACGGCCGCCCTTTCTCAAAACTCGATTCGGGAGCGGACCCGATTACTCGGCAGCGTTCTTGGCGGCCGTCTTCGCGGCTTCCTTCGCGGCGCGCTCTTCGGCGGCCACCGCGCGGGCGTCGTCGTTCAGCTTGCGAGCGCGAACGTTGGTAGCCTCGACGATACGGGCCGACTTACCGCGACGATCACGCAGGTAGTAGAGCTTGGCGCGACGAACGCGGCCACGGCGCACGACTTCGACCGACTCCAGCTGCGGGGAGTAGACCGGGAACACGCGCTCGACGCCTTCGCCATAGGAGATCTTGCGGACGGTGAAGCTCTCCTGGAAGCCTGCGCCCGAACGCGCGATGCACACGCCTTCATAGGCCTGCACGCGGGTACGGGTGCCTTCCGTGACGCGCACGTTGACGCGCAGCGTGTCGCCCGGCGAGAAGGCCGGAAGCGTGCGGATGGCGGCGATGCGGGCGGCCTCTTGGGCGTCCAGTTCAGCGATGATATTCATGGCGATAGCCTCATCTTCGTTACATGCCGGTTGCCCGGTCATGGCCGTCGGAACGGTCAAGTTTTTCTGAGGAAAACGAGGCGGCCTATACACGCGATGCTCTCGCTTGTCGAGACGGGCGTCACCATTTTGTCGCGCGGCGCGCCTGGTCTCGCTTTGCGTTTCTTCGCCTCTTTCCGCGCCACATCGCCTTGCCTAAGTTCGCGCCACGTCCCGCCTGTTCGATCCGGTTGCCATGTCCCTTCTCGAAGCCGTGCTTCTCTTTCTGTCCGGCTTCTTCGCGGGCGCGATCAACGCGGTGGCGGGGGGCGGCACGTTCCTGACCTTCGGCGCCATGACGCTCGGTGGCATCTCGCCCATCTCGGCCAACGCGACCTCCTCGATCGTCCAGTTTCCGGGCTATGTCACCTCGACGCTCGCCTATTGGAGCGACATCAAGCGCATGTGGCGCGGCGCGCTGGTGCTCGCGCTGGTCTCGGTGCTCGGCTCGCTCGGCGGGGCACTGATTCTTCTCTCGCTCGACAATCCGCAGTTCCAGAGCATGGTGCCCTGGCTGCTCGTCGCCGCCACCGCGCTGTTTGCCGCCGGCCCCTGGCTGACCCCCAAGCGCGCCCATCAGGACGAGGCCAGCCGAGGGCGCAGCCTCGCCAGCCCCTTTCTCCAGTTCTTCACCGCGATCTATGGCGGCTTCTTCGGCGCGGGCATGGGCATCATGATGCTGGCGACGCTCGGCCTGACGGAAAGCGGCGACTACCACCGGCTAAACGCTTTGAAGAACATGCTGGCGACCGTGATCGCGATCGTCGCCATCGCCGTCTTCGTGTCGGGCGGCGTCGTGGCATGGCTTCACGCCGCGCTCATGGCGCCGGGCGTGGCGCTGGGCGGCTGGAGCGGTGTCTGGGCGGCGCGGCGTCTGCCGCAGGGCGTGGTGCGCGGCGTCGTGATCGCGGTCGGCCTTGCGCTCGCGGCCTATTACTTTCACCGCAATGCCGGCTGAAGACTGCTGACAGAAGCTGACACTCACGCCCCCTAAAGCTCGCCTCGTCACCCCAACGAGGACGAGCCCATGCTCACCGCATCCAATATCCTTCTCTATGTCACCGACCCCACCCGGAGCGCCGCTTTCTACCAGTCGATCCTCGGCCGCGCGCCGGTGGAGCAAAGCCCCGGCTTCGCCCTTCTGCCACTCAGCGAGGGGATGATGATCGGGCTCTGGAAGCGTGAAGGCGTCCAACCCGCTCCCAATGTGGCGCCCGGCGGCTGCGAGATCGGCTTCAAGCTGGCGGACGATGCGGCGGTGGATGCCGCCCATGCCGAATGGCAGGCCAAGGGCGCGCGGATCGCGCTGGCCCCCGTCGATCTCGAGTTCGGCCGCTCCTTCGTCGCGCTCGACCCGGACGGCCACCGCCTGCGCGTCTATGCGCTGCACGAGGAGATGTAAGCGCCGAACGCCCCGAAACGGCGGGGCGGGTAGCATTGCGGGGGCGTTCTTGCCATATAGGCGGGAATTCCGCCCCCGTTTCGGTTTCAAACGCCATGGCCCACGCGATTCCCTTTGCCCGCATGAACGGGCTCGGCAACGAGATTCTCGTGGCGGATCTGCGTGGCCAGACAAAGCGGATCACGCCGGACGCCGCCCGCGCCCTGGCGGCGCGGGACGAGACGCATTTCGACCAGATCATGGCGATCCACGATCCCGTCACGCCCGGAACATCGGCCTATATCCGCATCATCAATTCCGATGGTTCGGAATCGGGCGCCTGCGGCAACGGCACGCGCTGCGTGGTGCAGGCGCTCAGCGCCGAAACGGGCGAGCGCGACTTCGTGTTCGAAACGCACGCGGGGCTTCTGGAAGCGCGTGAGCGCGAGGACGGGATGCTCACGGTGGACATGGGCAAGCCGCGCTTCGACTGGCAGGCCATTCCCCTCTCGGAAGAATTCGCCGACACACGCGCCATCGAACTCCAGATCGGCCCGATCGACGCCCCGATTCTCCATTCGCCCTCGGTCGCCTCCATGGGCAATCCCCACGCGATCTTCTGGGTGTCCGAGGATGTCTGGTCCTATCAGCTCGATCGCTTCGGGCCGATCCTCGAACATCATCCGCTGTTTCCCGAGCGCGCCAATATCTCGCTCGCCCGCGTAACGTCGAAGGCGAGCCTGGACCTGCGCACTTGGGAGCGCGGCGTCGGCCTCACCAAGGCCTGCGGTTCGGCCGCCTGCGCCGCCGCCGTCTGCGCCGCGCGCACCGGGCGCACAGGGCGCAGCGTCACCATCACCGTCCCCGCCGGCGGAGAGCTTCTGATCGAATGGCGGGACGATGACCACGTGCTGATGACCGGCCCGGCCGAGTGGGAATGGTCCGGCACGCTGGACCCCGAGACGGGCGCCTTTTCGCGCGACGAAGCCGCGCGGGAGATTGCGTCATGAGCGGCGGGATCGAGGTCATTTCCTTCGGCTGCCGCCTCAACACGTTCGAGGCGGAAGTCATGAAGCGCGAGGCCGGCGCGGCCGGGCTCGGCGCGGACGGCCAGACCGCCATCATCATCAACACCTGCGCCGTCACGGCCGAGGCCGTGCGGCAGGCGCGCCAGAGCGTGCGCCGCGCCCGGCGCGACAATCCCAATGCTCGCATCGTCGTCACCGGCTGCGCCGCGCAGACGCAAGGCGACACATTCGCCGCTATGGCGGAAGTGGACGCCGTGATCGGCAACGAGGAAAAGCTTCGGGCCGAGAGCTATCGCGCCCTGCCCGATTTCGGCGTCGCGGCGTCCGAGAAAATCCGCGTCAACGACATCATGAGCGTGCGCGAGACGGCGGGCCATATGGTGGACGCCATCGAGGGCCGCGCGCGCGCCATCGTGCAGGTGCAGAACGGCTGCGACCATCGCTGCACCTTCTGCATCATCCCCTATGGACGGGGCAATTCGCGCTCCGTTCCCATGGGCGCGGCGGTGGAACAGGTGAAGCGCCTCGTCGGCAACGGCTATGGCGAAGTGGTGCTGTCGGGCGTCGACATGACGAGTTGGGGCGCGGACCTGCCGGGCAGCCCCCGCCTCGGCGCGCTGGTGCAAAGCCTCCTGCGCCATGTGCCCGATCTCCAGCGCCTACGCCTGTCCTCGATCGATTCGGTGGAAGCGGACGAGGCGCTGGTGGAGGCCATCGGCTCCGAGCCGCGCGTCATGCCCCATCTCCACCTGTCGCTCCAGGCCGGCGACAACATGATCCTGAAGCGCATGAAGCGCCGCCATGCGCGCGAGGATTCGATCCGCTTCTGCGCCGAGTTGCGCCAGGCTCGCCCCGACATCGTGTTCGGGGCCGATCTGATCGCCGGTTTCCCGACCGAGACGGACGAGATGTTCGAGAACACGCTCCGTCTCGTGGACGATTGCGGCCTCACGCATCTTCACGTCTTCCCGTTTTCACCGCGCGAGGGAACGCCTGCCGCGCGCATGCCACAGCTTCCCAAAGCGGTGGGCAAGGAGCGGGCCGCACGGCTTCGCGCGGCCGGTGACGCGGCCTATCGCCAGCACCTCCAGCGCTCCGTCGGGCGCACGGCCAAGGTGCTGATCGAGCGCGAGGGGCTGGGCCGCACGGAAGACTTTACCGTGACCGAACTGCACAGCGGCCTCCCCGGCGAGATCGTGGACGCTACCATTACGGGCGAGACAGGCGAGCGCCTGCTCGCCGTCCCCTCCTCGGCTGCCCGCGCGGCGGCCTGACATTCGATCGGATCAGACCGCCATGGCCGAGAACAAGGGCTTTTTCCGCCGCCTCTTTTCCTTCGGAGCGAAGGAAGAAGACCGCACGCAGCACGAAGGCGGCCTTGCGCGCACGCAGGACACGACGGCCGCTCGGCCCGATTCCAGCGCGCCCGAGATTCACCAGCCCGCCGCCGCATCGACCGACACCGACACCGAGGCCGGAGCCTCCGTCCAGACGCCGGACGAAGGCGGCATCATCCCCCTGAAGAGCGGCGAAGACGCGGATGGCGTCGCGGCTGAAAAAAAAACTCCGTAATTGAGCCGGAGCCGGCGCAACCCGCGCCGGTTCTCCTCGCCCCTGACGCGGGGATCGCGCCCGAGACGCGCGGCCCGCAGGCGGATGAGAGTTTCGAGCGCCCCTTTGCGCCCGTCGACGAGCCCGTCTCGCGGGCTCCGAGCCCCGCGCCGGTGGACGCTTCCTCCGCAGAAGCCGTGCACGTCGAGCCCGCTCAAACTGTCTGGCCCGTCGAACAAGAGCGCGCGCCCGAATCGCGCGCGCCCCTGACGCAGGATTCCGTCGCACCCGCCACACCGCCGACCGACGCGCCCGTCGCATTGGCTCCCACGCCGACGCCGGTGGAAACCACCTTTGCCGCCCCTGTCGAACCTGAGCCCCGCGCTGAGGACAAGAGCGACGACCTCGCCTTCCTGGACGAGGCCCGCCCGCCCGAGGCCGAGCCGGAGGCCGACTTCTCCTGGCTGGACGCGCCCGAGCCGGCGGAGGACGAAGCGGACGATGCGCCCGTCTCCGACACGCCCCTCGCCCCGGCGGAAGCCGCGATCGTCGCGGGCGATGGCGGCAGCCTTGCCGAGGCGCGCCTGCCCGTCGATCCGGCCGCGCCGATCCCAGAGGCCGCGCCCATCTCGGCCATAGCCGCCGAAGACACGAGCGAGCGCGACGAGTTCGCCTGGCTCGACGCGCCGCTGCCGCCCGAGGAGCCCAGCGAGACGGCGACTTCCTCCGCGCTCGGCTCCGACGCGCCGGACCGCGCCGATGTCGCCCTGCCGGCGGCGGCGGGCGCCCTGCCCGGCCTCGTCTCGCCACCGCTTTCCCCTCTGCGCCAGCCGACCGATGGCGAAGGCTGGGCGCTGCGCGAGCGCGAACGGGCCGAACAGACCGCGCCGGAGGTGCGAAAGCCCTTTTTCCAGCGTCTGCGCGAGGGACTCGCCCGCTCCTCCAACCAACTGTCCGGCCAGATCACCGCGCTCTTTACCAAGCGCAAGCTGGACGAAGAAACGCTTCAGGAATTCGAGGACGTGCTGATCCAGGCCGATCTCGGCGTCGAGACGGCGATGCGCATTACGGATCGCCTATCCGATGGTCGCTTCGGCAAGGAAATCTCGGGCGAGGCCGTGCGCCAGATCCTGGCCGACGAGGTGGAGCGCGCGCTGGCGCCTGTTGCCAAGCCCCTCGAACTCGACCTCGAAGTGAAGCCGCACGTTATTCTCGTGGTCGGCGTCAACGGCACGGGCAAGACCACGACCATCGGCAAGCTCGCCGCCAAGCTGACACGCGGCGGCTTGAAGGTGACGCTCGGCGCGGGCGACACGTTCCGCGCGGCCGCCGTCGAGCAGTTGAAGATCTGGGGCGAGCGCACGGGGTCCACCGTCGTCGCCCGGCAGATCGGCGCCGATGCGGCGGGCCTCGCCTTCGAGGCCTATGACGAGGCGGTCGCCAACGGGTCGGACGTTCTGATCATCGATACGGCGGGCCGCCTCCAGAACCGCGCCGAGCTGATGGACGAGCTCGCCAAGATCGTGCGCGTCCTCCAGAAGCGCGACCCCGACTCGCCCCACACCGTGCTCCAGACGCTGGACGCGACCACCGGCCAGAACGCGCTCAATCAGGTCGAGATTTTCCGCAATGTGGCGGGCGTCAACGGCCTCGTCATGACCAAGCTCGACGGCACGGCGCGCGGCGGCATTCTGGTCGCCATCGCCGCCAAGCATAAGCTGCCGGTCTTCTTCGTGGGCGTTGGCGAAGGCGTGGACGATCTCGAGCCCTTCAAGGCCCGCGACTTCGCCGATGCCATCGCAGGCCGCGCCGGCACGGTTTGAAACTCGTCCGCGCTGAAACCGTCTGAAGACTTCACCGCCTGAATTTCGCCGCCTCGCCGCCCGACACCATCCCCGAAAGGGAAACCCGTCCATGTCCTCCGATCCGATCATCGAAAAGGCCCCGAACACGCCGGGCCGGCGCGAGATGAACCCGCTCGTCAAGTTCGCGCTCGAACTCGGGCCGCTCGTCGTCTTCTTCTTCGCCAACAATCGGGGCGAGGCGATCGTCCGCGCCTTTCCGGCCTTGGGCGAACTCGGCGGGCCGCTCTTCGTGGCCACCGCCCTGTTCATGGCCGCGACCGTTGCGGCGCTCATTGCCTCCTGGGTGCTGGTGAGAACCCTGCCGATCATGCCGATCGTGTCCGGCGCGGTGGTGCTGATCTTCGGCTCGCTGACGCTCTGGCTGCAGGACGACGTCTTCATCAAGATGAAGCCGACCATCGTCAACGCGCTGTTCGCCGCCGTGCTGCTCGGGGGCCTCGCTTTCGGCAAGCCGCTGCTCGGCTATGTCTTCGATCAGGCCTTCAAGCTCGACGATGAGGGCTGGCGCAAGCTGACGCTGCGCTGGGGCCTGTTCTTCGTCTTCCTCGCCATCCTCAACGAGGTCGTCTGGCGCTGCTTCTCGACCGATTTTTGGGTGGCGTTCAAGGTTTGGGGCACCATGCCCATCACCATGATCTTCATGCTGATGCAGTTTCCGCTGCTCAAGCGCCATGCGCTGGAGCCGCTCTTCGACAAGAAACCGTGATCGCATCGCGAGGGCCGGCCGCTTGGCCGCGCGCCTCGCGCTCCCCAAATGGGCCTTCTGATCCCTGATCCGGAGGCCCTTGGAATGATCGACGCGCAGAAACTTCTCGACCAGTTCCTTGGCACGGGACGCGGCGCTGGACATCGCAGTCCTTTCCCATCGGGCATTGGCCGCGCCTCCACGGGCGAAACGCTTCAGGACGGGCTCGGCAAGTTGCTCGGCGGCGCGCTCGGCGGCACCGGCGCGCGCTCGGGCGGCGGCATCGGCGATCTCGCCGCCAGCGTCCTGTCGGGCGGGCGCTCGGGCGGCGGCTCGCTCGCCGGCAAGGCCATCGGCGGCGCACTGGCGGGCGGTCTCGTCTCGCAGCTTCTGCGCCGGGGCGGCGGAAAAGGCATAAAGGGCTTCGGCGGACAGGCCGTGAAGCTCGGCGGCCTCGCCCTGATCGCCGGTCTCGGCTACAAGGCCTGGACCAATTGGCAGGCACAGAACCAGCCAAGTCTCGCGCCCTCGCAGCCCGGCCCGATCCGTCCCATTGCCGCCAGCGACATTCCCGAGGTGAGCGACCCGAACTTCCACCCCGCCGGCTCGGATGCCGAGCATCGCGCCAAGCTTCTCCTGTCGGCGATGATCGCAGCGGCCAAAGCGGACGGCACGCTCGACGCCAACGAGGAGCGCCGCATCTTCGGGCGGATCGAGGATCTCGATCTCGACGCCGAGGAAAAGGGCCTGCTGATGGACGAAATCCGCCGTCCGCTCTCGGTGGACGAGCTGGTGCGCCATGCGACGACGCAGGAGGTGGCGGTCGAACTCTACACGGCTTCGCTCCTCGCCATCGACCCGGACCAGCCAGCCGAGCGCGCCTATCTCGACCTTCTCGCCGCCCGTCTTCAGCTGCCGCCCGAACTCGTCTTGGAAATTCGTCGCACGACGGACGAGGCGCGGGACTGATCGGATTCGGTCTTCCTTAACGTTTCACGTGAAACAGCGCCGAGCCGTCTCCGGCGACTCGGCGCCGCCTCCATTGAAAAACCGGGCGGATCGGCCCGAAAGTTTGCCCCCCGCTACAGCGCGTCCTCGCCCACCGGCGTTCCATCCGGCAGGCGGTCTCCGGCTTCGCCGGCCGGATTGCCGAAAGGCACCGGCGGCGCGCCCGCTTCCGCCTCCGCATCATGGCGCAGCGCCCAATGGACGGTGGGAAAGGCAAGGTCGTCCCAGGGGATGTCGTCCGGCTGCACCAGCTTGACCTCCAGACTTTCCGGGCCGGCCAGGATGGCAGGGTCGAGGAGGCGTGCGCGGTAGATCAGTTGCACCTGGCTGATGCGGGGCACGGAATAGACCGCCAGAAGCCGCGAAATGTCGATCCGCGCCCCGGCCTCCTCGAAAGCCTCGCGCGCCGCGCCGGCATCGGGCGTCTCGTTCAGTTCGAGATAGCCGGCCGGAATCGTCCAGCGCCCTCGCCCCGGTTCTATGCCGCGGCGGCACAGGAGGATGCGCTCTTCGAACCGCACGACCGAGCCGACGACGATCTTCGGGTTTTCATAGGCGACGAAGCCGCAGTGATCGCAGACCCGCCGCGCAAGAGCATCGTCCTCGGGAATGCGAAGGGAGAAGGCAGGGGTAAGATCACTCATGCGAGGCAAGATGGAGGCCACCGCGCATTTGGCCATGGGCTTCCCTTAGGTCAGGCTCGGCACCAGTTCGCCCTTTTACGCTTCGGCTCTGATCCAACGGAGCCCCAACCATGGCGATGCATCCCTATGTCACGATCGGCGCGTCGCCGGTCGTGCCGTCCTTTGCCTTTTACGATGCGGTTCTGGCGGCGATCGGCTGGAGCAGCCATGCGAGCTTCGCGGGCGGGCGCGGCTACTCTCAAGGCGGCACGGGCGAAGGCTTCTCGGTCTGGGTCGTGAAACCTTTCGACGGCGCGCCGGCCAGCGCCGGAAACGGCGCGATGGTCGGCTTTCCCGCCGCCTCGCAAGCCGAAGTGGACGCCTTCTACGCCGCTGGAATGGCGCAGGGCGGCACGGACGAAGGCGCGCCGGGCCTGCGCCCGCAATATGGGCCGGACTGGTACGCCGCCTATCTGCGCGATCCCTGCGGCAACAAGATCGCCGTGGTCTTCAACGGCTAAGAGCCGGGGCCAAAACCCTGCGGGTCGATCCGCCGGGTCCTTGCGCCCCCGATCATCGTTGCCGATGCTCACCGATGCGCTGCATCGTCTGCGCTCGGCGCCTCGCCGGGAACGCAAGTCCCTCGCCGGCTTTCCGCCGCAGGGTTCTGTCCCCGGCTCTAAGGCCGGCCTATGGGGCGGCCTTGGGGCTGCCCCGAAGCCGCCCATCGTCTTCAGCGAAGCATGGCGAGCGCGCGGCCGACCTCGGCGAAGGCCGCGTTGCGCTCGTCGAAACTGGCCTTCGTTTCCGTCAGATACAGGCTGATCAGGATCGGCTTTCCCGCCGGCGGCCAGATCACGGCGACATCGTTCATCGTGCCGAAATCGCCGCCGCCCGTCTTGTCTCCGACGCGCCAGTCTTTCCGCAGGCCGGCGCGCAGCTTGGCATCGCCTGTCCGGTTCGCGACCATCCAGTCCGCTAGCTGGCGGCGCGAGTCCGGTTTCTGCACCTCGCCGAAGAGAAGCGCGTGGAGCATCTTCGTCATGGCCGCCGGGCTGGTCGTGTCCCTGGGATCGCCGGGCTTCGCCTCGTTCAGCGCGGTCTCGCGCCGGTCGAGCCGGAAGGTCTCGTCGCCGAAGCCGCGTGCCGTCCGGGTCACGCCCTCCGGCCCGCCGAGGAGATCAATCAGCACATTGCCGGCGGTGTTGTCGCTCTGCGTCAGCGCGGCCTCGGCGATGGAGCTGAGCGTCATGCCTTCGCCGCCGACATGCTTTTCGGTCTCGGGCGAATAGGTCACGAGATCGGATTTTGCGATCACCACACGTCGCGAGAGGTTTTCCTCTCCGGCATCGACACGGGCGAGGAGGCCGGCGGCGGCCACGAGCTTGAAGGTCGAGCACAGCGGAAAGCGCTCGTCCGCGCGCCGCGCCCAGCGCCGATCCGTTTCCATGTCCCAGACGAAGGCGCCGAGCCGGGCCGAGAAGCGGTTTTCGATCTCGGCCCAGAGCGCGTCCAAATCCGCTTCGGCGCGGGCGGGCTTGGAGGTCAGGCCGGTGAGCCCAAGAGCCAGCCCTGCGCCGGCGAGAGCGGCAAAGCGGCGGCGGGTCAGGGCGTGAGACATGGCGCAAGGCTCCGGTTCATAGGTCGGCGCTTGGAAGCGCGAGGAAAAATGGCGGATAGTCTCGATTCGCAAGATCGTTCGCCCGCCTTATGGATGCCAGCCTCTTGCGACGGCTTGCCCCTTTGCCGCAAGCCCCGGCTGGGCGAAGGAGCGGAAAATCTCTCGACCGAAGCGGTTCGCTCTCAGGAAATCCCGGTCATGACGCCCGTCCGAAAAGCCGGCCGAGCTGCAATCCGCTCGTACCAGGCTTCGAGCGCTGGAAGGCTTGGACGCTCGATCGGGAGCGAAAACCAGGCATAGGCGATGCAGCCGAGCGGGATGTCGCCGATGCCGAAATCGCGGCCGGACAGGTAGGGCGAGTCTTGCAGGGCCGCGTCGGCTCGGCGCATCAGCTCGGCGCACTGATGCGCCCCTCGCTCCATCGCGGCGTCATCCCGCTGATCGGGCGCGACGCGCACGAGATTCCAGAAAAGATCGCGGAAGGGGCCGGAGAAGGAGAGCGAGGTCCAGTCCATCCATTTGTCGGCGACGGCAAAGGCGCGCGGGTCGCCGGGCGCGAAGGGCGCGGCCCCGTATTGGCGGGCGAGATAGCGCACGATCGCGTTGGATTCCCAGAGAACCAGCCCCTCATCCTCCAAGCAGGGCACGAGGCCGTTGGGGTTCAAGGCGAGATAGGCCGGAGACTGGACCTGCCCGAACGCGCCGCCCGCTGGAATGTGCTCGTAAGCGAGCCCGAGTTCCGCCGCGCACCAGAGAACCTTGCGGACATTGGTGGAATTGTTGCGACCCCAGATTTTCATGGCGAACCCCGTTTCGTTTTCCGCCCGGAAGGCATAGGCCGAACGGGCGACACGCCGAACCATCTCCACGAATGAGGCCGAGCTTTGTCCAAGTCGACACGCGCCACGCTGGCCCTGACGCAAGCGGGCGTCGCCTTCACCACGCAAGAATACGCCTACGACCCGCACGCCCAGCATATCGGGTTGCAGGCCGCCGAAGCGATCGGCGTTTCGCCCGATCTCGTCCTGAAAACCCTGATGACGCTGGTGGACGGCAAGCCGGTCTGCGTGGTCGTGCCCTCCGACCGGGAGGTTTCGATGAAGCGCCTCGCCAGCGCCGTGGGCGGCAAGTCGGCGCAGATGATGCCGCCTGCCGAGGCCGAGCGGACAACGGGCTATGTGGTCGGCGGCATCAGCCCCTTCGGCCAGAAGAAGCGGGTGCCGGTGGTGATTGAAGAGCAGGCGCTGCGGCACGCACAGGTCTTCGTCAATGGCGGCCAGCGCGGCTTGCAGATCCATCTCGCCCCGCAGGCGATCTGCGATGTGCTCGGCGCCAAGGCTGCACCCCTGATCGCCTGAGCGGGGCCGTTCGGGGCGCGTACCGATCAGACAGATAACCAGCCGCACCGAATTCGAAAGCTCGACTGACGAATCAGGGCTCGGCAGCGCACGGCATTTGCGCTACGCCTGTCAGACACCTGTTCGCGAGCCGCAGATGACCCCATCCCCCGCCTCCCTTCGCAATCCCTGGATCGCGCTTCTCTGCGGGGCGACGATCGTCACCATCGCCATGGGTCTGCGGCAGGGCTTCGGCCTTCTGCTCCGGCCCGTCGAGCTGGAGATCGGCGTCGGGCGCGAGGCGTTCGGCCTCGCCATCGCGCTGCAGAATCTCGTTCTGGGTCTCGCCCAGCCCTTTGTCGGCGTGCTGGCCGATCGCCATGGCGCGGGGCGGGTCGCGGCCGTCGGCGGGCTTCTCTATGCGCTGGGTCTCGTTCTGGCTTCCACGGCGGCGAGCGCCCTGGCGCTCGACCTGTCGCTCGGCGTTCTCGTCGGCTTTGCCATGACGGGCGTCACCTTCGTCGTCGTGCTCGGCGCGGTCGGGCGCTTCGTGCCGGCCGAGCGGCGCGGCATGGCCTTCGGCATCGTGACGGCGGGCGGCTCGGTCGGGCAGTTCCTTCTGGTGCCGGTCACGCAGATGGCCGTCGAGGCTCTCGGCTGGCGCGGCGCGCTTCTGTTCGGCGCGGCCCTCGCCTCGCTCATGGTGTTTCTGGCGATCGGCATTGCCGGGCGGCCTCAGGCGGCTCCCAGCGCGGGCGCGGCCCAGAGCGAAAGCCTCGGCGCGGCCCTGCGGCTTGCCGCGCGCCATCCCGGCTATTGGCTCCTGAATGTCGGCTTCTTCGTCTGCGGCTTTCACGTCGCCTTCGTCGCGACGCATCTGCCGGCTTTTCTGGCCGATCAGGCGATCGACCCCTCGGTCGGCGCGCGGGCGTTGGCGCTGATCGGCCTGTTCAATATTCTCGGCTCCTATGTCTTCGGCCTCTCGGCCGACCGGCTGCGCAAGAAATATGTGCTGGCGGCGCTCTATTTCGGCCGCGCCTTGGTGATCGCGCTGTTTCTCGCGGTGCCCTTCACGCCGCTTTCGGTCACGATCTTCGCCTGCGCCATGGGCTTTCTCTGGCTCGGCACCGTGCCGCTGACGAGCGGGCTCGTCGGCCAGATCTTCGGCGTGCGCTACCTTTCGACACTGTTCGGCATCGTCTTCATGAGCCACCAGATCGGCGCGTTCTTCGGGGCCTGGGGCGCGGGCCTCGTCTTCGCCTGGACGGGAAGCTACGACGCGGCCTGGACGATCTCGATCGCGCTGGCGCTACTGGCGGGCGCGGCCAATCTGCCGATTCGCGACGCGAAGCTCACCCCGGCGGGCGCGCCGGCATGAAGGCGCGGGCCGAGCTTCTGTTTCCCGCCGGACTGGCGCTCCTGTCCGGCGTCGGCGCTCTGCTTTGGCTCAGCGAGGGGCCGCGCCTGGCGGGGCTGATGCTGTTCGGCTTCTGCCTTTAGTGCCCGTTCAGGGCGCGGGTGAGCCTGGCTTCGCGAGCGCGGGTAACAGCCCCTCACGGATGGCTTTGACGTCGAGCGGGCCGGTCTGCTTCCAGAGAATGCGTCCGTCGCCCGCCACAAGGAATGTCTCGGGCACGCCGTAAACGCCCCAGTCGATCGCCGCCGTGCCGCGCTCGTCCGCGCCGACGCGTGCATAAGGATTGCCGAGCGAGGTGAGGAAGCCGAGCGCCTGATCCGGCTTGTCCTTGTAGTTCAGCCCCTCGATCCGCAGGCCGGCCGCGCGCACGGCCGGGTCGTTCGCCAGCGCCATGAGCAGCGGATGCTCCTGCCGGCAGGGGCCGCACCAGGAGGCGAAGACATTGACGAGGCGCGGCGCGCCGTCGCCATCCGGCGAAACGGTGAGACCAGACACTGGCGCGCCATCCGCCCCTTGCAGGCCCGCGAGCGGCGGCAGGCTGGTGGCGGGTGCCTTCTGCCCGATCAGGGCGGAGGGAAGCTGGCTCGGATCGTGACCCGACACGAGCTGCGTCAGAAACAGCGCGGCGAGCCCGCCGAAGACGAGAAGCGGCAGGGCGACCAGAAGCGGCCGGCGGCGGCGCGGCGGGGTGGCGGACATTTCGCTCATCGTAATGGCCGACGCGCGCCGCGCTCGCCCTCCAGCGCCTTCAGGCGGCGCGACACGGAACGCGCGTCGAGAAAGGTCCAGAGCGCCAGCACACCGAGCGCGAAAGCCGCCATGCCATAGGCGGCGGCGATGAAGCCGAAATAGCTGGATTGCATGATGTCAGCCCTCCGCCAGACCCATCCGACGTCGCTCCATGTTGCGCAGGCGACGACGGCGAATTTCCGTGCGCATGGCGGTGAGATGCAGCGCGAAGAAGAGCGTGGTGAAGCCGGCGGCCGAGATCAAGAGCGGATAGAGATAGGCATCGTCCAGCGTCGAGCCGCCCAGGCGCAGCACACTGGCCGGCTGGTGCAGCGTCGACCACCAGTCCACCGAGAACTTGATCACCGGGATCAGGAGAAAGCCGACCAGTACGAAGACCGAGGCCATGCGCCCGGCCCGCTGCGGCTCCTCGAAGGCGCGCGTCAGCGCGATCAGGCCGAGATACATGAGGAAGAGCACGAAGACCGAGGTGAGCCGCGCGTCCCAGACCCACCACGTGCCCCACATGGGCCGACCCCAGACCGAGCCCGTGAAGAGACACAGAAAGGTGAAGACCGCGCCGATGGGCGCGGCAGCGCGGATCGAGACTTCCGCGATCGGATGGCGCCAAACGAGAAGGCCAAGCGCGGAGGCCGACATGACCGTCCAGCCCATCATCGCGATCCAGGCGAAGGGCACATGGATGAAGAGGATGCGAACCGTCGCGCCCTGCTGGTAATCCTCCGGGGCAGCGAGGCCGAGGCCGAGGCCAACAGCCAGAAGCGCCAGCGCCAGCGCATAGAGCCAGGGCTGGAGACGGCCCGACAGGTCCAGAAACCGCGTCGGGTTGGCCAGAAGCGCAAAGCGCGAGGGACGGGCGGCGAGATCGCTCATGCCGCCGTTCTAGAGCATTTCCAGCCGAAGCGGAATTGGCTGGGCGACGGACAATAGGTCTGCGAATTCACCGCAAAGGTTCGCAGACGAGCATCCACGCCAGCGTGGGCGTCTGGTTCAGACTTTTTGAATCCGCATCGCCATGCCAATCGAAGCGGGCATGACGGGCTCGAACCCGAACTGCGCATAGAGATGCCGGGCCTCGCCATCCGCGACGAGACTGACATAGGCGCTGTCGGGTGCGGTCTCGCGCAGCCAATCCACCAGCGCGGCGAAGATCGCCTTGCCGATCCCCTGCCCCTGATGGGCGGGCTCCACCGCCATGTCCACGATCTGAAAGAAGGCCCCGCCATCGCCCACGACGCGGCCCATGGCGATGGTCCGCCCCTCGAAGCGCGCGATGACGGCATGGAGCGTGTTCGGCAAGCCGCGCCGCGCGGCCTCCTCGCTTTTGGGGCTTAGGCCCGAGACGGCGCGCAGGCGGCGATAGGTCTCGGCGTCAGGCGTCTCGGCGTAAAAGGAATAAAGCGCGGGGTCGAAGCGGGGCATGGGACGTCTCAGTCGCTGGATTGGCGAAGCGCGAGCGCGGCGGCGAAGGGGCCGAGCACGCCGTACAGCAGCGTCAGCGCCAGAAGAATCAGGAAGGGCGCGCGAAAAGGGGCGAGATCGTTCACGGCGCCGCTGGTGGCAGCGACGCCGAAGATGAGAATCGGGATCGCGAGCGGCAAGGTCAGCACCGAGACGAGAACGCCCCCGCGCGGCAGGCTAGCGGCTACCGCCGCGCCGACCGCGCCGATCAGCACGAGCGCCGGCGTGCCGACCAGCAGCGTCAGCGCGCTCGCGCCCAGCGCCAGCGGCTCCAGCGCCAAGAGGAGGCCCAGCAGCGGCGCGGCGACCACCAGCGGCAGGCAGCTTGCGACCCAAAGCGCGGCACATTTGGCGAGCACCACGAGCGGCAGCGGCAAGGGGCCGGTGAGGAGCAGGTCGAGCGTGCCGTCGTCCCGATCGGCCTGAAACAGCCGGTCGAGCGACAGGAGCGTGGAGAGCAGCGCGCCGATCCAGAGAAAGGCCGGGCCGATGCGCGAGAGAAGCTGAAGGTCGGGGCCGACGCCGAAGGGGATGACGGCGACGACAGCCAGAAAGAACACGACGCCCGGCGCGCCGCCGCCCGAGCCGGACAGGAGCAGCGCGAGATCGCGCCGAAACAAAGCCAGCATCAGCCGATCGCCTCCCAGCCCTCGTCCTCACCCGAATCGGAGAGCGCGAGGCCCGCCGGCTGCGGCTCCAGAACAAGCGTGCGGGCCGACGACCCGAGATCGACAGGCTGGTGCGTGGCGGCGAGAATCATGCCCCCGCTTGAGAGATGGTGCCGGCAAAGCGCGGCAAAGCGCGCCTGCGTCGCCGCGTCCAGCGCATTGGTCGGCTCGTCCAGAAGCCAGAGCGGGCGATGGGCGACCAGAAGCCGGGCGAGCGCCGCGCGCCGCGCCTGCCCCGCCGAAAGATCGGAGCAGCGCAGCCGGGCCACGCCCTCCGGCAGACCGAGTTCGGCCAGCGCGGCTTCGGGCGAGACGCCCCGCGCGCGCCCCAGAAAGCGCGCCCAGAAGGCGAGTTCCGCCCCGACGTGGCGCCCGCCCTTCAGCGCGTTGCGATGACCGATATAATGGGCGATGTCGGCAAGGCTTCGGGCCGGCTCGCCGTCGGCAGCGGGCAAGTCCTCGACGCGAACGCCTCCGGCGAGCGGCGGCAGAAGGCCGGCCAGCGTGCGCAGCAGGGTCGACTTGCCCGCGCCGTTTTCGCCCGTCACCAGCACCGCCTCGCCGGTCGATAGAGTCAGATCGAGCGGCGGCACGATCAGCCGCCCGCCCCGGCCGCAAGCCAGCCCTCTGATCACGAGCCTGCCCGCCACGCCGGAACCACTCCTCAACTTTGGAACGCTATAAGGGCTCCAATCCCAAGGCTTCGTTGTGGAGAGGCGGGACCCGAAAGGCAAGCGGCAAGGCGGAGCGAGCGACGTCCCGAAGGTCTGACAGAACCTCAGGGTGGAACACTGGCGAATCTTTCACCGCAGCGACGCGCCGAATGTCACCCATGCCACCGGCATGGGACGAGCATCGGCGAGACGGCGCGGTGAGAGAGGCCCGGTACACCGCCCCATTGAGGCTCCGTCAGGCTGTCCAGGCAAGGCGAATGAAGATGGCGTGAGGCAGGAGCGCTCCCCCGAATGGGTGCGCGCGAATGCGAGAAGGCCCTTTATAGCGATTACAAACTTGCCTATAAGGCGCTCACCCACTCCAGCGACCGGCGTGGATCACATAGCGCCGATCTCACGTGCCCCGCCTCCCCGGCGAGGACTGAGGCGGACGGGCGGAAATGGTCGCACCCGCATTTTCCAAGGCGCGCTTCGCCGCGTGCCGCGGTCGTTCGCCTTTCGGACATTTTTTGGTTCGAGAAGGAACGAGAACCCTATGTCCCACCCCGATAGCTTCAAAAGCCGCAAGACCCTGACGGTCGACGGGAAGCCTTACGTCTATTTCGACCTGAAAGAGGCCGAAAAGAACGGCCTGTCGGGCGCGTCGCGCCTGCCCTACTCGATGAAGGTCATTCTCGAGAACCTCCTGCGCAACGAAGACGGCCGCACGGTTCTGGCCGACGACATCCGCGCCGTGGTCAACTGGCTGAACGACAAGGGCTCGGCCGGCCATGAGATCGCCTATCGCCCGGCCCGCGTCCTGATGCAGGACTTCACGGGCGTTCCGGCCGTCGTCGATCTCGCCGCCATGCGCGACGCGACCGCCAATCTCGGCGCCGACCCCCAGAAGATCAATCCGCTCGTCCCCGTCGATCTCGTGATCGACCACTCGGTGATGGTGGACTATTTCGGCCAGCCCGATTCGTTCGAGAAGAACGTCGAGGTCGAGTACGACCGCAATGGTGAGCGCTACACCTTCCTGCGTTGGGGCTCGGGCGCCTTCCAGAATTTCCGCGTCGTGCCTCCCGGCACCGGCATCTGCCATCAGGTGAACCTCGAATATCTGGCCCAGACCGTCTGGACCAAGGACGAGAACGGCGAGACGATCGCCTATCCCGACACGCTGGTCGGCACCGACTCGCACACCACGATGGTCAACGGCCTTGCGGTTCTGGGCTGGGGCGTCGGCGGCATCGAGGCGGAAGCGGCCATGCTCGGCCAGCCGATCTCCATGCTGATCCCCGAGGTCATCGGCTTCCGCATCGACGGCAAGCTGCCCGAGGGCACGACCGCGACCGATCTCGTGCTCACCGTCACCGAGATGCTGCGCAAGAAGGGCGTCGTCGGCAAGTTCGTGGAATTCTACGGACCCGGCCTTGCCAACCTCACGCTGGAAGACCAGGCGACCATCGCCAACATGGCCCCGGAATACGGCGCGACCTGTGGCTTCTTCCCGGTCGACAAGGACACGATCGCCTATCTGGAAGCGACCGGCCGCGACAAGCACCGCATCGCGCTGGTGGAAGCCTATGCCAAGGCGCAGGGCATGTATTTCGACGCCTCGTCGGAAGAGCCCGTCTTCACCGACACGCTGGCGCTCGACCTTTCCACCGTCGTTCCCTCGCTCGCCGGCCCCAAGCGCCCGCAGGACCGCGTCGCGCTCACCGAGGCCGCGCCGAAGTTCCGCACCGCGCTCGCCGAACTTCAGGGCGGCCGCAAGAAGAACGAGCTGCCGGCCTCCACCGGTGACTCGCGCTTCATGGACGAAGGCGCGACGGCCCCCGGCCAGACGCCCGAGACCGCTCGCCACGCCGTCGAGGGCGCGGACCATGGCATCGCCGACGGCGACGTCGTGATCGCGGCCATCACCTCCTGCACCAACACGTCCAACCCGAACGTGCTGGTCGCCGCCGGCCTCGTCGCCCGCAAGGCGCACGCGCTCGGCCTCAAGGTGAAGCCCTGGGTGAAGACCTCGCTGGCCCCCGGCTCTCAGGTGGTCACCGAATATCTCGAAAAGGCCGGTCTCCAGACCGATCTCGACGCGATGGGCTTCAACCTCGTCGGCTATGGCTGCACGACCTGCATCGGCAATTCCGGCCCGCTTCCCGAAGCGATCTCGGAAGCCATCAACAAGAACGACCTCGTCGCCTGCTCGGTGCTCTCGGGCAACCGCAACTTCGAAGGCCGCGTGAACCCGGACGTGCGCGCGAACTATCTCGCCTCGCCCCCGCTCGTCGTCGCCTACGCCATTGCCGGTTCGATGTTCGTGGACATCACCAAGGACCCGCTCGGCCAGGACCAGAACGGCAAGGACGTCTTCCTCAAGGACATCTGGCCGACCACGCAGGAAGTCTCCGAGATCGTCCGCAAGACGGTCACGCGCGACCTGTTCGAGAGCCGCTATTCGGACGTCTTCAAGGGCGACCCGAACTGGCAGAAGATCGACGTCTCGGGCGGCCTCACCTACGAGTGGGACGACCGTTCGACCTATGTGCAGAACCCGCCCTATTTCGAGGGCATGTCGATGACGCCCAAGCCCGTCACCGACATCAAGGGCGCGCGCATCCTGTCGCTCTTCCTCGACTCGATCACGACCGACCACATCTCCCCGGCCGGTTCGATCAAGAAGAACGGCCCGGCGGGCGAGTATCTCGTCTCGCATCAGGTGCGCCCGGTGGACTTCAACTCCTACGGCGCGCGTCGCGGCAACCACGAAGTCATGATGCGCGGCACCTTCGCCAATATCCGCATCAAGAACCAGATGGTTCCGGGCGTGGAAGGCGGCATCACCAAGCACTTCCCCTCTGGTGAGCAGCTGGCGATCTACGACGCGGCGATGAAGTATCAGCAGGAAGAGGTTCCGCTGGTGATCTTCGCCGGCAAGGAATACGGCACCGGCTCCTCGCGCGACTGGGCGGCCAAGGGCACCGTGCTCTTAGGCGTTCGCGCCGTGATCGCGCAGAGCTTCGAGCGCATCCACCGCTCCAACCTGGTGGGCATGGGCGTCGTGCCCTTCGTCTTCCAGGAAGGCACGAGCTGGCAGTCGCTCGGCCTCACGGGCGAGGAAACGGTGACGATCGAAGGCCTGACCGAGGTCAAGCCGCGCCAGACCATGGAAGCCACGATCACCCGCGCCAATGGCGAAGTGGTCAAGGTTCCCCTGCTCTGCCGCATCGATACGCTGGACGAGCTGGAATACTTCAAGAACGGCGGCATCCTGCACTACGTGCTGCGCCAGCTGGCGGCCTAAAGCATTTCCAGCGAAAGCCGAGTCGGCTTTCGCGCCCGGACAATGCGGAAACAAAAACCTGGAGCCTTTCTGGCGAACCTTTGTTCGACGGAAGCGCTCCAGGAACCATCCCCGCCGAAGCGTCCCAGCTGCTTCGCCGAAGCCTCCGCGCTTCGGCGGCGCCCTCTCTCGAGGGCTAGGCATGAGTCTCGAGGGCCAACGCCAGTTCGCCCTGAAGGCTCGAGCCGTTCACACGATCTCGCGAGCCAACCCTCGGGCTGTTTCGCTTGTCTTTCGCGCCGCCGCCCTCCTCGCAAGGGCGGCGGCGTTTTCATGTGCCTCGCCTCGCGCCCGGCTCACCCTCAATTGAACGGCGCAAGGCTCGCCTTCCGTGGGGTTATCCCGCCATGGTCCCATCTCTCTTCGGGCCATCCCGGAGCCAAGGAGATGCCGATCCATGAGCCCGCCGACCCTGTTCGTCCTGCTCCTTGCCGCTGTCCTGCCGCTCGGCCTCGCCCATGCCGACGAGAGCGGCGACGAAGCGTCGAGCCAGAATGTGCGCGGCATCGTGGAGCTTTTCACGAGCCAGGGATGCAGCGAATGCGTGAAGGCCGACGCGGTTCTGGCGGAACTCGCCGCGCGGCCCGATGTCGTCGCCCTCGCCTATCACGTGGACTACTGGGACTATATCGGCTGGGAAGACCCGCTCGGCTCGCGCCGCAATGCCGAGCGACAGAAGAGCTATTCCAAGGCGCTGCGGCTCGGCGGGCTGACGACGCCCCAGGCCATCGTCAACGGCAAGGCGGTGATGGCCGGCTTCGATGCGGCGGCGATCGAGGCTGCGACGGCCAAGGCTCCGCTGGCCGGCGCGGACGGCTCGCCCCGCATCGAGATGCGCCTTCGGGGCGAGACCCTGCACCTACGCGTCGAGGCCGGCGCGCTGCCGGAGGGCGCGAGGCCCCCGGCGCTGATTCTGGCGACCTATGCCAAGACCACGCGCACCGAGGTCGCGCGCGGTGAGAACGAGGGACGCCAACTCCTGAACACGCATGCGGTGCGCGACTGGCGCGCGGTCGGCCTGCTCGGAGCCGACGGCCGGCTCGCGGTGGATATGCCGCTCGGCCTCATCGCCGACCCTGACACGCAGCCGGGCGGCTGCGTCGCGCTGCTCCAGGCGATGGACCGGGACGACCGGCCGGGGCCGATTCTGGCAGCGGCGGCCCTGCCCTTCTGAGCGTCTGCCGAGCGATCGAGCCGCGACAGGTGGGCGTGGGATGTTCCGCTGTCGCGGGACGCCCCAGGGGGACGGCGACAGCGGCTGACAAAGAAGGCGCAGCAGCCTCGGACGATTGGCCCGACCCTGTATCCCGACCCACTCCCGAGCGCAGCGGCTCAGCCGATACGCTGCCCCGAGGCTTGAGCCACCGGCCTGTCCGGTTGCAACGCCCTTCGCGCGGCCCCATTTCCATGACAGGATGATGAAGGGCTCGCCGCGCCCTGCGGCGTTCCCCGGAGGGATTGCGATTGACCGAACCCACGACCGAACGCTCCGCCTCGCTGATCCACCTCTCGGAGGTGCGCGCTGCCAACGCCCTGCCCGTCGTCAGTTTCGACCGGCACGAACTCGGCGAAATCCTTCGAATCTACGGGCGCATGGTGGCGGCGGGCGAATGGCGCGATTACGCCATCGACACGCTCAAGGACCGGGCCGTGTTCTCCATCTTCCGGCGCAGTTCCGAAATGCCGCTGTTTCGCATCGAGAAGGAGCCACGACTGGCGCGCCGCCAGGGGGCCTATAGCGTCCACGCCGCCGGCGGGCTGGTGATGAAGCGCGGGCAGGATCTGCCGCAGGTGCTGCGCGTGTTCGACAAGTCGCTGAAGCTGGCCGACACCTGAGCGGGACATTCCGGCACTCAGATTAGTCCTACATACCCACGAACGGCCGCCCGAGGCGGCGACCGTGCATCTCATGGAGCTATTAGCCCCACCTAACGAATGAGCTCAGACCAGCGTGCCGGGATAGCGGCTTTCATCCGGCAGCGTCTCCTTGCCGCCGTTCAGGGAGTATTGCATCAGCACCGTGTCGATCCAGCGTCCGAACTTGAAGCCCGAGCCTTCGAACAGGCCGATCGGCTTGAAGCCGAGCTTCTGATGCAGCTTGACGGAGCCGTGATTGTCGGCCCCGCCGATCACCGCGATCATCTGCCGGAACCCTTTCTCCTCGCACAGCTCCAGAAGGCGGCCGAGCAGCGCCGTGCCGATGCCTTGGCCCTGCGCCTCCGGCTCCAGATAGATCGAATCCTCCACCGACCAGCGATAGGCCGGGCGGGCCCGGAACGGGCCGGCATAGGCATAGGCGACGACGCGCCCCTCCCCATTGCAGGCGACGAGATAGGGATAGTCCTGCCGCGTCAGATTGAGAAAGCGCGCCGTCATCTCGGTCTCGTCGGGCGGGGTCAGCTCGTAGGTCGCCGTGCCATGGAGAACCGCGTGTTCATAGATGCGGCACAGGGCGGGAATGTCGGCGAGAGTGGCCTCGCGGAGGGTGAACGCGCTCATGAATGGGATGCCTTACGGAGTGAACCGGGCGGACCATAAGCGGGCGCGGCGTCCGTCTCAATCCGTCAAATGCCCCATCCCGATCCGCACGGCGCATACGAAAAAGGGCGACCCGAAGGCCGCCCCTGTCTCAGAACCGTCCGGCTCCCCTTGGCTTTAGTTGCGGCTGGTGCCGAGGAAGCGAAGGAGGAACATGAACAGGTTGATGAAGTCGAGATAAAGGGTCAACGCGCCCATGATGGCCTTGCGACCGGCGACCAGCGTGTCGTCGCCTTCCCAGTAAAGTTCCTTGATGCGCTGCGTGTCCCAGGCGGTGAGGCCCGCGAAGAGCAGGACGCCGATGGCCGAGATGGCGAAGCTGAGCGCCGAGGACGCCAGGAAGATGTTCACGAGCGAGGCGATGATCAGGCCGAAGAGGCCCATGATCAGGAACGAGCCCATGGCCGACAGGTCACGCTTCGTCGTGTAGCCGAAGAGCGACAGGGCGCCGAAGGAAGCCGCCGTCACGAAGAAGACCTGCACGATCGATTCCTGCGTGTAGACGAGGAAGAACGTGGAGAACATGAATCCGACCAGCGCGGCATACGCCCAGAAGGTCGCCTGCGCGGCCTGCGTGCTCATCCGGTTGACTCGGAAGGAGAGGAACATCACGAGCGCGAGCGGCGCGAATATCAGCACCCAGCGCAGCGGCGTGGTGAATATGGTAGCGCCCAACTGCGTCAGCAGGATGCCATTATACGTTCCAACGGCCAGCGAGGGATCGCTGGTCGTCGCCATGGAGAAGAGGCCGTAGGCGGCGACGCCGGTGATGGCGAGGCCGATGGCCATGAGGTTGTAGACCCGGAGCATGTAGCTCCGCAGGCCCTGATCGATGGCGACGTCCGCGCGGCCCCGCGACAGGGGGACGCTGCGTGTGCCGCTGTTCCACTTGTCAGCCATGGACAGTTTCCTTTCTTGCATCCCGCCCTCTCGGCCGTTGCCGGCCGGGCCTAGCTGGCGGGACGTCCAGCCAAGCCCTCTTGCCCTGAATATGCGAAGAGGAGCCGGAACGAACAAGGGCGGAAAGGGCCGCAGCGTGCCGTTTCGGGACGCTGCGGCCATTAAATTTCCTCCATCAGGCCAAATTGGGGGCCGGGTCAGAGTTCGCGCAGGACGGGCGCGGCCTTCTGGCCAAGCACCCGCCATGTGCCGGCAAGGCCGAAACCGACCGTCAGCACGAGGGCGACCGCGAGGACACCGAGCGCCACGCCGCCATCAAAAGCGAAGGGCAGGCGCATGACGCGGGCGAGCACGTACCAGGCCGCCAGCGCGCCCGCGCCGATGGCGAAGAGAGCCGTCGCCGCGCCGAGCGTCATATATTCCGTGACATAAGCCCGGATCAGCGTCCCGCGGGTCGCGCCCAAGGTTTTGAGCACCACGGCATCATGAACGCGCGTACGGTTGCCGGCGGCCAACGCTCCCGAGAGAACGAGGACGGAGGAGACCAGCGCCACGGCAGCCGCCGCGCGAATGGCGAGCGCGAGCTGAGCGACGAGCGCGTTCACGGCATCCAGCGCGTCCTTGACCCGAACCGTGGTTACGGCCGGGAAGCTGTTGGAAATGCCGCGCAAGACGGCGCGCTCGCCCTCGCTCGTCGCGTTCGGCATCTGAAGCGTGGCGAGCCAGGCATGGGGCGCGCCTGCAAACGTGTTGGGCGAGAAGACCATGACGAAGTTGATCGACATGGACTCCCATTCCACCGCCCGGAAATTGGCGATGCGCGCCGTGATCTCGCGGCCGAGCACGTTGACGGAGATTGTGTCGCCGAGCTTCAGCCCGAGTTCGCCGCCCTCCTTGGCCGAGAAGGACACGAGCGGCTCGCCGGCATAGTCCGCTGCCCACCACTGCCCTTGCGTGACCGTGGTGTTTTCGGGCGGCGCGGCGGCATAGGTCACGCCCCGGTCGCCGCGCAGCACCCAGGCCCCTTCGGGCGGCACCTGAAGCTGCGAGACATCGGTGCCGTTCAGCTTCACGATGCGCCCGCGCAGCATGGGCACGGCATCCAGCGAGGAGCCGGGCGCAAGCTCCGCGATGCGCCCACGGAACGGGTCGATCTCGGCGGACTGGATGTCCACGAAGAAGAAGTTCGGCGCGCGCGCCGCGATGCTGGTTCCGATCTCGCGCCGGAGCGCATTGTCGATCGTCGCCAGCGTGACCAGCAGCGTCAGGCCGAGTCCGAGCGACAGGACCACCGAATGGGTCAGCGCGCCCGGCCGGTGAATGTTGCCGATGGCCAAACGCAGCGGCGTGGAGCGCACGCGCGGCAGGCGCGCGGCGAGCGTGCGAATAGCGACCGAGACCAGTCTCAGGACGACGAAGGCGACGGCGGTCGCGACCAGAAACACCGAAGCGATGCGCTTGTCGCCCGCCATCACGAAGGCGAGACCCGCAATGCCGAGCGCCAGAGCGCCGGCTGTCAGCGCATAGCTCAGCCGCGTGCGCAGCGCGCCCGGCCCCTCGTTGGAGCGAAACAGGGCGGTGGCCGCAATGTCGCGCGTGCGCCCGAGCGGCAGGATGGCGAAGGCGAAGGCCGTGAGATAGCCGAAGGCGGTCGCGAGCAGGAGCGCGCCGGGATAAACCGACGGATGCGTCGAAACCGGGATATAGGCTTCCAGAAAGCCGGCCGCCGCAAAGGGCGCGAGCGCGCCAAGCACCAAGCCAGCCGCGATGCCGAGACTCGCCAGAAGCCCGATCTGGATGATATAGATCCAGACCACGAAGCCGCCGCCCGCGCCGAGACTCTTGAACGTGGCGATCACCGTGCGCTTGCCGTCGAGATAGGCCGACACGGCATTGGCGATGCCCACGCCCCCGACGATCAGGGCGGTGAGGCCGACCAGGGTCAGGAACTGCGAAAAGCGGTCGATGCTGCGCTGAAGCGAGGGCGCGGCCTCGCGCGCATCGCGAATGCTCCAGCCGGCCTGCGGAAACTCGGCCTTGGCCTGCGCCTCGATGCCGGCGGGGTCGAGCGCGGGGTCGGCGAAGCGCAGCTTGTAATCATATTCCACGAGCGAGCCCGGCTGGATCAGCCCGCTCGCGCGCAGCGCCTCGCCCGAGATGAGAAGGCGCGGCGCGAAGATAAAACCGTCCGACAGGACATCGGGCTCGCGGGTGAGCCGGCCGCGCAGTTCCACCTCGATGCCGCCGAGAAGCACGGTCGCACCGGGCTCGATGCCGAGACGGTCGAAGAATTCCGGCGCGGCGACGGCCCCGAAGCGGCCGTTCCGCTCTGCCAGGAGGTCGCCGAGCGGCGCGGCCGGGTCGGTTTCGACCGCCCCATAGAGCGGGTACTGCCCGTCCACCGCCTTGACCTCGGAGAGCGTCTGGTTGGTTCCATCGGGCAGGCGGGCCATGGAGCGCAGATTGGCGGTCTCGGCCAGCGTGCCGAAGCGGGCGAGGAAGCTCTTCTCGGCCTCGCTCGCCTCGCGCCCGTTGAGGCCGAAGCGCATGTCGCCGCCCAGAATCGTGCGCCCTTCCCGCTCGATGCCAGATGTCATCATCTCCGACACGGAGTTGACGGCGGCGATGGAGGCGACGCCGAGCGTCAGGCAGAGAAGGAAGATCACGAAGCCGCGCACGCCGCCGCGCATCTCGCGCAGCGCGAAACGCCAGGCGAGCTTCAACGTGCCGGAGGGGCGAGCGGGCGGCGAGATGGCAGCGCCGGCGGCCGGAACGCTGGCGGCGCGGCTCACCGCGCGGCCTCCGCCACCATCGGTTCCGGCATCGCCGAGGCGCGAGCGGGCGCGAAACCGTCGCGCTCGATTTCGCCCGAACGCACGGCGACCTCGCGCCCGCAGCGTGCGGCGAGCGTCTTGTCATGCGTGACGAGCACCATGGTCATGGCGCGCCGCTTCTGCTCGGCAAAGAGAAGATCGGCGATCTGCGCGCCCGTGTCGGCGTCGAGATTGCCGGTCGGCTCGTCCGCGATCAGGAGCGCGGGTTCGGGCGCCAGCGCGCGAGCCAGCGCCACGCGCTGCTGCTCGCCGCCCGACAATTCGCCGGGATAATGCGACACGCGCGCGCCGAGGCCGACGGAGCGCAACTCGGCCTCCGCCCGCTCGAAGGCGTTCCGATGGCCCGCGAGTTCCAGCGGCACGGCGACGTTTTCGAGCGCCGTCATGTTGGGAATCAGGTGGAAGGACTGGAAGACGATGCCGATATGGCGACCCCGGAACGCGGCGAGCTTGTCCTCGCTGAGGCCCTGAAGCGGCTGGCCCGCGATCTCCACCTCGCCCGTGTCGGCCCGCTCCAGACCGGCCAGCACCATCAGCAGCGTCGATTTGCCCGAACCGGACGGGCCGACGATGCCGACGCTTTCGCCGCGCACCACGTCGAGGTCGATTCCCTTGAGAACATGCACCGCGCCCCGGCCCTGGCCGAGCGTCAGATGAACCTTTCGTAATCGGATCGCCGGTTCTGCCACGCGCCTTGCCTTCCTATATGGCGATGGGACGGGGCCGGACGTGGGTCCGGTCGAACGCGGTCGCCAGAATTTCGCAGTCCTTGAGATATGGATGGCACATGGGTCGGTTCCAACAGCTTCTCGCCTTCGTGACGATCGGCCTCGCCAGTTGGGGCGCGCTCGCCCCCGCGCGGGCGCAATCGGCCGCGCCGACCGAACCCGCCGAGATCATCGCCTTTGGCGACAGCCTGTCGGCCGGCTACGGCGTCGGACCCGGCGAATCCTTTCCCGAACAGCTTCAGGCCGCGCTCGCCAAGGCGGGGCTGAACGTGAAGGTGGTGAATGCCGGCGTGTCCGGCGACACGACCACCGGGGGTCTTGCCCGGCTCGACTGGTCGGTGCCGACAAGTGCCGATCTCGTGATCGTGGAACTCGGTGCCAACGACGCGCTGCGCGGCATCTCGCCCGATGTCACCAAGCGCAATCTCGACGAAATCCTGAAACGCCTGACCGCGCGCCCAAACACGAAGGTCATCCTGGCCGGCATGATCAGCCCGCCGAACATGGGCGAGGACTACGCCCGGCGCTTCAACCCGATCTATGCCGAACTCGCCCAGACCTATGGCGTCGCCTATTACCCGTTCTTTCTGGACGGGGTGGCGTCCGTCGCGGCGCTGAACCAAGCCGACTATATGCACCCCAACAAGGACGGGGTGGCCGTGGTGGTGGAGCGGATGCTGCCGCTCGTCCAACAGGTCTTGGCGAAAGGTTAGACCGCTCGCGTCAGGCCCGGCGCAGGCGCAGATCGACGCCGGCCTCGGCGGCGATGCGATACAGCGCGCGGTCGGCGGCCGCGAGGCTGCGGGCGAAATGCTCCTCGCTCGCTTCCCGCAGGAGCGAGGCGAAGTCGCCGCCGGGATGGCGCAGTTCGGCAACCACCTCGCCCTCGGCAAACTGCAACTCGGCCTCGTGCCGGCGCGCGATCCTTTGCATGGCGACATTATCGCGCAGGCACTGAATTTTGAAATGCGGCAGCGCCGCATTGCGCGCGCCGTCCACCAGGCTGGAGAACAGGCGCGTTCCATAGCCCTGCCCCTGCCAGAGAGGCTCTAGGCTAAACGCGGCCTCGGGCATGGGCGAGTCGATCTCGCGCAGCTCCGCCACGCCGCGCAGCATGCGGTCGATGAACAGGCCCTTGGCCATGCCGCCCGGCCCCAACGTCGATTGGGCGTAGCGCGTCAGAAACCCGTCATTGGCCGCCGATCCGAAGCGCATACGCCGCGATTCACCGTCGAGGCGCAGAAGATGGGCCAGGAATTCCGCCCGGTCGGACCGGCGCAGACGCCGGATATGCACCGCCGCGTCGGACGGACCGGAGCGGTGGGGAGGCTGGATCAAGGACATGGCGAGAGACTGCGTGACAGGAGCCGAGACCGGGCTCGGGTTACCCATTGGTTAAGAGTGCAACGCAGCAACAGCAATCCGGCAACATGCATGGCTCCCATGCGTCACCTTGAAGTCAGGCGCGCGTGATGAACATCATGGAGATGAAATGGCATAGACGGCCATCGGCTCGCGGGGACGCCCGAAGGGACGCCCGGCATGAGATGGCCCCTCACAGCGGGAAGGATCTCACGCATGCCGCGACTTTTCACCGCCCTCGAGATCCCGCGCGACGCCGCGCTGAGCCTGTCTTTCCTGCGCGGCGGCCTGCCGGCCGCGCGCTGGATCGACGCCGAGAACTACCACATCACCCTGCGCTTCTTCGGCGATGTCGATGCGCGCACGGCCGACGAGTTGGTCGCCGGGCTGGACCGGGTGCATCGGGCGTCCTTTCCTCTCGCTCTGCGCGGCATGGGAGCCTTCGGCTCCAAAAAGCCGCATTCGGTCTATGCGGGCGTCGAGCCCTCGCGCGCGCTCGACCATCTGCATGACGAGATGGACAAGCTGGCCCGGCGCGTCGGGCTCGCCCCCGATCCGCGCCGCTTCACGCCGCATGTGACGCTCGCCCGACTGCGCAACGCCAAGGACGAGGATGTCGCCCGCTATCTCGCCGGTCGGGGCGATTTTCGCACCGCGCCCTTCACGGTCGGGCGCTTCGTTCTCCTGTCCTCGCGCGATTCGGTGGGCGGCGGGCCTTATGTCCTGGAAGAAGCCTTCCCGCTGAAAGGCGGCTCGACCGCGCGCGAAGCGTCGCTCGGCGGCGCGTTTCTGGAACCCGCCTTCCGCTGATCGCGTCTTTCGGGGGCGGGCCGCTCGGGCCCGCTTTCGAAACGCGAAAGCCCGCCCCATATCGGTCGGGTCTTCAGGAGAAAGCGCGGTATGAGCGACAAAGGCGACGAGATGTCCGAGATCCCCGCAGGCACGGCACCGGCCGGCACGCTCGCGCCCCTGCCGGAGGGGCTGGTCGGCGAAATCCTGCCGCCGGGCTCCGAGGCCGAGCAGCGCCAGCAGGAGGCCAGCGTGCGGCGTGGCTTCTTCAAGACCATGAAGCGCGCCATGCGCCATATCCCCTTTGCCGAGGATGTCGTCGCGTCCTACTACTGCGCGCTGGATTCCAAGACGCCGGCGGCCTCGCGCGGCATCCTTCTGGCCGCGCTCGCCTATTTCGTGCTGCCCTTCGACGCGATTCCCGATTTCATCGTCGGCCTTGGCTATACCGACGACATGGCCATTCTGCTCGCCGCCTTCACGGCCGTGCGCAACAACATCCGCCCCGAGCATTACGATAAGGCGCGTGAGGTGCTGACGCCGGACGAAGCGCCGGGCGAGGGGCAAGCGAAACAGGTGTGAACCTGTCGGCTCGGCGCTCCCTAGCGCGGCGGGCCGGTTTTCTCCCCGGTCTCAACACACTGATGCCCCATTTACCCGCTTCCACGAGGCTTCACCGCCTTCGAAGGACCGGCCGAACCGGCTGGGCGATCGGGGCCGGACACGGGTTTGCGACCATTCCCGCCCTCCGGTTTCCAGATCGTTTACCCTGTGGAAAGGGGTTTCGTTCACCATACGCACGATGAATTCGTGCGGATTCGAACGGATCGAAGCGCGCGGCGATCGGGTTTGCGACAGGAGAGGATCTCCATGAAACATCTACTGACGGCTGCAGCGGCTCTGCTCCTGCTCTCGGGTGCGGCACAGGCTGCGCAGACGCCGACGCGCATGAGCCAGTTCAACGACTGGGGCAGCTATTCCTACGATGCGAGCGGCGGCAAGGTCTGCTACGTCCTCTCGACGCCCAAGACGATGCAGCCCGCCAGCGTCGATCATGGCGACATCTTCTTCCTCGTCTCGCAGAAGCCGGGCGCCAAGACCTCCTACGAGCCGCAGGTCGTGATGGGCTATCCGCTGCGCGAAGGCTCCAAGGTCGTGGTGGATGTGGACGGCAAGAAGTTCAACATGTTCGTGCGCGGCGAAAGCGCCTGGATGGAGAACGCCGCCGAAGAACCCAAGCTCGTGGCGGCCCTCAAGAACGGCAAGTCGCTGAAGGTGGACGCGGTGTCCCAGCGCGGCACCAAGACCAACTACACCTATTCGCTCGCCGGCGTGACGGCGGCGCTGAACTCCATCACCAAGTGCAAGTAAGCACAGGCTGCGAATTTTTCGCAGCCTGACCCAGGCATCTCCCAAGCCGGCCTCGGACAGTTCCGAGCCGGCCTTTTCGCGTTCGAAATCAAGCTTGAAGCTCGGGGGGACTTGCGATTTCGGCCAATTGGGCTCATTTGATCTCGATCCGAGCCTGACCGACCTTTTTGAGACCAGCGTGGCCCCGCACGATGCCGCGCGACGGGATTTGCCCCATGAGCGCGACGATCGACCTTACCGACGCCACCCATCGCCCCCGCCCGGCCGCGCCGGCCGAGCCCTCCGCGGCCAAGCGTTCGCTGCTTGGCCTGTCGCGCGAGGACATGGGCGCGGCGCTGATCGAGGCTGGCATTCCCGCCAAGCAGGCGAAGATGCGCGTCCAGCAGCTTTGGCACTGGCTCTATGTGCGCGGCGTCTCGGACTTCGGCCAGATGGCCAATGTCTCCAAGGATCTGCGCGCGGCGCTGGATGAGCAGTTCGAGATCCGCCGGCCCGAGATCGTGGAAGAGCAGATTTCGGTCGATGGCACGCGCAAGTGGCTGTTCCGCTTCCCCTCGCGCGGGGCCGGCCGGCCGGTCGAGATCGAGACCGTCTATATCCCCGAGGAAGGGCGCGGCACGCTCTGCGTCTCGTCCCAGGTCGGCTGCACGCTGACCTGCACCTTCTGCCACACGGGCACGCAGCGCCTCGTGCGCAATCTGGAGCCGTCCGAGATCGTCGGGCAGGTTCTGACGGCGCGCGAGCGCCTGGGCGACTTTCCCGATGCGTCCACCCCGCAGGGCGCGATCGTGCCGTCCGACGGCCGGCTCGTGTCGAACGTCGTGATGATGGGCATGGGCGAGCCGCTCTATAACTACGACAACGTCAAGTCGGCTCTGTCGGTCGTCTCGGACGGGGACGGGCTGGCGCTCTCCAAGCGCCGCATCACGCTCTCCACCTCCGGCGTCGTGCCGATGATCCCGAAGACGGGTGAGGAGATGGGCGTCATGCTCGCCATCTCGCTCCATGCGGTGACGGACGAGTTGCGCGACGTGCTCGTGCCCATCAACAAGAAATATCCGATCAAGGAACTGATGGACGCTTGCCGCGCCTATCCGGGCCTCTCCAACGCGCGGCGCATCACCTTCGAATATGTGATGCTGAAGGGCGTCAACGACAGCCTGGCCGACGCGCGCGAGCTTGTGCGCCTGCTGAAGGGCATTCCGGCCAAGATCAACCTGATCCCGTTCAATCCCTGGCCGGGCTCGCCCTATGAATGCTCGGACTGGGAGCAGATCGAGCGCTTCGCCGAACTCGTCAATCAGGCCGGCTACGCTTCGCCGATCCGCACGCCGCGCGGTCGGGATATCTTCGCCGCCTGCGGGCAGCTGAAGTCCGAGTCCGAGCGCATGAAGCGCGGCGACCGTCTGGCGCTGGAGGCGGCTGTCGCGGTGTGAGCGCCGTCCTGCGCATTCTGTTCCTGATCCCGATGGGCTTCGTTCTCGCCTGCTGCGCGGGGGCGGCGGCGCTGATCCTGCCCTTCGTGGAACTGCCCGGTGCCGCGCTGAGCAACCCCGCGCAAATCGCCGATCTCGTGTTCCTGTTCACCTTGCAGGCCGCGCAGGTCGGATGGACGGCGCTGGTGCCCTTTCTGGTCTTTCTGGTGTTGAGCGAGGCGCTGCGCCTGCGCTCCATTCTGATCCATCTCATCGCGGGTCTCGTCGGCGGGGCCATCGCCGCCCATGCCGGCACGGCCGCCACCGACATGCGAGTGCAGACCGCGACGATCGTCGCCGGGCTTGCCTTCGCCCTCACCTACTGGATCGTGGCCGGCCACGGCGCGGGCCGCCGCCGCCCAGCCGTTGCCCGCCTTCCCCCCGCCGCCCCTTCGAAGGACTGACCCGATGGCCCGACGCCCGATCAACCCGCGCGATGCCGCCGAGGCGGCGTTCAAATCCGCGACCACCAAGCCCGTCGCCCGCGTGGCGGAAGCACCGCGCGTGCCGGGTGTGAAGGAAAGCGTGACACTGCGCCTCGACGCCGACGTTCTGGAGAAGTTTCAGGAAGACGGCCCCGGCTGGCAGGACCGCATCAACGCCGCCCTGCGTCAGGCGGCCGGGCTGGACTAAGAGGAACGCCACCTCTTCGCTCCCGCAAGAGCGAGGTGCCTGCCGCGAGATCAGATCGCGTTTCCCCAGCCGTAATAGGTGATGGAATAGAAGCGCTGCGGATGCGGGGCATGGCGCAGGAGCGTCAGGCCCGACGCCTCGTAGAAGGCGCGCGCCCGCGTGTTGGCCGAGATCGTGTAGAGCGTGAAACCCTCCGGCATCGCCGCCTTGGCATGGTCCAGAAGTGCCGCCCCGACGCCCTGCCCCAGCGCCTCCGGATGCACGAAGAGCTGATCCAGCATCGCCTCGGCGGGTTTCAGCGCGGCAAAGCCAAGAATCTCATCCCTCCGTTCCGCCAGTGTCACGCGCCAGCCCGACACCCATTCGACATCCAGCCGCGCTCGCAGAGCCGCCCGACTCGGCATGGCCGGAAGGCCGACCGAGGGAAGGCTGGCGCTGGCGTGCCAGACGGCGTTGACCGCCTCGCGATCGGCATCCGTCGCGAGACGAAGGTGAAAAGTGGGAGCGTCATTCATGACGCGACGTTCGGCCAGAACGGGCCGACGCGCAAGCCGTCCTAGCTCTTGCCCCTCCATCCTCTTTTGCTAGCACCGCCCTAGCTCTACGGCTTCACAGGGGTCGCCCATGCGCTACCCGCGGCGCGAGCGCGCGGCGCAGGTTCAGGCGCATCGGACGGCAGGGAAGCCGAGGCGCAGATGATCACGATCCACCATCTCGAAAACTCCCGCTCGCAGCGCATCCTCTGGCTGCTGGAGGAGTTGGGCCTGCGCTACGAGGTGAAGTCCTACAAGCGCCTTCCCTCGCTCGCCGCGCCGCGGGAACTGAAACAGGTCCACCCGCTCGGCAAGTCGCCCGTTCTCACCGATGGCGGCCTGACGCTCGCCGAAACGGGTGCGATCGTCACCTATCTTACCGAGACCTATGGCGCGGGCCGTCTCCAGCCCGATCGCGGCTCGCCCGAATGGTGGCGGATGCAGCATTTCCTGCATCATGCCGAGGGCTCGGCCATGCCGCCGCTTTTCATGAAGCTCGTCTTCGCCCGCATCCCAGCCCAAGCCCCGTTCGTCGTGCGCCCGGTCGCCAAGGCGCTGATGCGCGGGGTGGACCGGCATTTGCTCGCGCCACGCCTCGCCGATCTCTTCGATTATTGGAATGCGGCGCTGGCGGACACGGGCTGGTTCGCCGGGCGGGACCTGACGCTCGCCGACATCATGATGAGCTTTCCGCTAGAGGCGGCGGGCTCGCGCGTCGGCTTCGAAGGCCGGCGGAACCTGCCCGCCTTTCTGGAGCGCATCCACGCCCGCCCGGCCTACGGAGCAGCCCTCGCGCGCGGCGGGCCTTATGCCTATGCGTGAGGTCCGCTAGCGCCAGGCCACCAGAACCGCGCCGAGCGCAATTAGTGCGACACCGGCCCAGCCGGTGAGGCTCAAGCGCTCCGACAGGAACAGGACGCCGAAAACGGCCACGAGCACGACGGACAGCTTGTCGATCGGCGCGACCTGAGCCGCTTGGCCCATCTGGAGCGCGCGGTAATAGCAGAGCCAGGATGCGCCCGTCGCGAGGCCGGACAGAGCGAGAAAGGCGAGCGAGCGGCCGGGCAGTTCGGCCGGGCTGCGCCAATGGCCACCGGCGCTCACGATGCCCGCGATCAGCATGAGGATCACCAGCGTACGCAGGAAGGTGGCGTAGTCGGACTGGATGCCGGACACGCCGATCTTGCCGAAGATCGCCGTCAGCGCCGCGAAGGCGGCGGAGGCCAGCGCCCAACCGAACCAGCTCATGACGAACGCTGTTCGCCCGGCGCCCCTCAGGCGCGCGCCAGGAGGATGTGGACCGCGAAGGCGGAGAAGACCGAGGCGAACACCCAGTCGATCGCGCGCATGACGCTCGGCTTCTGCTTGAGCGTGGCGGCGATGCTATCGGCCGCGAAGATCATGCCGGTCGACATGGGCACGGCGATCACGATGAAATACACGCCTAGGAAGAAGAGCTTCTGCCCGGCATAGGGATCGCCCGCCGCCACGAAGGGCGGCAGGAAGGTGACGAAGAACAGGATGATCTTCGGGTTCAGAAGATTGATCCCGACGCCCGTGAGCCAGTTGCGGAAGAAGGATTGCGGCGGCACGGCTTCCTTGTCCAGCGAGAAGGACGAACCGTTGCGGATCGCCCCGAAGGCGAGCCAGGCGAGATAAGCCGCGCCCGCGACCTTCAGCGCCAGAAAGGCTTCCGGCGAGGCCGCCACCAGCGCCGACAGGCCGATCGCGGCCGCCGTCGTATGGACGAGAACGCCCGAGCAGGCCCCTAGCATGGCGGCGATTCCGGCCCGCCGCCCCTGCGCGAGGGTGCGCCCGAGGAACAGGGTCATGTCCGGGCCGGGCGTGACCGTGAGAACGATCGCGGCCAGCGTGAAGGCGAGCAGGGCGGAGGATTCGGGCAGAAAGGTCAAGAGCGTGTCTTTCGAGCGCGAGGCCCTTTGGATTCGCGCGAAACCGACCGGCTGGCAACCGGAATCTTGCGGGCGGCAATTCCGTGTGGCGGCGGCTGGCTGAAGCTTGGCGACGGGGCACGGCGCGGCATCATCAGGATGAACTCTGCCCAACGGCTCGAGGGCAGCGGACGACCTCCATCATATCGGCCTGTGCGGTCTCGGGTTGGTTGACACCGCCCTCCCTATCAGCGGAGGCGCGGCACAGGTTCGGTTCCACGCCAACGTGAGGGACCGTTTCCTCGCCTGCCCTTCGCTCGAGATTCCCGTCAGGGGACAGCCTGCGACCATGCGCTCCGCTGGCGGGGGCAAGCGCCTGCAGGCTGAAGGCCGAGCAGCGCCCTGACCGAACCCAAGGCGCCGGAAGGATGGTGACGACCTCTGTTTTGCGGCCCCTCGACACGGCACCGCCTTCCACTCCGGCGGTTGCGTGGGGCAGAGCAGCGACGCCCCCTTCGGACCGATTCTACTTTTCCTCCTAGATGATATTCAGTATCTCTAAGTATTCTTCATAAACATGACATCGATTTAATAAAAAGCCTTAAGCCGCCTCTGGTATTGGGACCCTGCTTCGCGCGGATTCTCCCGCGCCTCATAGGAAATCGACAACGGGAGCGGGCGGATGATCTGGGCGGATGGGTCGGCTTTCGATCGGTGCAGACCCCGCATCCGTACGCCCGCGCGGCGACACCCTCTCCGCGCCGCTCTGGCGCTCGCGCAAGGCGCGCCGGTCGCCACGCTCCTCGTGCTTCTGGCCCTCGCCAGCCTCACCTTCGCCCTCTTTCCGGGGCTGGACCTCGCCGTATCCGGCCTTTTCGCCGTTCCGGGCGAAGGCTTTCCGCTGGCGCGCAACGAGACGCTGCTCGCCATTCGCGATCTCAACCGCGCCTTGCCGATCTGGATCGCGGTCGCCCTTCTGGTGGCGCTTCTCGGGCGCGGCGTCTGGGGTGCTCGCTCTCGCCTTCCCCCGCCCCACGCCTTGCTTCATGTGCTCGGCGTCTATCTCGTTGCTTGCCTTGGCATCGTCCATATTCTGAAGAACACGATGGGCCGCGCGCGGCCGGAGCATATTCTTCTCTTCGGCGGCAACAAGACCTTTACTTTGCCCTGGCAGATCTCGAACGCCTGCCACAGCAATTGCTCCTTTTCGTCCGGCGAGGCGGCCTCGGCCATGGCCATGCTGGCGCTGGCCTATCTCGCGCCGCGCGGCTGGCGGGCGCCGGTCGCTCTCGCCCTCGCGCTGCCCGGCCTCGTCTTTTCGCTCAATCGCATTGCCTTCGGCAGCCATTTCCTGTCCGACGTCGTGATCTCCTGGCTGATCGTCGCCACCACGATTTTGGCGCTGCGCTCGATCACCCATGCCTATGGCGCGCGGATCGACGCCGGTGTGGACGGGCAATGGCGCGAGCCGCTGCTCGGCGCGGCCCGGCATGTCGCCTCGACCGGCCGAATGGCATGGGTGCGGACGCGCTGGCTCTTTCTTCGCGCCGCCGCCTGAGATAAGCCCCAGGGCAGTTTCATCTTTCCGGGGACTTTCCGAAACATGGCTCTTCCGCGCGACGTCAAGAAGGTGGTTCTCGCCTATTCCGGCGGCCTCGACACCTCGATCATCCTGAAATGGCTCCAGACGGAGCTGGGCGCCGAGGTCGTCACCTTCACCGCCGATCTCGGCCAGGGCGAAGAGCTGGAGCCCGCGCGCCGCAAGGCCGAGATGCTCGGCATCAAGGAGATCTTCATCGAAGACGTGCGCGAGGAATTCGTGCGCGACTTCGTGTTCCCGATGTTCCGTGCCAACGCCGTCTATGAGGGCGTCTATCTGCTCGGCACCTCGATCGCCCGCCCGCTCATCTCCAAGCACCTGATCGAGATCGCCAAGCGCACCGGCGCGGACGCCATCGCCCATGGGGCGACCGGCAAGGGCAACGATCAGGTCCGCTTCGAGCTTTCGGCCTATGCGCTGAACCCCGACATCAAGATCATCGCCCCCTGGCGCGACTGGAGCTTCAAGTCGCGCACCGACCTTCTGGAGTTCGCCGAGCAGCACCAGATTCCGGTCGCCAAGGACAAGAAGGGCGAGGCCCCCTTCTCGGTGGACGCGAACCTCCTCCATTCCTCCTCAGAGGGGAAGGTGCTGGAAGACCCGAGCGTCGAGGCGCCGGAATATGTCCATATGCGCACGATCTCGCCCGAGGCCGCGCCCGACAAGGCGACCATCATCACGGTCGGCTTCGAGCGCGGCGACGCCGTGTCGATCAATGGCGAGCGCCTGTCACCTGCCACGCTGCTCGCCAAGCTCAACGATTTGGGCCGCGACAACGGCATCGGCCGTCTCGATCTGGTCGAGAACCGCTTCGTCGGCATGAAGTCGCGCGGCGTCTACGAGACCCCCGGCGGCACGATCCTGCTGGCCGCGCACCGCGCCATCGAGAGCATCACGCTGGATCGCGGCGCGGCGCATCTGAAAGACGATCTGATGCCGCGCTATGCCGAGCTGATCTATTACGGCTTCTGGTTCAGCCCCGAGCGCGAGATGCTCCAGGCCTTGATCGACAAGAGCCAGGAGCATGTCGAGGGCGAGGTGACGCTGAAGCTCTACAAGGGCAATGTCATGGTCACCGGCCGCACAAGCCCCAAGTCGCTCTACTCCGACAAGCTCGTCACCTTCGAGGACGACCAGGGCGCCTACGACCAGAAGGACGCGGCCGGCTTCATCAAGCTGAATGCGCTCCGCCTGCGCACGCTCGCCAAGCGCAACGGTCTCTGATCCCATCCCCTGAGAGACGAGGCCGGCGGAGCGATCCGTCGGCCTTTTGCATGGCATCGAACGCGTTCGATGCCGCTCTGCTGGAGGCGCAAGCGCCCGGCGCAGCCAGCGCCGCATCGGCCTTCGCGGCCGCCCGCTTTCGCTCCCCGGTCTTCACATCGTCCACCATCCTCCCCACTTGGGAGAAAACCATATGGTGACCGAACGATGATTCCCTATTCCGTTCTCGACCTTTCGCCAATTCCGGACGGCAGCACAGCCGCCGATGCGCTGAGCAACACCTTGGACCTCGCACGCGAGACCGAGCGGCTCGGCTACAACCGTTTCTGGCTGGCCGAACACCACAACATGACGGGCATTGCCAGCGCGGCGACGGCGGTGGTGATCGGCCATGTCGCGGCCGGCACCAGCCGCATCCGCGTTGGTGCGGGCGGCATCATGCTGCCGAACCATGCGCCGCTGGTGATCGCCGAACAGTTCGGGACGCTGGCCACGCTCCATCCCGGCCGCATCGATCTGGGTCTCGGCCGTGCGCCGGGCACGGATATGCTGACGGCCCGTGCGCTACGCCGAAACCTGGAAAGCTCCGACAATTTTCCGCAGGATGTGGTGGAATTGATGAGCTATTTCGACGAGGCCGCGCCGCACCAGCGACTGCGCGCGGTGCCGGGCGTCGGCACCCATGTGCCCGTCTGGATTCTCGGCTCCAGCCTCTACGGCGCACAACTCGCCGCCCATCTCGGCCTGCCCTATGCCTTCGCCTCCCATTTCGCGCCGGGCGCGCTGGAGGATGCGATCGAGGTCTATCGCCAGACGTTCCGGCCTTCGCCGACGCTGGACAAGCCCTATTTCATGCTGGCGGCCAATGTCTTCGCGGCCGAAACGGACCGGGAGGCGCTGCGCCTCAAGAGTTCCATGCAGCAGGCCTTCGCCAATCTGCGCTCGGGCCATCCCGGCCCGCTTCCCCGCCCCGTGGACGATATCGACGCGGTGATCGACCCCGCCTTCCGGCCGGGTGTGGATGAGGCGTTGCGTGTGTCGGTGTCGGGTTCGCGCGAGACGGTTCAGACGGGGCTCGCCACATTGATCGAGCGCTACAAGCCGGACGAACTCATCCTGACCGGGCAGATCCACGACCACCGGGCCAGAGTGCGCTCCTTCGCCATCGCGGCCGAAGCGATGTTGTCTCTGGGCGCGTCGGCCATGGCGGCCGAATAAGCGGCATTGTTGCCGCTACAAGGAGAGGGCGGCATCCTTGCCGCCTGAGAGACGCCAGCGGCCGGAACCGCCGGGTATACGGTAGGGTCAGAGCACCGCGAGCGGCGTGTTGCCGATGGCGGACGCGGAGGCGCAGACGAGTTGTGGGTCGGACACGAGATTGGCGCGCAGCTTTTCCAGGCCCTTGGTCACGGCCAGGGTCTCGTCTTCGCTCATGCCCTGCATCAGCTGATGCAGGATACGCCCGAACAGCGGCTCCAGCTCGCTCATCATGACGAAGGCTGCGTCGGTCGGCTCGATCAGCTTGGCGCGCCGGTCGCTGGAATCCATCATGCGCTTGATGAGACCGCGCGCTTCGAGACGATCGAGATAGGCCGAAAGCGTCATCGGCTCGACGCCCATTCGCTCGGCCAGAAGCGCCTGACGGGAGCCGCGAAAGCGCAACACATGCGTCAAAGCGCGGATCTCGCCCGGCGTCAGACCGAATCCACTGTCGCTGACCATTCGTTCGAAATACTGACGAAACAATCTAGATGTATCTGTCAGCAAGAACCCGAACATATTCCCTGTTGTAAGCTCAGACACGTCGCGACCACGCTCCTCAGGGTCACTTATAATAGACCCAAATTACTAAATTTTTTGTAATCTTCCGAAGACTTGCCTAATGTCCTAACCAGAAGTCCTTTCTAAGGGAAAGCACTTATCGACCTAACCGTGTTCCAACCTAATGAAAAGCCTGCAAATGATCGAACCTGCTCCCCTCGAACAAAAGATTGCCGAATTCGACGTTCGTGTGGCCTTCGAATCACCGGAAACCCTTCCGCATTTCGACGCGCTGTTGCCCCAGGACTTCACCCAAGGATTCGATCGGGGGATCGGGCTGCACGCCGAGGAAATCGATGCCATTGCCGCGGACCCGGCAGAGCCTGATTTCGACAATACGATTCTGGCTATGGAGCGGTCGGGACGCGCACTCAGCCGCATCGCGTCGCTGTTCTACGCTCTGGCCGGCGCTCATACAAATGACGATCTGCAGACAGTGGAACGCACTGTTTCGCCTCAGCTTTCGCGCCATTCCTCTCGCATCACGCTGAACGCCGCCTTGTTCGCACGGATCGATCATGTCTTCGCGCGGCGCGCCGATTTCGGCCTTTCGCCCGAGGCTCTAAGGCTTCTGGAGCGCACGCATTCCAGCTTCGTGCGCTCGGGCGCCAAGCTTCAGGGCGAGGCGCGCGAGCGCCTGTCCGACATCAACGCCCGGTTGGCGGAACTGGGAACCCAGTTCTCGCAGAACGTGCTGCATGACGAGCGCGCCTTCGCGCGTCCCGTGGAGGAGGCGGACCTGGTCGGCCTGCCCGGATTTCTCCTCTCCTCGATGCGGGATGCCGCCGAGGAGCGCGGCTTGACGGGCCACGTCGTCACCCTGTCACGCTCCGTGATTGTCCCCTTCCTGATCTTCTGCCCGAATCCTGCGCTGCGCACCGAACTCTTCGCGGCCTGGACGCGGCGCGGCGAGATGGACGCGGCGCATGACAACCGCCCGCTCATCACCGAGATGCTGAGCCTGCGCGCCGAAAAGGCCAAGCTCCTCGGATTCGAGAGTTTCGCGCATTACAAGCTCGACGACACGATGGCCAAGACCCCGGCCAACGTGGAAGCGCTGCTGACGCGCGTCTGGGAGAAGGCGCGGGACGCCGCGCTACGCGATGCCGAGACGCTGCGCGCCTTGGCGGCCGACAGCGGCGCGAACGCGCCCTTCACGGCGGCGGACTGGCGCTACTGGTCGGAGAAACGTCGGCACGCCGAATTCGCCATCGATGAAAGCGCCCTCAAGACGTATTTCACGCTGGACCGGATGATCGAGGCGGCCTTCGACGTGGCGAACCGCCTGTTCGGCCTGCGCTTCGAGCCCCTGCCCGGTCTCAAGGCCTGGCACCCGGACGCGCGCGGCTGGCGCGTTCTCGATCGGGACGGGACGGCGCGCGGCCTCTTCATCGGCGATTATTTCGCCCGCGCCTCCAAACGCTCCGGCGCCTGGATGAGCGCTCTGCGCTCGCAGCACGGGATCGACGGCGGCCAGACGCCGGTGATCTACAATATCTGCAACTTCGCCAAGCCGGCCAAGGGCGAGCCGGCGCTGCTCTCGGTGGACGACGCGCGCACGCTGTTCCACGAGTTCGGCCACGCCCTGCACGGGCTCCTGTCGGATGTGACCTATCCCTCGCTCGCCGGCACCGCCGTCTCGCGCGATTTCGTGGAACTGCCCTCGCAGCTTTTCGAGCACTGGCTGGATGTGCCCGAGATTCTGGAGCGTCATGCGCGCCATGCGGTGACGGGCGAGCCGCTCCCGCAAACGGAGGCCGACAAGCTCAAGGCCGCGCGCACCTATGATGCCGGGTTCAACACGGTGGAATACACGTCCTCCGCTCTCGTGGATCTCCTGTTCCACCAGGAGGGAACGGCCCCCGCCGACCCGATGGCGCGCGAGCGCGAGATTCTGGAGGGGCTCGGGATGCCGGCGGAAATGGTGATGCGCCATCGCTCGCCGCATTTTGCTCATGTCTTCTCGGGCGATGGCTATTCGTCGGGCTATTACTCCTACATGTGGTCGGAAGTCCTAGATGCGGACGCCTTCGAGGCCTTCGAGAAAACCGGCGATGCATTCGACCCCGAAACGGCCCGCAAGCTTCGCGACTTCATCTACTCGGCTGGCAATAGCGACGACCCGGCCCTTCTTTACGAACGGTTCCGGGGGCGCGCGCCGGACCCGGACGCCATGATGCGCAAGCGCGGCTTCGCCGCCTGAGGGGCATGATCGGGAGCCCCGGCGAATCTGCAAGGGAGGGTCTTTGCCGACCCTCCCTTTCGCTTTTGCGAAAAATCCGTTATGAAGCGACCCAATGACCGCGAAATGGTGGGCCGTTTCCTTGAGACGCGCCCTTTGCCGCGTTCCAACTCCTTTCGGTGAGCCTTCATGAAGCTTCGCAACATCGCGATCATCGCGCACGTCGACCATGGCAAGACGACACTGGTCGACAAGCTCCTTGCCCAGTCCGGCGCGTTCCGCGAGAACCAGCGCACCGAAGAGCGGGCGATGGATTCCAACGACCTCGAAAAAGAGCGTGGCATCACCATTCTCGCCAAGGCGACCTCGGTGGTGTGGAAGGATGTCCGCATCAACATCGTGGACACGCCGGGACACGCCGATTTCGGCGGCGAGGTCGAGCGTATCCTGAACATGGTGGACGGCGCGGTCATCCTGGTGGATGCCTCCGAAGGCCCGATGCCGCAGACCAAGTTCGTGCTCGGCAAGGCGCTCAAGGTCGGCCTCAAGCCGATCGTCGCCATCAACAAGATCGACCGCCCGGACGAGCGCCACGAAGAGGTTCTGAACGAAATCTTCGATCTCTTCGTCAATCTCGACGCGACCGAAGATCAGCTCGACTTCCCCGTCGTCTACGGCTCGGGCCGCGGCGGCTGGATGGCCGATGCGCCCGATGGTCCGCAGGACAAGGGCCTGGAGCCGCTGTTCGACCTCATCCTGAAGCACGTTCCCGAGCCGGACACGGCCAGCAAGGACGAGCCGTTCAAGATGATCGGCACGATCCTGGAAGCCAACCCCTTCCTGGGCCGCCTCATCACGGGCCGCATCCAGTCCGGCTCGATCAAGCCGAACCAGGCCGTCAAGGTTCTGAACGGCGAAGGCCAGCTGCTGGAATCGGGCCGCATTTCCAAGATCCTCGCCTTCCGGGGTCTGGAGCGCACGCCGATCGACTACGCCGAGGCGGGCGACATCGTCGCCATCGCCGGCCTCCAGAAGGGCACGGTCGCCGACACGTTCTGCGATCCGCAGGTGAACGAGCCGCTCGTCGCGCAGCCGATCGACCCGCCGACCGTGACCATGAGCTTCATCGTCAACGATAGCCCGCTTGCGGGCACCGAAGGCGACAAGGTGACGAGCCGCGTGATCCGCGACCGTCTCTTCAAGGAAGCCGAGGGCAATGTCGCGCTCAAGATCGAAGAATCCGAGGACAAGGACTCGTTCTTCGTCTCGGGTCGCGGCGAACTTCAGCTTGCCGTTCTGATCGAGACCATGCGCCGCGAGGGCTTCGAGCTCGGCGTGTCGCGTCCCCGCGTCGTCATGCAGAAGGACGAAGCGACGGGCGAGACGCTGGAGCCGATCGAAGAGGTCGTTATCGACGTCGACGAGGAGCATTCGGGCGTCGTCGTTCAGAAGATGAGCGAGCGCAAGGGCGAGATGAAGGAGCTGCGTCCTTCGGGCGGCGGTCGCCAGCGTCTGGTCTTCCTCGCGCCGACGCGCGGCCTGATCGGCTACCAGTCGGAACTCCTGACCGACACGCGCGGCACGGCGATCATGAACCGCCTGTTCCACTCCTACGCCCCCTACAAGGGCGAGCTGCCGGGCCGCAACAACGGCGTCCTCATCGCCAACGCGGCGGGCGAGGCCGTGGCTTACGCCATGTTCAACCTCGAAGATCGCGGTCCGATGGTGATCGATCCCGGCGTCAAGGTTTATGCCGGCATGATCATCGGCATTCACTCGCGCGACAACGATCTGGAAGTGAACGTCCTCAAGGGCAAGCAGCTCACCAATATCCGCGCCGCCGGCAAGGACGAGGCCGTGCGCCTCACCACGCCGATCCGCATGACGCTGGACCGCGCTCTCTCCTGGATTCAGGACGACGAGCTGGTCGAGGTGACGCCCAAGAACATCCGCCTGCGCAAGCTCTATCTCGACCCGAACGAGCGCAAGCGTTTCGAAAAGAGCCGTAAGGTCGCCTGAGGCTTCTGGTCGATCTGTAAAACTCGAGGGGACGCGGCGTTCGGCCGCGTCCCTTTTTTGTTGGCTGAATGTTTATAAACCCTAACGCGCTTTACTTTCCGGCGGGAAAATTATTCGCCTATCGAACTTTTTCGTGCAGTTGGCTTCACCCCGCGCGGAATGCGTTTCAAGTAGGACTTGTCGTGTCTGCGGGACTTGGAACATCATGCCTCATTCCTCAGTCCTACCGTCGATCTCTCTTCCGACCGGCATAACGGGTACATGGCGCTGGGATTTCGACGCCGGTCTGTTCTTTGCCGATGAGCGCGTTTGCCGGTTGTTCGACCTCCCCGCCGCCTGGGGCCGACTGGGCGTTTCATCCGAGCGCTTTCTCGAACAGCTTCATCACCAGGACCGGGTGTCCCTGACGGCGCGCGTGGCGGCCGTTCGCCGACGGCAGGATCCGTTTTTCGAGATTTATCGCGTGCTCGGTCCGGCCCAGAGCGTGATCTGGGTGCGAAGCTTCGGCCTGCCGGTACGCGAGGCGGATGGGAGCTGCCGGTCCTACGTCGGCCTCATCCTCTCCGCGCGTCCCTCGCTGGCCGTCTCCGAAGCCCCGGAAGACGAACTCGTGGATACGCTGATTCGAGCCCATGATCTGGCGGAAGGCCTGGGCCTCGATATCGTCTCGCGCCTGCTTCAGGTCGTGCTTCTGGAAACGGGCCGGCAGATCGCAACGAACATGACACAGGATGCCCCGCCCTCCGGCTGACGCCGCCCAACGGTTTTTGACGCCATCCCGCTTGATCCCACCTCGCCCCGCGATAGCTCGAAGTGGAACGAGAGACAGGACGCGTCGAGGCTGAAGGACAGGACACCATGCGGGCAGTCGGATATGAAACCTCGCCTCCCGACAAGGCCGTCGAGCATCTGAGCGATCTCGATCTGCCGCGCCCGCTTCCCACGGGCCGCGATCTTCTGGTGCGCGTGGAAGCGGTCTCGATCAATCCGGTGGACACAAAGCAGCGCGGACCGCTGGACGATCCCGGTCGCTTCCCGCGCGTTCTGGGCTTCGACGCCAGCGGCGTGGTGGAAGCGGCGGGTGACGACGCGACCCTGTTTCGGCCGGGCGACGCTGTCTTCTATGCCGGCGCGGTGGATCGGCAGGGCTCCAATGCCGAGTTCCAGCTGGTGGACGAGCGCATCGTGGCGCGCAAGCCGGATCGCCTGGATTTCGCGGACGCCGCGGCGCTGCCGCTGACCGCCATCACGGCTTGGGAAACCCTGTTCGACCGGTTCCGCATTCAACCCGACGAGACCGAACGCGGCACGCTTCTGGTGATCGGAGCCGCCGGCGGGGTCGGCTCCATCGCCACGCAGCTGGCGCGCCAGTTGACGGCGCTCACCGTGATCGGCACGGCCTCGCGCGAGGAGACCCGCGCCTTCGCCCTGGAGCATGGCTGCCACCATGTGATCGATCATTCGCGGCCCATGGCCCCGCAGATCGCCGAACTCGGCCTCGGGCCGGTGGACTATGTTTTCGCCCTGACCCAGACCCCTGCACATATGAATGACATCGGAGCGCTGATCCGCCCGTTCGGCGAACTCTGCGTGATCGACAGCGCCGCGCTGGACCTCGCGCCGATCCGCTTCAAATCCGTTTCGCTGCATTTCGAGTACATGTTCACGCGGCCTCTCTTCCAGACCGCCGACATGATCGAGCAGCATCGGCTCCTGTCGGAGATTTCGCGATTGGTGGATGCCGGGCGGCTTCGCTCGACCCGCACGCGCACGCTTTCCCCGATCTCGGCCGCGACGATCCGCGAGGGCCACGCGCTCAGCGAAACCGGCACGATGCTCGGCAAGGTCGTCGTCGCCGGCTGGCCGGAGCGGGAGGACAAGGGCGCCAGCAGCGCTTGATCGCCGGGCGCGCCGACCTCGCCACCCGCACGGTTTCGTGACCGGGGAATGTCGCGGATCGGCTCGCGCTTGAAGTCCGGTGCTCCCATCTCCTTCGCGACCGCCCGGCGGAGCGGATGGAATTTCCAACGGAGACCAGAACCATGGGCTTTCTCAACGGGCTTCTCGGCCTTGCCAGCGATCTCGATGTCGGCAGCCTGTCGAGGGAACTGGAGCCGGTTCTCCTGCCCAACGAAGGGATCGAGATCGCCTTTCAGCTGATGCGGGACCAGCTCGTCTTCACCGACCGGCGCGTCATCCTGATCGACAAGCAGGGCATGACCGGGCGCAAGCGTCAGTATCATTCGATCCCCTATCGCGCCGTCACCATGTTCTCAGTGGAAACCGCCGGCTCGTTCGACACGGATGCCGAATTGCGCATCTGGGTGTCGGGCCAGACCCAGCCCTTCACGCAGAACCTGTCGCGCGGGGCCAACATTGCCGGCATTCAGAAGGCGCTGGCGGGCGGCGTGCTCGGGCGCGGCTGAGGGTCTGGCGAAGCGCGAAGCAGACGAGGCATTTTCGCGCGCGTCAAGCCGTTGCCGAGCCGGCGTCGAGGGGGTACGACCCTTCCCGATGAACCATGCTCTTGCCGAATCGCCGCGTGATTTTTTATCCCGCGCAGGATCGGAAATCGCCCATCATGGTTAATGCCAGATGAAGACGATCGCCGCAGAGATCCGATTGGCCGAGGCCCGCGACGCGGCGGGTCTTTCCCGTACACACGAAGCGTCTTGGCGCGGCACCTATGCCGGGCTGATCCCCCACAAGGCTTTGTCGCGCATGATCGAGCGCCGCAATCCGGCTTGGTGGGAGAGCGCGATCCACAACCAGGCGACCATTCTCGTCTTGCAATATGGGGGCGAAATGGGCGGCTATGCGACGCTCGGGCGAAACCGCACGCGCGCGCTGGGCGTGGAGGGCGAAGTCTACGAGCTTTATCTCCGGCCCGAGTTCCAGGGCATCGGATACGGGCGGCGGCTCTTCTCGGCCGCGCGCATGTTGCTCCGCTCGCGCGGCCTGACCGGGACGGCCGTCTGGGCGCTCGAGGACAATGACGGCGCGGTTCGCTTCTACGAGGCGGAAGGGGGTCTCGACGTCGCCTCGGGCACTGAAACCTTCGAGGACGTGACCCTGCGCAAACTGGCCTTTACCTTCGCCTGAGGCGGGTTTCCGATCGGGGTTCGAGAGGGCGAGGTCGGCGTCGCCTTCGTTTGAGACTGGCCCGCGCCGATCTTAACCTTCCAGCAAGGAAATCAGGGCCTCCAATTGCCTCGGGGCCGGCGAGCGGTTAGACACGCGCGACGCTTTCGAGGAGTTTTCCCATGCGCATCGACGCCATCGCCCGGGGCACGAACCCACCCGAGGACATCAACGTCATCATCGAGGTGCCGGTCGGCGGCCATCCGATCAAGTACGAGATGGACAAGGAGTCCGGCGCTCTCTTCGTCGATCGCTTCCTGTACACGCCGATGACCTATCCCGGGAACTACGGCTTCGTTCCCCACACGCTGTCGGACGATGGCGATCCGATCGACGTTCTCGTTTGCTCGACGCGCCCGCTCTTCCCGAGCTGCGTGATCAACTGCCGCCCGATCGGCGTCCTCAAGATGGAGGACAACAAGGGTCTGGACGAGAAGGTCATCGCCGTTCCCTCACCGGCCCTGACGCAGCGCTACGTGAAGGTCGAGGAATATACCGACCTGCCGGAAATCACGCTCAAGCAGATCGAGCACTTCTTCGAGCACTACAAGGATCTGGAGCCCGGCAAGTGGGTGAAGATCGGCGGCTGGGGCGATGCGGCCGAAGCGCGCAAGCTGATTTCCGAAGCTGTGACGCGCTATGACGAAGCGTCCGAAAAGGAAAAGAACAAGACGCCGGTCGGCCAGGAAAACGCCTGATCGCCTGCTCCCATTGAGCCTGACAAATTGAAAAGGCGCGGGGCTCCGATCGAGCCTCGCGCCTTTTACGTTCCGACATTGTGGAAGCACCGAAGCCGGTCTCGTACGCCCGAACGGCGGACCTCAGGCGCTCGGGGAGGAGTGGGTGAGCGGATGGGCGCGCAGCGCCTCGTTCAGCCTCGCCTCGTCGCCCTCGAAGCGCAACCGCTTTTCCCGCCCCTTGGAGCCCGAGGCGATCGAGAGGCTGGATCTCGGAACACCGAGACCGTCCGCGATCACACGGATCAGGGCCTCGTTGGCGAGCCCCTTTTCCGGCACGGCCCGGACCCGCGCCTCGATGCGCCACCCTTCGGGCGACGCCTCGATCCGGTCGATCCGATCGCTCGACGCGCGCGGCGTCAGGCGCACGGACAGAAGCATCAGATGCCCGCGCGGTAGATCGCCGGCACGATGTAGAGATAGATCAGCTGCTGCAGGAAGAAGATCGCAATCAGCACCACGAGCGGCGACAGGTCGAGTCCGCCGAGATTGGGGAGCATATTGCGGATCGGCCGATAGAGCGGCTCCGTCATGCGATTGAGCGTATCGGTGACCGTGCGCACGAAATTGTTGCGATAGTCGAGAATGTTGAAGGCCAGCAGCCAAGACAGGATGGCCGAGACGATAATGATCCACCAGAGGATGTTGAGGATCAAAAGAACGACCTGAACGACGGCAAGCATGGGGAGCCTCTGGCTGATGAACCTTATGTGCTATCGCACAATCGGTCAGGGAGATGGGGATTTTCCTAACGCAGCGCATCGCCATGCCGCCAATTTGAAGGCCGTGGGCCGAATCAGATGTGGCCGCTTGACAGTTGCCCCCTCCCCGATCTAAATCCGCTCTCACCGGTGGACGGGGCTGTAGCTCAGTTGGGAGAGCGCGTCGTTCGCAATGACGAGGTCAGCGGTTCGATCCCGCTCAGCTCCACCATTTCACCGGCCTTCCAGACAGAATCGAAGTCAAGCAAGCGAAGCCGCTCCGTGTGTCGAGCGTGGCCGGGTTGCTGTCGCGCGGCGGGCGCGGGAATTGGCCTTCAGGCTCCGCTTCCCCGGTTTGCTCGGCGCCTTCCCCACGCGCCAGGACGCTTGATGAGCGCTGGCGCGTCTGGCCTGCGATCATTCACCGCGCGTATAGGTCTGCTGGCAACACGACGGGTAGAGCCAACAAGTGCCTTTCCGATGTCGCGAGGCTTCCGATGCAGTGGGTGCCAGCGGCAAGGCCTAGGATTGGCAACGAATCGACGGCGAAAAGCCGCCGGCCCGCCCCAAACCCCTCTCCAGCCAACGAGTCTCCAGAGAGACCCTCAACGCAGACAGATCCATCTGAAACGACACAGGCCGGACTGCTGCGCGCCCGGCCTGTCCTGATAGGGATTTGCGCGCCTCAGCGACTCATGCGCTCGAACCCGTCTCCGCCGTCGAGATCCAGCGAGAAGCCGCTGCTGCTCGCCGGCTTGGCCGCCGCAAAGCCCGCCGCCTGCGCTTGAAGCGAATGGACGGGATTGGAGGCCGGGCCGCTTTCGAACAGATCGTCATCGACGGATGCCAGTTTCACCGGTGCCTTGGCGGGGCGCGCAGACTTGGGCGCGGCGGCGGAGGCCGATGCGGCGGGCTTTGCGGCAGGCGCGGCCGTCGCCTTGGTCACCGTTTTGACCGGGGATGCCGGCTTGCGCGCGGTCTTGCGCGCTTCGGTCTCGCGGTTGGTCGCTTCGATCTCCAGCGCTTCGGCCTGGATCAGCGCGTCGCGCTCGGCATCCGTCATGCGGAAGTAGCCCGCGCGCTCTTCGAGGCGGCCCGCTTCGGACGCCAGTTGCTCGGCGGTCGCGGTCATCTCGTTGGCCGCGCCGGCATTGGCCTGCGTCACCTGATCCAGCTGCCCGATCGCCTGATTGATCTGCTCGATGCCGATCGACTGTTCGCGGCAGGCCGCTGAAATCTCGGAGACCAGCTCCGCCGTCTTTTTGATGTCCGGCACCAGCTTTTCCAGACGCGAGCCGGCATCCTCGGCGACGATCAGT